>JAAWPK010000024.1 GCA_022799935.1 Clostridia bacterium
TACGGGATTCTCAAGCCCTATATTGCAAAAGAGTTTCTTAAATTAGATATCTTAAAGAAATGTTTAGAAGATAGTAGAGATAGTAAAATAACAGTATTAGGACTATCAGATATTGCTAAATCGTGTATAGCAGGAATTGTAGAGGAAGAAACTAAGAAACACATTTTCTTAGTTACATATAATGAATTGCAAGCACAAAAACTACACAAAAATATAAAATATTTAAATAAAAATGTAACATATATACCTAAGAAGGATATTGTTACATACTCTTATGATGCTCAAAACATGGATATTTTATATTCTAGAATGGAAGGATTACTTAAATTATATAATAATGAAGCCGAACTTGTTGTAATAAGTATAGAAACATTAATGCAACCTATAATATCTAAAAAGGTTATGAAAGATAGTATATTAAAACTAATGGTTGCAAATGAATATAATATAGAGGAAATAAAAGAAAAGTTAGTAAATCTTGGTTATGAAAGATATGAATTAGTAGAGGGAAAAGGAAATTTTAGTATAAGAGGGGATATTTTAGATATTGGCATAAGCAAAAAACAGGGAATAAGAATAGAATTTTTTGGGGATGAAATTGACCAAATAAGATATTTTGAAATTTCAAGTCAGAGGTCAAATGAAGTTGTAAATCAAATAAAGATATATCCAATATCTGAAGAAATAGAAAAACAACCTAAAGGAAGCCTGCTAGAGTATTTAGCAGCAGAAGATATAATTATTTTTGATGAAAAAAATAAGATAGATTTAAGAGCTAAAAGTATAATTAAAGATAATGAACTTGCAATAAAAGACTTAGTATATAGAAAAAAAACTGTACCATATATTTTAGAAAATATGTATAAAATAGAGGAGATATTTTCTAAAATAGAAAATTTTAGTGTAATAGAACTTGAGTCACAAGATATTATTTCAAAAGAAGAAAATGTTATTACAATAGAATATGATAATATAAAAAAGTTAGAAGAAAAGTTTTTGGATTTTACAAAACAGGATAAAGAAAAGAAACCTTATGTACCTAGAAGAAGAGCTTCAAAAGATTTTAAAGAGGGAGAAAAGGTTGTTTTTGCTGACTTAAAAATAGGAGATTATATTGTTCATAAGACAATAGGAATAGGGCAATATATAGGTGTAAATACAATAAAAACGGAGGGAATTGTAAAAGACTATATTAAAATAAAATATAGAGGAGAAGATACTTTATATATTCCAACTGATTCATTAGATAATATTAGAAAGTATATTGGTGGAGGAGAAAAAGCTCCTAAACTTAACAAATTGGGTTCTAAAGAATGGGAAAATACAAAAAATAAAGTAAAGTCAAATTTAAGAGAGGTTGCAAGAAACCTAGTAGAACTATATGCAACAAGACAAAAAGTACAAGGGTTTGCTTTTGAAAAGGATACACCTTGGCAAAAAGAGTTTGAAGATACATTTCCTTATGAAGAAACAGATGACCAATTGAGGTGTATAGAAGAAGTAAAAAAAGATATGGAAAAAGCAAAACCGATGGATAGACTTCTTTGTGGAGATGTTGGATATCGGAAAAACAGAGGTTGCAATAAGAGCTGCTTTTAAAGCTTGCATGAGTGGAAAGCAAGTTGCATATTTAGTTCCAACTACTATACTTGCAAACCAGCAATATGAAGCTTTTAAAGAAAGAATGGATAAATTTGGAGTTAGAGTAGAGCTTTTAAATAGGTTTAGGAAAAAGAAAGAACAAGATGTAATAGTAAAGAAATTAAAATTAGGGGAAGTAGATGTTGTAATACGGAACACATAGACTTCTTAGTAAAGATGTAGTTTTTAAAGATTTAGGTTTTTTAATAGTAGATGAAGAGCATAGATTTGGAGTAAAGGATAAAGAGAAGATAAAAGAAATGAAAACAAATGTAGATGTACTTACAATGACAGCAACTCCAATTCCAAGGACACTTCATATGTCTATTGTTGGTGTTCGTGATATGTCTGTAATATATGAGCCACCTCAAGATAGGATACCAGTAAAGACATATGTGCTTGAGTATGATGAAGAAGTCATAAGAAATGCAATTACAAATGAGTTAGAAAGAAATGGACAGGTATTTTATTTATATAATAGAGTTGAAGGAATAGAAAAAAAAGCAGTTAAAATAGAAGAACTTGTGCCAGAAGCAAAAGTTTCCTATGCCCATGGACAGATGTCGGGACAAGAACTTGAAGAAATAATGTTGGATTTCATAGATAAAAAGACTAATGTGATAGTTTGCACTACTATTTTAGAGTCTGGCATAGATATACCTAATGCAAATACAATTATTGTAGAAAATGCAGATAGATTAGGTTTAGCCCAACTTTACCAAATAAGAGGAAGAGTTGGAAGGAGTAATAAGGAAAGTTTTGCGTATATAACATATAAAAGAGACAGACTTTTGTCAGAAGTTGCAGATAAAAGATTAAAAGCAATAAAAGATTTTACAGAATTTGGTTCTGGATTTAAGATAGCAATGAGAGATTTAGAGATAAGAGGTGCGGGAAGCTTAATTGGAGAAGTGCAACATGGTCATATGGAGCAAGTTGGATATGACATGTATTGTAAACTTTTAGATGAAGTTATGAAAGAAGCACAAGGAGTGAATTTGTTAGACACTAAAGAGGAAGAGGATATACAAATAGATATAAATGTTTCAAGTTATATTCCAGATGAATATATAGAAAGTAGTGATATGAAAATCACTATATATCAAGATATTGCACTTTGCAGGAATGAAGAAGAGATATTGGATGTAACAGATGAAATAATAGATAGATTTGGAAGTATGCCAAAAGAAGTAGAAAATTTATTGGAGATTGCTAGGATAAAGAATCTTTCTAGAGAGAAAAAAGTAAATAAGATAATACAGAAACAAGAGCAAATAGTATTTTACTTTGTAAGTAAAGATTTTGACATGCAAAATTTAACTAAATTTCTTGAAATATATAAAAACAGAATAAAGTTTTCTCCGTCAGCACTTCCTTATATTACTTTAAAGTTAGATGAAGAAAGGGCTATTATAAAGCAGGTAAAAGAATTTTTAAGCTTAATTTAATAAAAAGAATAAAAGTTGAAATATCAAGGCAGAATAAAACTTGAAATATATAAAAGGAAGAGGTAAAAAAATGCAAATAATAACTAGCAAGGACAATGATATTATAAAAAATATTAGAAAACTTAAAGAAAAGAAATTTCGAGATATAGCAAATGAATACATTATAGAGGGGATTAAGCTTATTGAAGAAGCTATAGAAGAAAATGTGAAAATCAAGAGAATAGTGGTATGTGAAGAATGTTTAAAAGATAATTGCATAGAACAAAAACTATTATATAAACTTGCAAAGTTTGATTGTATATATGTTTCAGCTAAGGTTTTTGGGCTACTTACAGATGTAGTTAATCCTCAGGGAATTCTTGCAGTTATAGAAAAAGATAATAGTGAAGAAAATATAAAATATACAGAAGATATAATACTTGTTTTAGATGGTATACAAGATCCAGGAAATTTAGGTACAATATTAAGAACTGTTGATAGTGCTCGGATTAAGTCAAATTATTTTATCAAAGACAAGTGTAGATGCATATAATCCTAAAGTTGTTAGGTCAACTATGGGAGCAATTTTTAGAGTGAAAATAATTGAGGCAGAAAATTTAGTAGAAACTTTAAAAAATATTAAGAAGCATAAATTTAAAGTGGTTGCAACATCTCTTGGGGGAGAAGAAAATATATATCAAATGGATTATAATAAAAAAGTTATTGTAATTGGAAATGAAGCAAAAGGTGTTTCAAAAGAAATCTTGGAAGTTTCAGATACAAAAACTAAAATACCTATGCTCGGAAAGACAGAGAGTTTAAATGCTTCAATTGCAACAGGTGTTATACTTTATGAATATGTTAGAAGAAAAATAACTAAATCTTGATTTTTATAATCTTACATTATATAATACAAAAAATGGAGGAAACAAAATGCAATATGAAGTAATAGAAAAAAATATAGGATATACATTTAATAATAAAGAGTTACTTAAAACAGCATTAACTCATACATCTTATGCAAACATGCATGGAGTGGAAAGTAATGAAAAATTGGAGTATCTAGGAGATAGTATACTAGAGTTTATAACAAGTAAATATTTATATAATAATTATAAGAAGTTGAAAGAAGGAGAAATGACTAAAGTTAGGGCAGCAGTTGTATGTGAGCAGAGTCTTTATGAGGTTGCAGTTCGTCTTGACTTTAGTGAGTTCTTAATTACAGGTAAGTCTGAAAAGTCAGATAGAGGAGTAAAAAATAAGGCAATTCTTGCAGATAGTATAGAAGCGATTATTGCAGCAATTTATTTAGATAGTAGTTTAGATAATGCAGAAAAGTTTATAATAGAGAATTTGAGTGAGTCAATAGAGACATCAAGTCAAAATGTTGGTATTAAAGATTATAAGACAGTACTACAAGAAAAGCTTCAGGAACATGGAAATGTAAAAATTGAGTATATTATAATATCAGAAAAAGGGCCAGATCATGACAAATACTTTGTTTCAGAAGTTGTTTGTGATGGTAAAGTTTTGGCTAAACGGTGCTGGAAAGTCAAAGAAGAATGCTGAAATGGAAGCGGCAAAACTTGCACTAGAAAATATGAAATAGATTTAGGAGGAAAATGGACTTATGAAGGAGATAAATGAAAAGTTTATAGGTAGTTTTACTAAATTGTCAAATATAGATAGAAAGAAAGCATTAGAAAAGGCAAATAGAGAAATTAGGACAGAAAGATTCAATAAAATTAAAATTTCTATTTCTCCCAAAGAAATTAATAAAGAGTTTTTGAAAACTTTAAAAAAGCAAAATGTTTCAACAATTGAGCTAGAAGTTCAAACTACAAATGATTACATATTAAAAAAGTGTGGATATACATATACAATGGAAGATATAAAAAAAGCAACAAGAATGATTAAATGGAATAGATATAATGTATCATTTCAGGTTGGGGTAGGTCTTCCAGATAGTACAAAAATTGATGATATAAATACAGCTAAAGAGCTTGCAAAATTAAGACCACATAAAGTAAGACTATATCCTATGGTAGTTGTAAAAAATACAAAATTAGAAGAAGATTTAAAAAATGGACAATATGAACCTTTGACATTAAATCAAGGTATAGAGAGATGTAAAGATGTTATATATGAATTTAACAGAAAAAACATAAAACAAATAAGTATAGTAAAACAAAATGAGCTAAATGAATCAGAAGATACAGAAATTGTTGCAGGACCATATCATGAGGAGTTTGGACAAATGGTCACAGATAGTATTTGGTATGATAGTATAGTAGAAAAAATAAAACAATTTAATGTAAAAGTAAGAAAAGTAAAAATAGAGGTTAATCCTAAAGAATTGCCTAACATAATTCGGATATCAAGATGAAAATGCTAAAAAGTTAAGTGAATTATATGATGTAGAGATAAAAGCAGAAGGAAATCCAGAAATAAAAATAGGAAAATCTAAAATGACTGTCTTGGAAGTGTATAGTAATTAAGGACAAAAAATTTTAAGCTAAGTTATTGTTTTAAGAAGAATATATTAGCAAAATTAAGTATATAACACTCTGTATTAGTAGATAATACTAATATGGAGTGTTTTATGAAATTTATTAAAGAAACAGTTATAACTATCATAGGGTGTATTTTTATGGCACTAGGCGTTGTTTTATTTTTGCTTCCAAATCAACTATCATCAGGTGGTTTCAACCGGAATTGCAACAGTTTTTTACTACATATTTGGAGCGAGAATTGGTACAGTAACACTTATTATGAATATACCTTTATTCTTTATTGCTTTTATGAAACTTGGAAAGAAATTTTTTATAAGAGCAATTATTGGTACTGTAGTATTATCTCTTTTATTAGACTTATTTGAAAGTATATTTTCGGATGTAAGAATAATTGCAGATGACAAATTACTTGCCAGTATTTATGGTGGTCTTATAGTTGGTATAGGAAATGGAATTATATTAAAGAATAATGCTTCAACAGGAGGAACTGAGCTTTTAAGTAATATAATATCTAGATATTTTCCATCATTTAAAGTAGGAAATTTATTAGTTATATTTGATACTATCATTGTTATCATAAATATGGTATTTCTAAAACAGATAGAAATAGGATTGTACTCTGCAATTGCAATATATATAATTGGAAAGAGCATTGAAATAGTTGCAGAAGGTACAAATTTTACAAAGATGATATTTATTGTATCAGATAGATATGAAGAAATAGCAGATGAAATAAGCAAGAAGCTTGAAAGAGGAAGTACTGCAATATATGCAAGGGGAATGTATCAAAGAAAAGAAAAAATGGTACTTTGGTGTGTTGCGTCAAAACATGAAATAGTAAAGATTAGACAGATTGCAAGTAAAATTGATGGAAATTCATTTATGACAATTTTTAATGCAAGAGAAGCATATGGACTTGGTTTTAAGGAAGAATGAGATTTTTTAAAATAACCTCTTGACATAGAGAAAAATATGATATAAAATACAAACATGAATTCGCAAAACGGAGGTTTGAAATGATTAGTGCTTTGCATATAAGAAATGTAGGAATAATAGATGATATTACAATAGATTTAAATGATGGACTAAATATTTTAACAGGAGAAACTGGAGCTGGAAAAACTCTTATAATAGATTCTCTTCAAATAATTTCAGGTGGCAGATTTTCTAAGGAGATGATAAGAAAAGGAGAAGAGTTTTCTTTTGTAGAAGTATCTATATATTTACCTGAACATGAGCAAAGTATAGATGGAAATATTATAATTTCAAGAGAAATATATTTAAATGGAAGAAATACCTGTAAGATAAATGGAAGATTAGTTTCAGTAACTGAGCTTAGAAGTTTTATGAAGGATATTTTAGATATACATGGTCAAAATGAAAATCAAACATTACTTGATGTAAGTTCACATATAAAATATATAGACGAATTTGCAAGTAAAGATATATCTAAAGTAAAAACAGAATATGGACTTCTTTATGAAAAATATAATGAGATAAAGCAAGAGATAAATAAGAATTTTGGAGATGATAAAGAAAAACAAAGAGAATTAGACTTACTTAAATATCAAAAAAATGAAATAGAAGAAGCTAAGCTAAAAGAAAATGAAGAAGAAGAATTAGAAGATATAAGAAATAAAATGTTAAATTCTGAAAAAATAGTAAGCAACCTTAGTGAAGCAGAAGAACAGATAAATAATATAGCAATAGACGCTATAAGTTTAGCTGTAAGAGCTTTAGAGAAAATAGAAAATATAGATACTAAATATGAAAATTCTTTAAACACTCTAAAAGGTATATATTATGATATACAAGAATTATCAAGAGATATAGAAGGATATAGTGAAGAAACATATTTTGATGAAGATGAGAGAAATAGAGTAGAGGAGAGACTAGATTTAATATATACACTAAAAAGAAAATATGGAAACAGTATTAAAGAAATTTTGAAATATAATTTAGAGATAAATGAAAGAATAGAAAAAATAGAGAATTCTGAAGAATATGTAAATAAACTAAAACAGGATTTAAAAGAAATTAAGTTAAAAATGAGTAAAATTGCAAAAGATATGAATAAAATAAGAGAAAAGTATGCTAATATTCTATCAGAAAAAGTAAATAAAGAGCTTAAAGATTTAGAAATGAAGAATGCTAAATTTTTTATACATATTGAGTATGATGAGAATGGAAAGTTTACACAAAACGGATTAGATAAAATAGAATTTATGATTAGCACAAATATTGGTGAAGATGAAAAGCCTCTTGCAAAGATTGCTTCTGGTGGTGAAATGTCAAGGATAATGCTAGGAATAAAAAATGTACTTGCAGATGTAGATAGAGTATCTACAATGGTTTTTGACGAAATAGATACAGGAATTAGTGGAATGGCAGCAAATGCAACAAGTGAAAAACTAAAAAGTATATCTAAAAAACATCAAGTGCTTTGTGTAACACATCTAGCTAATATTGCAGCAAAAGGAGATTATAATTATTATATAAGTAAAGAAGCAAGTGAAAATAGAACTAAAACAAGTATAAAGAGACTAAGTGAAGAAGAGACAATAAAAGAAATAGCAAGAATTGCAAGTGGAAATATAGATGAGATTTCATTAGAACATGCAAAGAATTTAAGAAAAACAGCGTAAACGGCTAAATTAAGGAGTAGAGGGATCTACTCCTTAATTTGTATTTTTGAAGTTTATTAATCGTTTTTTGTATATACTTTTTTTCTTTAAATATATTGCAAAATTTTTCTAGTTATGATATAAGTGTAACAAGTATAATTATAAAATTTTAGAAAGACTATTTATGAAAAATATTAAAGACTATAATATAAATGAATTAAAAGAAGAATTAAAAAAGCTTGGAGAAAAACCATATAGAGCAGAACAGATATTTAAATGGTTATATAAAGTAAATGTTATAACTTTTGATGAGATGACAGATTTATCTTTAGAGTTGAGGGAAAAATTAAAGAAGGAATATACACTTTGTAATTTTAATATATTAGAAAAACAGGTATCTAAAGATGGAACAGTAAAATATTTATTTGATATATTAGATGAAAATGCGATAGAGACAGTAGTAATGGAGTACAAGCATGGAATGACTATATGTGTATCTTCTCAAGTTGGTTGCAAAATGGGATGTAAATTTTGTGCATCGACTGGTATAAATTTTATAAGAAATTTAAGTCCAGGAGAAATAGTAGAAGAAATTTTAGCTGTAGAAAAAGATTTAGATGTTAAAATGTCAAATATAGTTTTTATGGGAATTGGAGAACCATTTGATAATTTTGATAATGTAATGAAAGCAATAGAAATAATAAATAATCCAAAAGGATTAGAAATTGGAGCAAGACATATAAGTATTTCAACTTGTGGAATTGTTCCAAGAATAAAAGAGATTGCAGATAGAGATATGCAAAGTACTTTGTCTATATCTTTACATGCCACCAATAATGAAAAAAGAAGTTCTATGATGCCTATAAACAATAGGTATAAGATAGAAGAATTAATGGAAGCTTGTAGATATTATATAGAAAAAACAAACAAAAGAATTTCATTTGAATATGCTTTAGCTAAGGATAATAATGATAATGAAAAAGATGCAAAAGAATTGGTTAATTTATTAAGAGGAATGTTATGCCATGTTAATTTAATACCTATAAATAAAATAGAGAACCGGTAAATTTTCTAAAAGTACAAATGAAAATATAATAAAATTTAGAGATTACTTAAATAGCAAAGGAATAACTGCAACTATAAGAAGAGAGTTAGGCTCAGATATAGAAGCAGCATGTGGTCAACTAAGGAGAAAAAGGGGTGAAAGAAGGTAAGAGATGAAAGCTATAGCAAAATCAGATAAAGGTAGAGTAAGAAATCAAAATGAAGATTACTATTATATATCTGAGAATAATGATAAATTAAAATTATATATGCTTGCTGATCGGTATGGGACGGATATGAAGGTGGAGAAATAGCAAGTAAACTTGCAATAAATGCAGCAAGAAAATATATAGAAAATCATTTTGAAAATACAGATGATGATAAAGAAAGTATACAAAAATTAATTAGAGATTCAATGGAATATGCAAATAGGGTAGTATTTGATATGGCACAAGAAACAGAAGAACTTAAAAGTATGGGTACTACTTTAGAGGTTTGCTTAATATATAATAATAGAGCATATATTGGACATATTGGTGATAGCAGAATTTATAGAATTAGAGATAAATTCATTAGAAAGCTTACAACTGATCATAGTTATGTAGAAACTTTAGTAAAGGATCGGAACTATTACAAAAGAGGAAGCAAAACACCATCCCAAAAAGAACATGCTTATGAAAGCTTTAGGATGTCAAGAAGATATTGAACCAGACATAATGGTTAAAAATTTTCAAGTTGATGATATAATAGTTATGACATCTGATGGACTTACCAATATGGTTGAGGAAGATAAGATATATGAAACTATAATAAATGAGTTTGATAATAGCAACAATATTTTGATAGATATGGCAAATAATGCTGGTGGAATTGATAATATAACTGTTGTTATTATAAAAAACTAGGGGAGTGGTAAAAAGATGAACTTAGAAGGAAGATTATTGGGAAACAGATATGAATTATTAGGAAAAATAGGAAATGGAGGAATGGCAACTGTATATAAAGCAAAGTGCCATGTACTAAATAGATTTGTAGCTGTTAAAATATTAAAAGATGAATTTACTACAGATGAAGAATTCATAAAAAGATTTAATACAGAAGCTCAAGCTGTTGCAAGTTTAACTCATCCAAATATTGTATCAGTATATGATGTAGGACATGAAGGCGACTTATACTATATTGTAATGGAGCTTATACAAGGAAAAACTTTAAAAGAAATTATATTAGCTGAAGGTGCATTAAGTTGGAAGTGGAGTGTAAATGTAGCAATACAAATAGCCTCTGCCTTAGAAACAGCACATAAAAATAACATAATCCATAGAGATATAAAACCGCATAATATAATAATTACAGAAGATGGAATTACAAAAGTAACAGACTTTGGTATAGCTAAATCTGTATCAAATTCTACAATAACTGCGTTTGGAACAACTTTAGGTTCAGTACATTATTTTTCACCAGAACACGCAAGAGGAGGATTTACTGATGCTAAATCTGACTTATATTCTTTAGGTGTTGTTCTTTTTGAAATGCTAACAGGTAAGGTTCCATTTGATGCAGATACTCCAGTATCAGTAGCCTTAAAACATATGCAAGAGGAACCTGTTGAACCAATAAGCATAAATCCAGGAATACCAGTTGCAATAAATAAAATAGTTATGAAAGCAATGAAAAAAGATCCTACATTTAGATATCAAAATGCAACAGAAATGCTTAAAGATTTAACATTAGCTCTTAAAAATCCAGATGGAAATTTTGTGACTTCAAATACAATTCAAAATGATTTTCCAACACAAGTGATACCTACAATAGAAAAACAAAATTTAGAGAAAAATATAGAAGAAAAAATCAAAGAAAAAGATGCACAAAAAAACAAAAAGAAGAAGAAGGAAAACTTTTTTGTAAAACATAAAGCACTTACAATAGTAATTGTAATAATTTTATTGTTTAGTTTAAGCCTTCGGAGGAACAATGCTAGTATTTGATATGACTAGATCTAAGGATATACAAGTACCAAACTTAGTAGGAAAAACAGAAGAGGAAGTTAAAAATGCATTAAGTGGTACTAAATTAGAATACGAGATAAAAGAGGAAAAATATGATACTGAAATAGATAAAGGATTGGTAATATCACAAAATCCAGAATTTAAAAATGATTATAAAATAAAAGAAAATACAAAAATAGAGTTAGTTATAAGTTTAGGACTAAAGTTAACAAATGTACCAAAAGTTATAGGAAAGACAGAGGAAGAGGCAAAAGAAGATTTGAAAACAGCAGATTTAGAGGTTGTTGTTGTTGAAGAGTTTGATGCTAAGACAGAAAAAGGGATTGTAATAAAACAAGATGTTGAACCAGAAGAAGAAGTAGGTGCTGGATCTACAGTAACTATAACAGTAAGTAAAGGAAAAGAAGAATCTGTAGTTCCAAATGTAATTGGAAAAACTAGAGAAGAAGCTATATCTGAAATAGAAAAAGCAGGATTAAAGGTTAGTACAACACTTACTGAACAGGACAAAACAAAAGATGATGGAACAGTTTTAAAACAAAGTTTAGACGGAGGAACAACTGTTGAAAAAGGTTCGAGCATGACAATAACAGTAAATCAAATAGATCAATTAATATCAGGAACTGTAAAAATAAATTTAAAATCACTACTTAAATATGAAGTTCAATATACTAATGAAACAGTTCAAAGTAAACCAACAGGAAATGAAGTTAATAATAATACTACAGGCACAGAAAATAAGAAAGTTCCTATTCCGGCAAAAGATGTAAAAGTAAGAGTTGTAGTTGATGAAGATACAGTATATAGTAAATCTCATAAAGAAGATGAAACAAATATATCAGTACCAATAACAGGAGTTGGAACAGTTAATATTAAAGTATATGTTGATGACATCAACAGAGGAACAAAGCAAATAAACTTAAAAAATACAACAAGTGTTACATTTGAGTAAAAAAGAAAGTAGCAACTGCATAAGCAGTCGCTACTTTCTTTTTTAAGGGCTATTCAGTTTTGAAAAACTAGTTGGACATGGAAAGCTCGGCAAGTGCAAGGTCATAATCCCTGTCGCGCTGTTCATTAGTCAGGGTCTGCACGACAGAACGCCAAGGCCTTTTGAAGACATCGAAAAGGTAATCGTCGAAGTCCTTGAAGGAGTAAAACCCCTTAATCAAAAGAAAGTCTGCCTTAGAGAGTGTGGGAAGGATGAAAGCGTAGAAGTCGTCCGACTGGTAGAGCTCGAAGGTTTCGAAGCTCTTAATCAACAGGAAACTTCCTTCTCGGATGTTTTCCAGCTGATTGAGTGGTCTAGAGCAAGCCATGTAGATTCCTCCTTAAAATTAGTTTGTATAAGGTTAAAGAAATGACCTTATATATTGCTAAAGATAATTTTATTCTATCATATTATAATTTTGTAGTCAACATAAATATTGAACAATAATAAAAAGAAGGTGCTACATAAGTAGTACCTTTTTTCTATTGCTTCTTCATTTTAGGTTTTGCAATTAAAGAGGCTACATATCCGAAAAAAACTGCTGCTGCAATTCCACCGAGCAGAGGCTTTTACTCCACCTGTAAATACACCTAGTAACCCATTTTCACTAACTCCCTTAATAGCTCCTTTTGCTAAATTGTATCCGAAACCAGTAATAGGAACAGTAGCTCCAGCTCCTGCAAAGTCAACAAGATATTTATAAATACCAAGTCCTCCTAAGATTGCACCTAATGTAACAAATAACACTAAGACTCTTGCAGGTGTCAATTTTGTTTTATCAATCAAAATTTGAGCTATTATACAAATTACTCCTCCAATAACAAAGCACCAAACATAGTTCATTATATTTAAACTACTAAAAAATTCAGACATAAGCTTAAGACCTCCTAAATTTCAATTGCAACTGCATGAGCTATACCTGGTATACTTTCTCCTTGTTGAGAAGAAGTAGAATTCATAAGTGCACCAGTCGCCATGAGAAGTATTTTTTTATATTTTTTACTTTTTAACTGATCAAAAAGATATCCAGAAAAAACTGTTCCACAACATGCACAACCACTTCCACCAGAATGAGTATCTTGTTTTTCTTTATCAAATATTAAAACTCCGACAGTCATTGTAGTTTGATTTTATATTATATCCATAAGTTTGCATCATCTCGATTACAATATCTTTACCAATATGCCCCAAATCTCCTGAAATGATTGCATCATAATAACTTGGATTTCTTCCTGTATCCTTAAAGTGAGTAAGCAATGTATCAACTGCTGCAGGTGCCATTGCAGCTCCCATATTATTTGCATCTTTTATACCTTTATCTACTATTTTTCCGAGGTGTAGCTAGAGTTACAAAAGGACCTGTACCAGATTTTGTTATAATTCCTGCACCTGCACCTGTGACGGTCCATTGTGAAGTTGGTGGTCTTTGATTTCCAAGTTCTAGTGGAAATCTAAATTGTTTTTCTGCACTACAAAAATGACTAGAAGCACCAAATAAAACATTATTTGCAGCTCCTGACTCAGTAAGAATACTGCTTAAGATCATTCCTTCAACAAAAGTAGAACATGCACCAAATATTCCAAAATATGGAATATTTAGTTCACGAAGTCCAAAACTTGATGAGATACACTGATTAAGTAAATCACCAGCAAAACAATAGTCAATGATATCTGCTGGAAGACCAGATTTATTTATAACTAAATTTACAGTTTCTTTTATAATTTTGCTTTCTGCTTTTTCCCATGTTTCTTCTCCCCAAAATTCATCTTCTAATAAATTATCAAAGTATTTACTAAGTGGACCTTGAGATTCTTTAGGGCCAACAATAGAAGCTGTTTCAAGTATTGTTGGGGGTGCATCAAATTTTATTGTTTGTTTTCCTAATTTTTGCATAAAAATTCCTTTCTTAAACTAAAGTAATACTTTGTGTGTTAAAGATTAAATAAACAATACCTACTAAAATAGAGGCAGATATACCGTAAACTAGAACTGGACCTGCGACAGTAAACATTTTTGCACCAACACCCATTACATATCCTTCAGATTTATATTCCATTGCAGGAGAAACTATTGAGTTTGAAAAACCAGTAATTGGAATAAGAGAACCAGCTCCAGCAAATTTTCCTATTCTATTAAATAGATTTAAGCCAGTTAAAAAAGCACTAAGTCCAATTAAAATAATTGAAACAATACTTCCTGAAGCTTCTTCACTTAAACCTCTAAATTTGCATATATCAGAAATTATTTGACCAATACAGCAAATTAGTCCACCTACCCAAAATGCATTAAAGCAATCTTTAAGTATAGGAGAATTTGGAGATTTTTTATTTACATAATCTTGATATTGCTGATTAGTTTCTATTTTTTCCATAGATGATTACCATTCCTTTCAAAAAATATTTAATCTTCTCTTTCTCTGTCAACATTAAAAACCAAATCTAAATCAACAAAATATTCTGTAAGTTTTTTTCCAGAGATAGTTGCCCTTTGTTCTAATATTTTGACATTTGTTAAATAGTCTATTGTTTTAGAAGCTTCGCTAACTGCTTGTACAATCGCGTCCTTCCAAGATACATTTGATGTACCTGTTATTAATAAATGTTTTTGAGTTGCCATTTAAAAACCTCCTTTAAATTCTATTTAAATATAAAATATTTTAAATATTCTATTTGCTATTATTATCAAAGTTAAGAAAAATATGCAAAAAGCTTAAAAAATGAAAAAATAATAAAAAAATGGGACATTTTAAACGAAAAAATCATAGAATTTATTAAACATAAAGTAAAGGGTGGAATTTTGAGTGGAAATAAAAAAAGGAGATATAGTAGGAAGGATATCTTATAATAAAGATATTTTATTTTATGTAGATAGAATAATAAAGTCTAAAAATTCTAAAAAGACTTATTGCATATTAAAGGGAGTAAATTATAGAATAGAAGCTGATAGCGAAATTACAGATCTTGTGAAGATAGAAAAAGAGCAGATATATACAGAAAAAAGAGGAATAGAAAGCAAAATGAAAAAAAGGATAAAAGAAAAAAGTAAAAGTATATTAAAAAAAAGAAATATTACTACTAATAATGAAAGAAAAACTAATGCTTTTATTTTACATTTAGATGGAGATAGAAAATATGCTCAAAAATCTGAAAGATATTATAATAAACTAGGAATAAGAGTTGTTGTAAAAAATATCCCTGAAAATAGACAACCACAAGTAGTAGGGAATTTAGTTAAAAAATATAATCCAGATATTTTAGTAATAACTGGTCATGACCGGGATGATAAAAAATGGAACAGATTATAACAATATATATAATTATAGAAATTCTAAATATTTTATAAATACTGTTATAGAGGCAAAGAGAGCAGCAAAACCAGACAAAGATTTAGTAATATTTGCAGGGGCTTGTCAAAGCTTTTTTGAAGCAATAATAGCATCTCGGTGCTAACTTTGCATCATCACCTGCAAGAGTTTTAATAGATTTTATGGATCCCCTAATTGTTGCTGAGAAAATTGCAGTAACAAATAGAGACAGAATTGTTACATCTTTAGATATTTCAAAAGAGCTTGGTGATAGTGGAAAAAGAGTTCGGAGGAAGATTCGCAAAAGGGAAAAAATAGAATTGTAACACAAATGTAATATAAATGTAACAATACAAAAACAAATCTTGAAAATCAACTAGATAGCGACTTTTACTGTTTTACACAAAAAAACATTTTTTGACATTTTATGTGAAAACTGATATAATTTAAACATCTTAAACAAGTGGGTGGTTAAATGATTTTCAAGGATGATATTTCAAACTTAAGAGGAGATATTGAAGAAAAGATAGGACAAAAGATAATTGTAAAAGGAACACTAGGTAGAAGTAAATTTTTTGAAAAAGAGGCTACATTACAAAAGGCTTATCCAAATCTATTTGTAGTAAAGTACAATGAAGAAGAAGGAAATGCAACATATAGTTATACAGATGTATTAACAAGAACAATTGACCTTCAAATATTTGATGGAGAACAATATTCTTCTGTTGTTCCTCCAAGACAGGAAGAGCCAAAGAAAATAAGAGAAGAAACTGATGATGAAGAGAAAGAAAATTTATTTTAATTTATAAAGTTAAAAAATTCCTAAGAAATTAGGAATTTTTTTTGCTCGTCTACATATATATAATAAAAACAAGAAAAAAGGCGAGGAGGAAACTTTGATGATAGAAGCAGTAAAAGAAAACTTATGTATAAATAAGATTGTAGGCTCTAAAACATTTGAAGTCACAGTAGAAGGAGATTCAATAATACCAGATATAAAACCAGACATATTAAATGAAGTAAATATAACAGGTAATGTATGTGTTTATAAAAAGGAAATATTGGAGGGGAAAATTAGATTAGATGGAAATGTGAATGTCTACTTGATGTATTTAGCAGACTGCGAAGACAAAAGAATAAGAGGTTTTAATGGCAATATAGACTTTACAGAAATACTAGATTTTCCAGAAATAGATAGCAGAATGATATTAGATGAAGACATCAATGTAAAGAATATTGAATGCAAAGTTCTAAATGGCAGAAAAGTGAGTCTTAAAGCAAAATTAGAAATAAAAGCAGATGTGTTTATGAACGAGAAAAAAGATATTATAAAGGAAGTAAACAATGTAGATGATATACAATCTCAGGTGATGCTAATTACTATGAATTCTTTGGTAGGACAGAATTCAACAAAAGTAAGTAATAAAGAGAATCTAATAATAGATAATATGGATATACTTTCTGAAATACTAAGTATAGATTTTAATATAACTAATAAAGATACAAAAGTTAGTTATAATAAGGTGCTTGCAAAAGCTGATTTAGAAGTGAGAATGTTATATTTAACAGAAGAACGGAAGAATAAAAAGGATAGAAGAAATGATACCAATTATGGGATTTATAGATTTAGTACGGTGTTTCAGAGGAGAATCTTTGTGATGTAAAATATAAATTAAAAAATATCATGATAAAACCTAACAATCCAGAAGATCATAGTGTACTTGTAGAAACTGAAATGGAAATATTTTGTAAAGTATTTGAAGAAAAACAAATAAATATAATACAAGATATGTATAGTCCAAGTAAAAATATATCTTTTGAAGAGAACAAAATTAATACAATGGTAAATCTAAAAAATTCAGAAGAAACAATAAACATTAGAGATAAAGTTAAGCTTGAAGACACAGAATATGCTAATATATGTGATGTAGAAGTAATACCAGAAGTAACTGAAGTAAGTACTTCAAAAGATAAAGTTAGATACACAGGAGACTTAAGACTTAAATTCATACTTGCAAATACAGAAGAAGATAATGTGATAACACTTAATAAAAATTTACCATTCGATTTTAGTGGAGAAATAGAAGGATTAATGCAAGATAGTAAAATTAATTTTGAAATTGTTCCAATATCTAGAGAATTTGTGCAAGATGGCATGGATATAAATGTGAAAGTAGATTTAAGAGTGAATACAAATTCATATAACTTAGAAACTGTAAATGTTATAGATAATATAGATGAAACAGAAGAAATTGAAAATAATCCATATAGTATGGTAATATATTTTGTAAAACCAGGAGATACATTATGGAAAATAGCAAAAAAATATAAAAGCACAGTTCAAGATATTGCAAGAATAAATAATATTGAAAATCCTGATAAAATAGATGTAGGAATGCAATTATTTATACCTAAATGCTCAATATGTAGAACTTAATAGAAAGTGTAATAATAATATAATATATGGAAAAAATATATTCAAGAAAAAGGATAAATTTACCTAAAGTTTATTTTAATAGATTTCCAAGTGGGAAAAACAATTCAAAAAAGCAGAAAATGATAGAAATAATTTTAATTTTAATAGTGGCTATTTTTATAATGTTTACTATAATACAAGGAATAAATCCAATAATAGATAGAATTTGCTTAGATGAGAGCAGAAAAAAAGCAACAATTATTTCAAATCAGCAGGCAACAGAAGTTATGAGAAATTGCAAATATGAAGATATGGTAACAATTTATAGAGATGATGATGGAAATATAAAAATGATAAAATCAAATATAGCGGTAATAAACGAGATAACTTCAGATGTTGCAGTAAGAATACAGCAAGCGATGCAAGATGATAATCAAGGAACAATAAACTTAAGACTTCGGGAGTTTTACTGGTAGTAAAATTTTATCTGGAATAGGTCCAGATATTAAGTTAAAAGTTTCAACAACAGGGAATGTTACAACTAAAATAAGGAGTGAGTTTGAAAATGCAGGAATAAATCAGACAATACATAGATTATATCTAGATGTTACATGTAATGTAAGCATACTTACTCCATATAATATTATTGAAGATAGCATAAGTAATGAAATTGTTTTAATTGAAAATGTAATAGTAGGATTAGTTCCTTCAACTTATTATAATCTTGAAGGGATGGATCAAGGCAATCTTATAGATATAATTGAGTAGTATTATAAAAAAGATACTACTCAACTCTTTTATATGGTTGTGTTTCATTTGTAAGATTTAACAAATAATCAATGGATACATTGTAAAAGAAAGCAAGCTTAATAAGTACTCTTGTTGGAATATCATTTTTACCTATTTCATATTGAGAATATCCAGTTTGTGACATATCAAGGTATCTTGCAACTTCTTTTTGGGTTAAATCTTTGTCTTCTCTGAGCTCTCTAAGTCTATTATACATGAAATATTGCCTCCATTTAAAAATATTTACATTTATATAGTATATTTTAAAACAAGTTAAATTATGCAAGAGTGAAATAACTCAAAACAAGTTAAGAAAACTGCAAATTACCTCGAAATAAGTTTAAAATATTAAATTTAAAGTATAAATATTCATATATAGTAAAAATATCAAAATAAAATTATATATATTTTACATAAATATAAGATATAAGGTTAAAATCTTTATAAAAGGCTTGACACACAGGAAAATACAGTATATAATTACATAGTACAAAAATGAAACTAGAAGAGTGGAAGCAAATTCCACTCTTTATATATGTGAAAGCATAGAGTTAAGGAGGAAGGATACAAATTGGCAAACATGGAAGAAAAAGTGGAAATGCTTATATTACCTCATATAGAAAAATTAGGATATAAACTTTATGATGTAGAGTATTCAAAAGAACGGTAGGGATTATTTTCTAAGAGTATATATTGATAAAGATACAGGGATAGACTTAGATGACTGTGAAAAGGTATCTAATGAAATTAATGATATTTTAGATAAAGAGAATTATATAGATAAACAGTATTTTTTGGAAGTATCATCTCCAGGAATTGAGAGAATATTGAGAAAAGAGAAACATTTAGAAGAAAACTTGGGCAAAGAAGTAGAAATAAAGTTATTTAGAGCAATTGATAATGAAAAACAGCTTTCAGGAATACTTACAAAATTTGATAAAGAAAAAATATATATAGAGATAAATTCAGAAGAAAAGCAGATAGATAGAAAGCAAGTAGCACAAATGAAATTAAAATATAATTGGTAAAGGAAGGAATGATAAAAATGAAAGCTATTGATAATAAGGAATTAGAGATTGCATTAGAAACATTAGAAAAAGAAAGAGGGATAAAAAAAGAATATTTAATAGCACAAATAGAGACTGCTTTAATTACAGCTTATAAAAATAACTATAAGGATAGTGAAAATGTAAAGGTTGTGATGGATTCTATAACAGGAGAAACTCATATATATTCAGTAAAAGAGATTGTAGAAAAAGTTGAAAATCCAGTTCTTCAAATATCTAAGGGAGAAGCAGCTAAAATAAATAAACAATTAGAAATAGGAGATACTGTTGATGTAGAATTAAATCCTAGAAATTTTGGTAGAATTGCAGCTCAAACAGCAAAGCAAGTAATAATACAAAAATTAAGAGAGGCTGAAAGAGATATAGTATTTGGTGAATTTAATGAAAGAAAAGGTGAAATAGTATCTGGAATAGTCCAAAAAGCAGATACAGGAGTTATTGTTTTAGATCTAGGAAAACTTGAAGGAGTAATGCCTCTAAAAGAACAAATACCAACAGAAAAATACAAAGTAAATGATAAAGTAAAAGCTTATGTAATAGATGTAGTAAGAGGTATGAAAGGAGCGCCTCAAGTTATAATATCAAGAAGTGCAGGAGATTTTGTAAAGAAATTATTTGAATTTGAAATACCAGAAATCTATGAAGGATTAATAGAAGTTAAGAGTGTGGCTAGAGATCCAGGAAATAGATGTAAAGTTGCAGTACATGCACAAAATGAAAATATAGATCCAGTTGGCTCTTGTGTAGGTCAAAAAGGTGTTAGAATACAAAATATAATAAATGAACTAAATGGAGAAAAAATAGATGTTATAGAGTGGAATGAAGATCCAGCTATATTTATATCATCAGCATTACTTCCAGCAAAAGTTATGGCAGTGGATATAAATGAAGAGGAAAAATCTGCAAGAGTAATAGTTCCAGATGATCAATTATCTCTAGCAATAGGAAAAGCTGGGCAAAATGCAAGATTAGCAGCAAGACTTACAAATTGGAAGATAGATATAAAGTCAGAGGCTCAATTTAGAGAGATGCTTGAAGAAATGCAAGAAAATGAAGAATCAATAGAGGAAAAGAATGAAGAATAAGAAGGAAACAAGAACATGTATAGGTTGTAGAAATAAGAAATTCAAACGGAGAGCTTATTAGAATAGTAAATTCTAAAGAAGGTGTTATGATTGACATTATGAAAAAAATAGAAGGAAGAGGAGCTTATATGTGTGAAAGTGAAAAATGTTTTGAAATAGCAAAGAAAAAGAAAGCATTAAGTAGAGCTTTAAAGATAAACATAGATAATAATAAATATAATGAATTAAGAGGTGTAATGTTTGACAGAAACAGATAAGATTTTAGGAATGATAGGTCTTCGGAGCAAAAGCACGGAAAGATAGTATCTGGAATGGATGCAGTATCTGAAGAAGTGGAAAAACATAAAATTAAATTAGTAATTATTGCAAAAGACATATCAGAGAAATCAAAAGAGAATATAAAATATGTTTGTACTAATAATAAAGTACCTGTAATAGAATTTAGTACAATGGAGATTTTAGGAAAAACGATAGGAAAGAAGAATAGGGCGATTTTAGGAATAAAAGATAAAAGTTTTTCAGAAGGTATAATGAATAAAATGAAGAACGAAATAAAATATAATGGGGGTGATTTGCTATGGGTAAAATAAAAATACATGAGTTAGCAAAAAAATTAAATAAGCAAAGTAAGGATATTATGGATATAGCAAAGAAAATAGGGCTAGATATAAAAAGCCATTTAAGTACAATAGAAGATAATGAAGTAAAGAAGATAGAAAAAGAACTAACAAATAAAAAGAACTCTAACAATGCTAATTCGAAACAAGAAGATAATAAAAAAGAAAAAGCAAATAACACACCTGTGATTATCAGGAGAGAAGTTATTATTTCTGATGAAGAACTTGCAAAGAAAGAGGAACAAAAAAAGGAAAAAGAAGACAGAAAAAGAAAAGATGTTGGATTTATAGAAAGAAGTTCAAATAAAGAATATAACATTGTATATAGGAATAAGCCATCTAAGCCTATGACTGCAAGTGAATTGTTTGGGCTTACTTCTAAAGCAAAAAAAGAAGAGCCTAAAAAAGAAGAAAAAGTTATAGAAGAGAAAAAGGAAGTAGAAGTAAAAAGAGAAGAAATGGATGTAAAAAAAGAAGAAACTGTTGAAAGTAAAGTAGAAAAAGAAGAAATCAAAGAGAATATAACTAATACACCAGACACTAAAAAAAGTCAGATGGTTAATAATAACTTTAGAAATAATCAAACACGAACTGATAATAGAGGAACTCAGAATAATAAACCAAGATTTGAAAATAATAATAGAAGAAATTTTGGAGATAATAATAATGTTAATAATAATAATTATCGACAAAATGGATTTAATAAAAATTATGGTGAAAACAATAATCGCAATAATTATGATAGAAATAATAATGGAAATAGATATCAAAATAGAAATAACTTTGGTAATAATTCTAATAGGAATAAACCAAATAATGGAAATAACAGATATGGAAACAATAATAGAAGAAGTAGTCTAGATGAAAAAGGAATAGAAAAAAATATTAAAAATATTATAGCACAAGATTTAGGAGAAAAAGAAAATACTCGTGACTATAATAGAAATATGACAAAACAGAAAAATAGTAAAAATACATCTGAAGAAAATAGACAAAAGAAAAATAGCAATAAATCAAGAAAAGATGAAGGATTTGATTCTGGAAAACTTAAGAATTTAAAACAAGAAAACAAACTTTCTCATATGTTTGAGGATACTGAAGGTGGAATGCTTGATTATTATGATTTAACAACAGTAAGAGGAAAAAAAGGCAAAAAGAAAAATAATCCAGATGAAGAAAGAGTAAAACAAAAAATATTTAAATTAACAGAAATAACAATTCCAGAATCAATAACAGTAAAAGATTTAGCACAAGAGATGAAAAAAACTACTGGAGAGATAATAAAAAAATTATTAGATTATGGAATAATGGCAACAATTAATAATGAAGTTGATTTTGATACAGCATTTCTTATAGCTCAAGATTTTGGAATAACAGCTATAAAGAAAGAAGTTGTGACAGAAGAAGACATATTATTTGATGATTCAGAAGATAAGACAGAAGACTTAAAACCAAGACCACCAGTAATAGTTGTTATGGGGCATGTTGATCATGGAAAAACATCATTACTTGATGCAATAAGAGAAGCTAATGTAATAGAAGGAGAGGCTCGGAGGAATAACACAACATATAGGTGCATATAAAGTTGAAATAAATGAAAGAGAAATCACTTTCCTAGATACACCAGGACATGAAGCATTTACATCAATGAGAGCAAGGGGAGCACAAGTTACAGATATAGCAATACTAGTAGTTGCAGCAAATGATGGAGTAATGCCTCAAACAGTAGAAGCAATAAATCATGCTAAAAATGCAAATATTCCAATAATAGTTGCAATAAATAAAATAGATGTAGAAGGTGCAAATCCAGAAAAAGTAAAACAAGAATTGATGAAATATGAACTTGTTCCAGAAGAGTGGGGAGGAAATACAGTATTTGTTGAGATTTCAGCTAAGAAGAGAATAAACATAGATGGACTTCTAGAAATGGTTTTATTAGTCGCAGATGTACAAGAGTTAAGGGCAAATCCAGATAAACAATCAAAAGGTGTTGTAATAGAAGCAAGACTAGATAAGACAAGAGGACCAATAGCTACAATGCTTGTACAAAGAGGTACTCTTGATGTAGGAGATACAATAGTTGTAGGTTCTGTAATAGGTAGAATAAGAGCGATGATGAATGATAAAGGTAAGAAGGTAAAAAAAGCAGGGCCATCTACACCTGTTGAAGTAACTGGACTTACAGAAGTACCAGAAGCAGGAGAAACTTTCTATGAGGTTGATGATGAAAAAACAGCAAAACACTTAATAGAAAAGAGAAAACGCCAAGAAAGAGAAAAATCAATAAATGCTATGTCAAAAGTAAGCTTAAATGATTTATTCTCACAAATAGAGAAAAATAAATTAAAACAGTTAAATTTAATTGTAAAAGCAGATGTTCAGGGGTCAGTTGAAGCAGTAACAAGTAGTTTAGAAAAGATATCAAATAATGAAGTTCAAGTTAAAGTAATACATGCAAATGTTGGAGGAGTTACAGAATCAGATGTAACACTTGCAAAAGTTGCAAATGCAATTATAATAGCATTTAACGTTAGACCTGAGCCAATTGCAAAAGAAATAGCTAAAAAAGAAGAAATAGAAATAAAACAATACTCTGTAATTTACAAAGCAATAGAAGATGTAGAAGCAGCAATGAAGGGAATGTTAGACCCTACATTTGAAGAAAAAATAATAGGAAATGCAGAAATAAGACAAACATTCAAGGTAAGCAGTATAGGAACTATTGCAGGCTGCTATATACTAGACGGAAAAATAACAAGAAATGCAGGAGTAAGAGTAATAAGAGAGCATGTAGTAATACATGAAGGAAAACTTGTATCTTTAAAGAGATTTAAGGATGACGTAAAGGAAGTTGCAGCAGGTTATGAATGCGGACTTCAAATAGAAAACTTCAATGACTTAAATGAAGGAGATACTCTAGAAGTATTTGTCATGGAGGAAACAAAAAGATAAAAGGAGAAGGGATGAATAGCAAAACAAATAACCGCCTTGGAAGAATAGACGAGGAGTTAAAAAAGGAAATAAGCAATATTATAAGCTATGAGCTTAAAAACCCTAAAATAACAGGGTTAATAAGTGTGACAAAAACAAAAATCACACCAGATTTAAAATATGCAAAAGTATATGTAAGTATATTAAATTCAAAAAATATAAAGGAAACATTTGCAAATTTAAAAAAGTCTGCTCGGATATATTAGAACAGAAATTGCAAAAAGAATAAACCTAAGAATTACACCAGAGCTTGTATTTGTGCTAGATGACTCAATGGAATATGGTGCAAAAATAGACCAGATACTAAAAGAAATAATGCCTAAAAAAGAAGATTAAGTTGGAGGTTTTTATGACATTAGATAATATAAAAGAAGAGATAGAGAAAGCAAAAACAATAGTGATACTTACACACGAATCTCCTGATGGAGACGCTGTTCGGAAGCTCACTTGCAATGTATCATGCATTATGTAGTTTGGGAAAAGACGTAGATATAGTTATTCCAAG
>JAAWPK010000025.1 GCA_022799935.1 Clostridia bacterium
ATTTGTTGTAAATGAGTTTAAAAACAAAAATAAAACGAAAATGATATTGTGGTGCTTAAAAGATAATGAGCCATCTAAAAAATTTTATACTAAAATGGGCGGGAAAATTATTAAAGAAAGAACAATAAAAATAGGAGAAAAAGAATATTTAGAAGTTGGATTTGAATATAACATCTAACTGCAAAATTACAAGTTAAAAAGGAGTTAGAATTATGAAAGAGGCAGAAAAAACTATTGGAAATATGATAGATAAGCAAAAGATTTGTTATATTAGTTCTATTGATAAAGATGGATTTCCAAATACTAAAGCAATGCTAAAACCTAGAAAAAGAAACGGCATAAAGGAAATTTATTTTTCAACAAATACATCTTCATTAAAAGTACAATCATTTAAGAATAATCCAAAGACTTGTGTTTATTTTTGTGATAAGAGATTTTATAGAGGAATAATGCGTAAAGGAACAGTAGAAGTTTTAGAAGATAAAGAATCAAAAGAAATGATATGGCAATTTGGATATACTATGTATTATAAAAAAGGTGTAACTGATCCAGATTATTGTGTATTGAAGTTTACTTCTATTTCAGCAAGATATTATAGTAATTTTAAATCAGAAGACATAGAAATTTAGCAATAAATTACATCTATTAGTAAAAAATTGTAAATCTAAAAAAAGTTTGAAAAATAATAAAAATGATACTAGCTTGTTACTAAATAATAAAATTTTGAGAAATTAGTCAAAACTTTGAGATGAGCTAATACCAAGTTAGTGGACTTTTTAAACTATATATGATATAATTATGTAAGCTTTATTGCTGATATTAGGAAATATGTAAAAGGAGAATTTTATGCAACTAGATATCAAAATGAACAAGAAAGAGCATAGTGCTACCATGCGGGTAAATTGCAAGTATTGTGGAGCAAAAAAACTCATTGCTTCAGAAAGGATCAGAAGAGGAGAGGGGTTTGGCTGCACATTGTATTTTTACACTTGTAGTGACTGCCAGGAGGAAGGCTGGCTTAGGTTCAGTGATCTGACTGAGGAATTAAAAAGATATTTCTCTTCAGATCTTTGATGAAAAACCAAAAATTTTTTATAATATGTTTTGCAGTTTCCTTGTGGAGCACCAACTTTGTTGTTGGAAGCTCCGCTTTTTTAATATAAGATTTATAATAAATGGTCAGGTGGCTTGACTAATATTTTCTTTAGATATAAAATAATGTACAAATAAAAATAAGGAATGATAAATAAATGGAAATAGAAGAAGTACAAAAATTAGCAAGTCAATGTTTAAGTTGTAAAATGAAACCTTGCAAAAAAGGATGTCCACTTGAAAATGATATAACAGGATTTATAGAATGTATAAAAAAAGAAGAGTATAAAAAAGCTTATGAGATTTTGTTAGATACAACTGTACTGCAACCAATATGTGGGAGAATTTGCCCTCATTTTAAGCAATGCCAAGGATCTTGTGTAAAAGGGATAAAAGGAGAACCAGTAAATATTCGGAAAACTTGAAAGTTTTATAGGTGATATGGCAATAAAAGAAGGATGGAAAATAGGTTTAATAGAAGGAATAGAAAAAAAGAATAAGAAGATTGCAATAATTGGTGGTGGACCTTCTGGAATAACTGCAGCTAGCTATCTTGCAAGAAGAGGATATAAAGTAAGTATATTTGAAAAACATGAAGATTTAGGTGGATTATTGATTCATGGAATACCATATTTTAGATTACCAAGAGAAGTAATAAAGGAAACAATAGAAAAGGTACTAAATTTAGGAATAGAAGTAAATCTAAAAAAGGAACTTGGAGTAAATCTAAAATTAGAAGAACTAGAAAATGAATATGATGCAATATTACTTGCATTTGGGGCAAATATTTCTACCAAAATGGGAATAGAGGGAGAGAGTTTGAATCGGAGTATATGGTGGAAATGAGCTATTAGAAAATGAAAACTATCCAGATTTTGAAGGAAAAACAGTATGTGTAGTGGGTGGTGGAAACACAGCAATGGATGCTGCAAGAACCATCAACAAAAGAGGCGCTAAAAAAGTTACAGTAATATATAGAAGAGCAAGAGCACAAATGCCAGCAGAAGATAAAGAAGTAGAAGAAGGAATAGAAGAAGGGATAGAATTCCTTTTTCAAAATAATATAGTAAAGATACTAGGAAAAAATAAAGTAGAAAGAGTAGAATGCATAAAAACAGAACTTATAAAGGTAGAAGGAGATAGAGAAAAACCAGTAAATATTGAAGGGAGTAACTACTTTATAGATATGGACTATGTAGTAATGGCTCTTGGTTCTAAGCCACAAAGAGATATACTAGATAGAATAGGGATAGAAAAAAATAAACAAGGATATATTGAGATAGATGAAAATAAAATGACATCACTTGAAAATGTATTTGCATGTGGAGATTTGGCTCGGAGAAAAATCAACAGTTGCATGGGCTTCGAGATCAGGAAGAGATGCAGCTGAAAAGATAATTGAGTA
Source organism: Clostridia bacterium (assembly GCA_022799935.1). Taxonomy (GTDB): domain Bacteria; phylum Bacillota; class Clostridia; order TANB77; family CAG-508; genus JAAWPK01. The sequence goes on from JAAWPK010000025.1 coordinate 2,498, forward strand.
TTTAGAAAAATAATAAAAAAATGGACATTCATGTCCATTTTTTATTACACCTTGATTAAATTATAACCTAAACCATATGAAATATTACTTGACCAGTTTGCATTTACATTCCAATTTGTTTAAATTATAGTGTAAGTGCAAGTACCCTATAAGGCTTGATACTTAATTTACATTTCAGCTTGTTTATATTATAGCTCATTCCTTTAAGAGGTAAATATTGAGCTTGAACATTTACATTCCAGTTTGCTCAAATTATAACTTACAGTTATTTAACTAAATCGTTCATAGAATATAAACCATTAGGCTTATTTACAATGAATTCAGCGGCTTTTAGTGCACCCTCTGCAAATACGGATCTTGAATAAGAAGTATGTTTTATTTCAAAAGTTTCATAAGGCCCAAAGAACTGCACAGTATGTTCTCCAACAATATTACCTCCACGAATAGAAGTAAATCCTATTTCATTATCTTCTCTTTTTTTAGATAAATCATGCCTGTCATAAACATATTTCATTTTGTTTCCTAAAGATTCATTAATGCTATTTGCAAGAAGAAGAGCAGTACCACTTGGTGCATCGACTTTATTTCTATGATGGGTTTCAGTGATTTCTATATCTGAACCAGAAAGAAGAGGAGCAAGCTCAGAAAGTATCTTACACATAAGATTTATGTCAAAAGACATATTTGCAGATTTAAATATTGGTAGATATTTGCTATAATCTTCTATAATTTTCTCTTGTTCCATATTAAAACCAGTAGTTGCAATAACTAATGGAATATGTTTTTCTTTTGCAAATTCTAAAATTTTAAGAGTAGAATGAACATGGGAAAAATCTATAATAACATCAACTTTTTCATTTATTTTGGCAGGATCAGAATAAACAGGTACACTATAAATATTTTTATTATTTCTATCAAGTCCACAGATAAATTTTAGACTTTTTGAGTCTTCTAGACTTGAAACAACTTCTTTTCCCATTCTGCCGTAGAGCACCATTAACCAAAACATTAATCATATTAACCTCCATTTGAACCAATTTTATAAATAAGTTCTTACATTTAAATTGTTTGAATTATATCATAAAGAATAAAAAAATTTCAACAAAAAGGAGCTTATTTTGAAGCTCCTTATAATTTTAATGTTTAAAATGTCTCATGCCTGTAAAAATCATTGCGATTCCATATTCATTACATTTATCAATTGATTCTTGATCACGAAGTGATCCTCCTGGTTGAACTATTGCTGTTATACCAGCTTCATGAGCTGCTTTCACACAATCATCAAATGGAAAGAATGCGTCAGATGCAAGAATAGCACCATTAGTAATACTGTCACTAATAAGTTCTTTTGAGTGTTCTACACATTGTTTAACTGCCCAAATTCTATTAACTTGTCCAGGACCAATTCCAATTGTTTGTTTATCTTTTGCAAGAACTATACCATTAGATTTAGCAAATTTTACAACTTTAAGTCCAAACATCATATCTTCAAGTTCTTTGTCAGTAGGTTTTCTATTAGTTACAACTTCATAGTTATCTAAAAGTTTTGAATCTATTGTTTGAACTATGATTCCTCCATTTATTTTTTTAATATCATAAGCAGTTTCTGGTTGTTTTACAGTAATTGTTGGAAGTTCAAGAAGTCTTAAATTTTTCTTGGTTTTTAAAATCTCTAATGCTTCTTTATCAAAAGAAGGTGCAACTATAACTTCTAAGAATATTTCTTTCATTTCTTCTGCCATCTGAAGAGTAACTTCTCTGTTTACTGTGACAATACCACCAAATATAGAAGTTTTATCAGCAGAAAAAGCTTTTTTCCAAGCTTCATATATATCTTTTCCAGAGCCTACACCACAAGGGTTTCCATGTTTACAAGCAACGACAGTTGGTTCTTCAAATTCTTTTAAAAGTTCTAAAGCGCCATTTGTATCATTTATATTATTGAAAGAAAGCTCTTTTCCATTTAATTGAGTAGCTGTTGTAAGAGAACCTTCACATTTTCCTATTTCCTTATATAAAGCAGCTTTTTGATGAGGATTTTCTCCATATCTCATTTCTTGAACTTTTTCATATGTAAGAGTTAAATCATTTGGGAAACTTTCATCTTTTCTTTCATTTTTTAGATAATTGCAAATCATAGCATCATAATTTGCTGTATGTTCAAATACTTTATTCATTAGATAAAATTTTGTGTCAATAGAAACACTATTATTTGATTTTAATTCATTTAAAACAATTTCATAATCATTAGGGTCAGTAATAACTGTTACATCTTGATAATTTTTAGCAGCACTTCTAAGCATTGTAGGACCACCAATGTCTATATTTTCAACACATTCAGCACGAGTAACATTGTCCTTTAAAATAGTTTGTTTAAAAGGATAAAGATTAACAATAACAAAATCTATTGTATCAACTTTTAAGTCTTTTAATTGTTTCATATGTTCTTCTTTTGAACGCATTGCAAGTATACCAGCATGTACTTTTGGATGTAAAGTTTTAACCCTTCCATCTAGACATTCAGGAAAACCTGTAAGTTCAGAAATTTCTAATGCATTAATTCCTTCATCTTTAAGTTTTTTATATGTACCACCAGTTGAAATAATTTCAATACCTAAAGCTTCAAGCTCTTTTGCAAATTCTACAATACCTGTTTTATCAGATACACTAATTAAAGCTTTCATTATTACCTCCATAAAAATAATTTTGTCATATTATAAAATACAACAAAACCATTATACTACAAGTTTATAGATAATACAATAGTTTGGATATAGACCTCTTAATTGTTATAATAAAAAATTGATAAATTTTCAGCTTGACAGGAATATCGTAAATTTTATATAATAGGGATGTAAAAATAAATTAAATAGTAAAATAGGGCATGGTTGTAGAAGGGCACTTAGCGTCTCGCTGCGTTTACTTAGACAGTGGTGGTGCGTCTTTAGGCGTGCAGCATGTATCTAGTGGTAGTCTTGATTGTGATCGCTTGTTTTTTTCTGGCTATCATAGTTTGTATCAGCACAAATATGCGGTGCGCCCCGTAGCTTCTATAACTTGAGGTTACATGACTAATGGTTATGTAAGAGAAAAATAGAAACAAACCAATGTCCTTTAGCAAAAGCTATAAAGTAAAAATAGATAAATATAGTTGTGAGTAAGAAAATTTTCAAAAAGGGTTATATTTTAGTACTGTTTTTAAGATAGTGTGAAAACTATCTTTTTTTAATAAAAAAACTAGGACAGCCTTTAAAGTGGTTGTCCTAGTAAAACAAAAAATTATTTGTTTCCATTTTTATTTTTCTCAGAAATTATTGTTGCTATTTGGTAAATTAGTTCTTTTTTATCAGGTGTACAATCCTTTAAAATTGAACTAAATTCAGTTGTTAAGTAAGTTGCTGAATTGCTAGAAGCACCATTTAAGATGTAAGCTTCTGAAACACCTAAAAGATTGCAAAGTTCATTTAATCTCTTTAAATTTATATGAGCTGCACCAGTTTCAATTCTACTTAAGTAAGCGATTGAAACATCTATCTTTTCAGCAAGCTTTTCTTGTGTATAACCTTTTTCAACTCTAGCTTTTTTCAATCTTTCTCCAATAAGTTTGTAGTCCAAAGCCATAAAATATTTACCTCCATTTCAATCTAAAATAAAAAAAGCAATTAACATATTGATTAGTATAAACCAAAGTGTAATTTAATATTAGCATTAAAATTAACCACTTTTAAGAAATATTAAAGTAAATATTTACCAATAAATTACTAATACCACAAATTAAGTTAAAAATCTGAAAAGATATGAGGCTTAAGCTTTATAAAAAGTAAGATAAAATTTTATGTAATTCCTTTGACTTTTTATAAAAAATATAGTATAATTAATCTATCGGAAAATTTAGACAAAATTGGAAGGAAGTGTGTTTATGTTCAACATAGGTGATTACATAGTTTATCCAATGCACGGCGCAGGTACGATCGATGCTATTGAGGAAAAAGATATATTAGGACAAAAACAAGCATATTATATTATTAAGATGCCTGGTGAAGTCAAAGTTATGATTCCAACTGCCCAAGCAGAAAAAGTTGGGATAAGGAGTGTAATAGGCAAAGAACAAGCAGAGAAAGTTTTCGAAGTTTTAGGCGAAGATGAAACACAAACAGAGATGAATTGGAATAAGAGATACAGAGAGAATATGGATAAGATGAAAACAGGCGACATATATGAAGTTGCTGATGTTGTAAGAAACTTGAGTTTTAAGCAAAAAGAAAAAGGATTATCTACTGGTGAAAAGAAGATGTTAACTAATGCTAGACAAATATTAGTTAGTGAACTTGCTTTAGCCAAAAAATCTTCTGAAGAAAATATTGAAGGGTTAATAGATGATAGAATTACTAAATCATTTGCAAACTTTAGAATAGACAATGTAGTAGAAAATACAGGAGTTAACAAATTCATACCATTTGATGATGATGAAAGTAGCTCAGTAGTAGGATAATTTTAAGTGAAAGGGCGTCTTTTAAATAGACGCCTACAATTGTTTTTGGGAGGATTAATTCATGCAAATTTTGGTAACAGGTGGAACAGGATATATAGGAAGTCATACTGTAGTAGAACTATTAAAAAGTGGAAAAGAAGTAGTGATTGTGGATAACTTATCTAATAGTTCTAAAAATGTAATAGATAATATAGAGAAAATAACTAATAAAAAGTGCAAATTTTACGAAATAGATATAAGAGATGAAAAAGGTCTAGAAAAAGTATTTGAAGAAAATGATATAGAAGCTGTAATACATTTTGCAGGTTTAAAAGCAGTTGGTGAATCAGTTGTAAAACCTCTAGAATATTATGATAACAATGTAATTGGAACTATAAAACTATTAGAAGTTATGAAAAAATTTGTATGTAAAAAGATGGTGTTTAGCTCATCTGCAACTGTATATGGAGACCCAGGAAATCCAAAATATGTAGAAGATATGGGAAGGGGGAAGGCTTCTAGTCCATATGGAGCAACAAAAGCGGTAATAGAAGAAATGCTAGAAAGTCTATATATAGCAGATAATGAATGGACAATATCTCTTCTTAGATATTTTAACCCAATAGGTGCACATGAAAGTGGTCTAATAGGGGAAAATCCAAATGGAATACCAAATAACCTTATGCCATATATTCAAAAAGTAGCAATAGGAGAATTAAAGGAGTTAAGTATATTTGGTGACAATTATAATACAAAAGATGGAACATGTATAAGAGATTACATACATGTTGTAGACTTAGCGGTAGGACATATGAAAGCATTACAAAAACTAAATAAACCAGGAGTATATATACATAATTTGGGAACTGGAGCAGGTACTAGTGTACTTGATATAGTAAAAACATTTGAAAAAGTAAATAATATTAAAGTAAACTATAAATTTGCACCAAGAAGAGCAGGAGATTTACCAGAATTTTTTGCAGATCCAAGCAAAGCAAAATCAGAACTAGATTGGGAAGCAAAAAGAGGAATAGAAGAAATGTGTAGAGATTCTTGGAACTTTATAAGTAAAAATAGAAACTCTTAAATTTCATATAGATTAATTATATAAATTTAGAATAAAAATATGTAATAAATATAGTAAAACAGGAATAGTATAGACTACAAGGAGATAGAAAAGTGAAAAAATATTTTGGAACAGATGGTATTAGAAGAATTGCAAACACAGAGCTTACACCAGAGCTTGTGTATAAAGTTGCAAAAGCAGGTGCATATGTGCTTGGAAAACATACAGACCATAGACCACTTATATTAATAGGAAAAGATACAAGGATATCAGGAAGCCTAATTGAAAGTAGTATGACAGCAGGATTTTTAAGCTATGGTGCAAATGTTATACATTTAGGAGTTATACCAACCCCAGCAGTAGCATATCTTACAAGAAAGTTAAATGCAGACGCAAGTGTTGTTATATCGGCATCACATAACTCATATGAATATAATGGAATTAAATTTTTTAGCAATAAGGGAATGAAAATAGATGATGCATTAGAGGAAGAGATTGAAGAAGTAATGGACTCTGGAAAGATAAACGAACTTGAAGTAGCTGTTGGAGAAAAAGTTGGAACAGATGAATATAGAGAAGACCTTATAGAAGAATATATAAAATTTTTTGAGGAAAATTTTGGAGATTTTATAAAAGATAATATAACAAATGACTTTGTAGTTGGAATAGATACTGCAAATGGGGCAACATATAAAGTTGCAGAAGAGATATATAAGAGGCTTGGAATAAAGTACAAAATAATTAATAATACTCCAAATGGAATAAATATAAACAAAGCATGTGGGTCAACTCATATAGAAGAAATTTCTAAATATGTTTTAGATAATAAATTGAATTTGGGTATTGCATATGATGGAGATGGAGATAGATGTCTTACTATTGATGAATTAGGAAATATAATGGATGGAGATATAATTCTTTCTATTTTATCAGAATATCTTAAATCTCAAGGAAAATTAAAACAAAATACTCTTGTTGTAACTGTTATGAGTAACTTAGGTGTAAGTAAATATGCTAAAGAAAATAATATAGACTTAAAAAAGACAAAAGTTGGAGATAGATATGTATTAGAAGAAATGTTAAAAAATGGATATAATTTAGGAGGAGAACAATCAGGGCATGTTATACTTTTAGATCATAATCCTACAGGAGATCGGAATTTTGACATCTCTTATGCTAGTTATGGTATTATTAAAAAATAAATACAAGGCTTCAGAAAGTTATAAAAACATAAATATTTATCCACAAGTATTGGTAAATGCAAAAGTTGATAATAATAAAAAGATGTTATATAAAGATGATAAAGACATTAATTTTGCAATAGATAAGTTAGAAAAGGAATTTGAAAATAATGGTAGAGTATTAATCAGACCTTCAGGAACAGAAAATTTGATAAGAGTTATGATAGAAGGGGAAGACCAAGAATCTATTATGGAAAAAGCTAAAAAAATTGCAGAATTAATAGAAGCTAAGTTAAATTAAAATATAAATAGTACAGACAGTTTTTTAGTCTGTGCTATTTTGTTAACAATAATTATGTAATTATACACATTAATCGACATAATACAGGAAGGATTTAATAATTATGTGTCGAATATTATAAGAAAAGTATTCATTGATTGCTTTGTTTTAGATAAACAAATGTAGATGATTATCTTACAATCTGCATAGTCTAAGGCGACTTAGTCTTATTTAAATAGTGAAACTTAAATATTTATACTATTTAAGTAAGAATATTAAAAGGAAGGGAAAAAGATGATACGATATGATAATGGCTTAATAGAAGAAATAAAATCAAGTGTAAATATAGTAGATATTATTTCTGGATATGTTGCGCTTAAGAGAAAAGGAAGAAATTATTTTGGATTATGCCCATTCCATAATGAGAAATCGCCATCATTTTCAGTATCTGAAACTAAGCAAATATTCCATTGCTTTGGATGTGGAGCAGGTGGAGATGCTATTGGATTTATAAAGAAAATAGAAAATATTGAATTTAAGGAAGCTTTAGAAATACTTGCTGATAGAGCTAATATTTCACTTCCGCAAATAGAGACAAGTGAAGAAGACAAAAAAAGAATGATGCTACAAGATAAAGTGTTTGAAGTAAACAAATTTGCAGCAGAATATTATCATGAGAATCTTTATAAATCAGTTGCAAAACTTGCACAAGAATATGTAAAAAAAAGAAAATTAGACAATAATACCCTTAAGAAATTTCAAATTGGATTTTCTGGAAACTTTGATGAATTATATAAAGAGCTTAAAAAGGAAGGTTTTCAAGATGAAGAAATATTTGAGTCAAAACTAGTATTAATGTCTAAAAATGGAATGCCAAATGATGCTTTTAAAAAGAGATTAATGTTTCCAATAAAAGATGTAAAGGATAGAGTAATTGCATTTGGGGGAAGAGCATTAGATGATTCAAAACCAAAGTATATAAATTCACCAGATACTGTATGTTATAACAAAGGTCGAAATTTATATGCATTAAATGTAGCAAAAAAAACAGAGAAGGATTTTCTTATAATGGTAGAAGGGTACATGGATGCAGTTTCACTTCATCAAAGAGGTATTGATAATGCAGTTGCATCACTTGGAACAGCTCTTACAGAAAAACAAGGAAGACTTCTAAAAAGATATAAATCAAAAATTATTATAGGATATGACTCAGATGGTGCAGGACAAGAAGCAACAATGAGAGGACTTGAAATATTACAAAACATAGGATATGATATCAGAATTTTGCAACTTGAAGGAGCAAAGGATCCAGATGAATTTGTAATTAAATATGGTAGTGGTCGATTTAATTTATATGTTCAAAATGCAATATCATTAGTAGAGTTTAAAGTAAAAAAGCTAAAACAGAATTTGGATTTAAACCAAACTAATGACAAAATTAAATTTTTAAATGAAGTCAGTAAAATTTTATTAAAAGTAGATAATGATATTGAAAAAGAAGTATATGTTGACAAAATTTCTGAAGAATATGGAATATCAAAAGAAGCAATATATGCACAATTAAACAAGCTAAAATTTGCAAATTCACCAGGGCAAAGAGTATTAGATAGACCAGCAAGTATAAAAAATACAGAAGAAGTTAAAATAGGTAAACAAAATACAAGTAAGAATGAGGCAAAAGAAAATTTAATAATTCTATTACTTATAAATGAAGGACAAGTTGTCTATCAAAGAATAAAAGAAGACATATCTCCTAATGATTTTAAAGATGAAAAAAATAAGAAAATTGCGAAAGTTTTGTATGAAGAATTAGAAAAAGGGGATATTAGTAATGTAATAGGACTATTTGAAAAAGAAGAAGAACTTGTAAGTCATATTACATACATATTGTCAAAGGAATTAGATATAACAGATGTTAATAAAGCAATAGATGAGCTAACACAGAAGTTTATTAAGGAAAAACTTTTAGAAGAGAAAAGTGCTATTTTGAAAGAGTTAATTTCTGGAAATCTAAGTACTGAGGAAACTAGGAAAATAGAAAATAGACTAAAAGACATAAGCAAGAAGTTGGTTAGCATAAAATAGGAAGGAAACTTTCTAAACTAGATTTTACCTTAAGAAAGGAATGATGTAAAAATGAATGAAGAACAAGAAGAAGTAAAAAAGAAGAAAAAGAAACTAGCAGAAACTATGGCAGAGAAGAGTGAGACAAATGAAAAAATAAATAGCACAAATAAAAAAGAAGAGCAAACATCAGAAAAAGACAAAGTAAGTAAAATATTATCTAAAGCAAAAGAAAAGGGAAGTATTACTTATGGAGAGCTTGCGTCAGAGCTTGAGGATGTGAACCCAGAAGAAATAGATAAAGTATTTGATGCATTTGAAGAAATTGGTGTAGATTTATTAAAAGATGATTTTGAAGATGTTGAACCAGATATTGAAGAGCTAGAAAGTATAGGAGAAGTTGATGTTAGTGATGCAAGCATCACTGATTTTGATGGAATAAATATAGATGATCCAGTTAGAATGTATTTAAGAGAGATAGGTAGAATACCACTTCTTACATATGAAGAAGAACTTGATCTTGCACAGAAAATTCTTGATGGAGATGAAGAAGCAAAACAAAAACTTGCAGAATCAAACTTAAGATTAGTTGTAAGTATAGCTAAAAAATATTTGGGAAGAGGAATGCTATTTTTAGACTTAATACAGGAAGGAAATATGGGACTTATAAAAGCAGTAGATAAATTTGACTATTCAAAAGGATTTAAGTTTAGTACTTACGCTACTTGGTGGATTAGGCAAGCAATAACTAGAGCAATAGCAGATCAAGCAAGAACTATTAGAATACCAGTTCATATGGTGGAAACAATAAATAAATTAATTCGTACATCAAGACACTTACTTCAAAGATTAGGGAGAGAACCTACCCCAGAAGAATTATCAGAAGAATTAGAAATGCCAATTGAAAAAGTTATGGAAATACAAAAAATTGCACAAGATCCAGTATCTTTGGAAACTCCAATAGGAGAAGAAGATGATAGCCATTTAGGAGATTTTATACCTGATGATGATTCACCAGCACCACAGGACTCTGCTGCATATACATTACTTAAAGAACAATTGGAAGAAGTAATGAATACATTAACTCCAAGAGAAGCTAAGGTCTTAAAATTAAGATTTGGATTAGAAGACCGGAAAAGCAAGAACTCTAGAAGAAGTTGGAAAAGAATTTGAAGTTACAAGAGAAAGAATAAGGCAAATAGAAGCAAAGGCACTTAGAAAACTAAGACATCCAAGTCGTAGTAAAAAACTTAGAGATTATATGAACTAACTTTTTGAAGGGAGAAATGAAAAGCAATATGGCTAAAGAGAAAAAAAAGGAAAGAATGAGCTTAACTAAATATGATCCAGTTGAATCTCCAGAAGATATTATTTCTCAAGATAAAGATACAGAAAGAAGAGAAGCTTTTAGAAGGACATATGAAACAATTGCAAAAATAGTACCTAATTATTTTATGGAACAAAGGAAAAAAAGAAAGAATGGAACATCTGGAGGAACAAGCTTTTCTCAAAATATAATAGTCACATCTGAGAAAGCGACTGTTCAAACAAATGAAACAAAGACAGAGGAAAGCAAAGATGTAAAAGAAGAAGAAGAAAAAGAAAGAGATGACTAGAATTTATAGGTGATTTTAGTAAAATTTTGTTGATACCAAATTTGAGTTTTAAGCCATTAAGGCATAAAACTCAAATGGCCTAGTATCAGATTTATAAAATTTTGTAAAATTCATTGACAAATTTGATATATGCGTTTATAATAGTAAAGTAATATTTATGGCGAAGTAGCTCAGTTGGCTAGAGCATCCGGTTCATACCCGGCAGGTCGAGAGTTCGAATCTCCCCTTCGCTACCAAAGGAAAGTTTCATCGAACTTTTTGTAAGCCTTAATATAACTGAGGTTTAAGATTACAATAAAATGACGAACACAAAAATCTAATTCCAACTCTTATGGGTTGGAACTTTTTTTGACTAATATTGGCAAAAAAGGAGGATTTTTGCAGGAAATGAAGAATGCTGGAATTTATATTCGTGTAAGTATAGAGGACCAAGCACATGAAGGTTTCAGATTAGGAGAACAAGAAGAAAAATTAAAACATCTTTGCAAATATAAAGAATACAAAGTATTTAAAGTTTACAAAGACGCAGGAATATTGGCAAAGGATATGGAACACAGACCAGCTTTTCAGCAAATGCTAGAAGATATGCGAGCAGGTAAAATCAATTATATTGTAGCATACAAGCTAGACAGAGTTACATGTTCTGTTCGTGATTTAGAGGTGTTAATATCAGACTTAGAAAGGCATAATTGCTATCTTGTATGTGATAGGGATGGGTTTGATATTATATGAGTGAAGAAGTAAAATTTGTGATAGATATAATTAAGAAAATGACTATAAATGAAAAGTTAAGACTTGCAGTAAATATGACAATAAGCAGTTTTTTATCCCTTGAGTATGATACAGCAGATTTATGCAATTATTATGACTGCTTACTTCGAGAAATTGGCGAAGATTACAGCAAATGCTATTCGTTTCATAAATTTTTTACAGTAAATTTTACAATGGCTAAACTTATTGAAATGAAAAAGGAAGGACAAAATCAAGTAGCATTGCTTTTGCTTAATGAAATAGAATACGAACTGATCAAAATAAGACAAACTGTATAAAATAGGAGTGATTTTCACTCCTATTTTACAAATCTAAAAATATTTATTGGTTTCTCGCTAGTTTTGGACTATACAATGTTCTACCATTAAACTATGGCTCTGTCACAATACTAGCGAGAACAATGGATATAAAGAAGTTTTTAGCCAATTTTGTACCATCCAGACATTTTGCCATTAAGCCACTTATTATTGCATTGATTATAATACATATAATCTCAATTCCTCCTTTAATCATCATATCAGAGCCAACAGGAATCGAACCTGTACCAAGTATACTTTAATTTTAAAAATCCATTTCTTTTGACAATTCTTCTATTGAGTATGTCTTTTTATTTTTCTTATCAACAAATTGTATCTCAAAATTACATATATCTATAATCTTTTTAATGGTATTAAATGTTGGGTTACTGTATTCAGTTTCATAGTTAGATATTGTATTTTCTGCTAGATTTAATTTTTTACCAATTTGAGCTTGAGTTAGCCCTCTAATTTTTCTTATATTTCTTAAAATTATACCTACCATTGCATTTCCACCTCGCATTTATTATTGCAAAAGTGGTAGCCTTTTTCATATTTTCTCGATATACTCGATGCGTTTTTGTCAACTTTCTCGAAGTTTTTTAGTTTTTAAAAATCCATCTCTTTAGATAATTCCTTGATAGAATATGTCTTATTATTCTTTTTATCAACAAATTGTATTTCAAAATCACATATATTTGCAATTTTATTTATTACATTGAATGTGGGATTACTAATTTCAGTTTCATAATTAGATATTGTATTTTCTGCTAAGTTTAATTTATTACTAATTTGTTTTTGAGTTAGCCCTTTCATCTTTCTTATATTTCTTAAAATCATACCTATCATTGCATTATCACCTCTTTTTTATTATTACAAAAGCAATGATAAATATCAGTGAACTTCGATATTCTTGAAGTTTCTTTATGGTCTTGATATAATTGTTCGAGAATGTCGAAGTTTTGGAGGAATATATGAAAAAAGAAATCACATATGAAAAGGAACATGAAGATATGACAGATGAAGAAATAGAAAAAGAGTTAAAAGAAAGTTATGCTAATATACGAAAAATAGAGGTATTAGAAAAACTTCCATTTGAAGAATGGACAAAAGATGAGCTAATAGAAGTAATAATAAATTTTAGCCTTTATAAATGTGCTTGTAACCTAGAACATTATATAAATACAATACCAGAATATGTTAGAGTAGGAATATATAAAAGAAATCAAAGCGAGCTTGAAGAATATAAGATTACAGAAATAACAGATGAAATGAAAGAAGAATTACTATCAACACAAAGAAAAATAATAAGATGCCACGCTTTGTTAGAAGAATTACCTTTTAGTGAATGGACTAGGCAAGAATTGATAAAGTTTGTAAACAAATATAAGAAACATTATGATAATTGGTGGGAATAATTTTATTACTTACAACTTTATGAATAAATTAGTAATTTTATTCATATTAGATTATTTAAGGTTTAATACTCTTTTATGTGCTTTATAATTCTTGCGAATTATGCGAATATATGTTAATATTTTATTATTAAATATCATTAATGAGGTGTAATAAAAATGACAGAAACTATTTTTATAGACAATATATTAACATATCCTAATAGAATAATAGATTTTATAAAAAATACTCCTGTAACAGAATTTGTAGAAGTTCCAAGTGATATACAATTATATCTTAACAATTTATCCTTAAGCATTTATCATTGTACTAGATTAGTAGATAAGGAATTTGTTTTACAGAACGGTTTACTTATTCCTTCTAAGAGTTCAATTTTAAAGGATTATTATATAGAAACTTTAGAAAAACATTTTAAAAATACCAATTATAATTTTAAAGATTTAATATATAATTATAATTATGAGCATAGAGGAAATACTATTCATTTCACTACTCCATATGGTACATTAAACAAAAGAAGTTCTGGTTCTGAACATTTCTTTAAATTCTGGGGAGGAGAATTGTTAGAAGATATTTTAAAACCCACCTTAAAAAATGATTATAGTGAATTGAAAAAAATAGGAAAACCCTATATTGTAAGAAAAGAAATATCTTTTAATTTAATAGATTACCCTACAAAACAAAGAATAATTTATTTGATGTTATGTTTTTATAAAGATAAAAAACTGGATGGTACAGATTTTACATTTTATGAAAATATAAATCCAACTGAAATAAAGGAAATAATAGATGCTTCAAATGTGTTAGAAAATTTAATTTTACAAGAAAAAAATGAAGGTCTTTTATAGCTTTATTCTATAAAAATACTGAAATGATTTGACAAACTCAAAAAAACAATGTATAATTTTATTAAATAAAGAAATGAGAGCCACAAAGTGGTTACCACAATAATTTAAAAATAAGTCATTTACTCGGGTAAAGCAGAATGACTTATTTTTTATTGCCTATGTAGTAATACCAAAATGATGATGAACAAGGCAATATTTATGATCGCTGTCGCAACTAAAGAGTAAAACAATAAATAAGTTACTATAATTAAACTGTTTGCCATAGACCACCACTCCCATATTCAGTCTCAAAGCTAAAAGCCTTGAAGTAGTTTGTAGACATCAAAGAGTTAAAAGGTGGTAACACACTCTGCTTATTCTCATTTCTATGTTTATAACTATACAACATTATTTTACAAAATACAAGCGAACAAAACAAATTTTCTCATTTTTATATCTATCCTATCTCACTATTTTTATAGTTAATAAAATATTGTATAATATAAAATAATCCTATATCCGAAATTCTCTTTATATGTCCTATATTAGGATATATATTATATGGGTGATGTATTACTAAGTCTAAATAATCTTTATTAGATTGAGTTTTAAAAACATTTTCCCAACATCTTTTTGCAGTTACATCATTAGAAAATAATGTATCCATTTTATTAGTTATATGCTTTATTATTTCACCCAAATTGGGATCTCTATTTCTATTTCCTTTAAATTCATCCCATTCATTTCTCATCATTAAAAAGTAAATGCTAGTTTGCTCAAACAATGCTCTTAATATAAAGCAATAAGATATCGGATAATATTCATAAGCATTTTTCATAGACATTTGTTGTATCTCATAAGCTAATGCTTTTATTCCACTCGCTCTTTCATTATTATAATCTAACTTTTCAATATTTATATTTGAAAAAATTATCATTTTTTCTTTTTTTATCTTTACTTCTGGCATTGTAATTATTTGAGTCATTACATCTGATAATTCAATTTGTCTTTCATTGATAATATTGTCTTCTTTAAGCTCATTATCAGTTTTACTTTTCGTAAGTATATTTTCTGTTTTATCTTTTATTTCAGCCAATTTTTGCGGTTTTTCTCTAATAGCTTCAGTTGACTGATCATTATTAAGATATTCTTTAATTTTTTTATTACTTTGAACCATTTTACTGTTTAAATTACCTGACTTTATATCTTCGATTATTCTTTTTAATTTCTTTTCTGTATCGTCCATAGACGAAGTAAATGTTAAAGTATTATCAATATTATCTATATTCAAAAAGTTTTTTCCTTCTTTTGACTCTAATATTTTGTCTAATACTGTTGTTGGGAAATTAGTTGGCAACTCTTTGAAAGCATTAGGTAGTAATTCTTGAGCTTGTGTTAAAACATTCTTCATTCCTAATTTTTGCTCAAACCTCTTAATCATTATTCTATCCCATTGCATACCTCCCGATGCAGTAGTATGTATTGCTTTTATCATTGGTGCTGCTTCTTCAAAATCCTTCACTATATATGCAGAAACTTCAAAGAAATCTTTTTCGACTTTCTTTGAAAATTCAGATATTGTATTTATTTGAGGATATGTAAAATATTTTAAAGAATACATTATCCTTGGATTCTCTAAAATTTTTAATGCTGTAATTCTTCTATTTCCATCCCACGGAATATATTTATTTATATCCTTTTTATATTCAAGAATAACTGCAAATGTAGGAATAAATCCAGAATCGAAAATACTTTTAATAAGATCAAACATTTTATTTGCTGTTTCTTTATCCCTTATTAATTCTTTCATTATAAGTTCTTCTCCCATCTCTGGCATAACCATTTGAACTGCATTGTGTCTTGGATTTTCTGGATTAATCATTATATCTTTTGTTTTAATTATTTGCAACTCACTTTGCCCTCTCAATTTTATACAACCTCTTTCTATTTTTATTATAGTTTACCATAAAAATAGTAGAATTACTAGACCTATATCGCATATGTCTCTAGCTCAGGTACCATATAGAAAATTGCTCAAAAATGGGCAATTTTTTATATTAGCTCTTTTAAAAATAAAATACTAAAAAAGTCAAACTAGTTTTATCTAGTTTGACTTTTTCTTTTTTTTCTCAGTAGGAATTATAATTTTTTTATCATTATCTTTACTTATCTTAGGTTTACTAATTGGAAGATGACTAGATACAGGAGAGATATCTAAATCTTTCCCATTTCCAGAAATAATCTCTATATTTTTATTTCTTTTATTTTCCATAAAACCTCCATATTTCTTATCTATAAAAATAATATCATATACAAAATTAAAATTCAAGTATAATGTTAACAAAATGTAGGTAAACAATTTAATCTACTTTACTTTTTTAAAAAAAGATTATATAATAATAAACTAAATAAGACTAAAATTTAGAAAGGAGAGGAGAATTAGATGACAGATATAATAGGAGAATTAGAAAAAAGAGGATATATAGAGCAGCTAACACATGAGAAAGAAATGAAAGAATTGTTTAAAAAGGATAGTGTTAGATTTTATATAGGAATAGATCCAACAGCAGATAGTATGCATATAGGACATTTCGTTGCTTTAATGGTAGCTTCAAGACTTCAGAAAGCAGGTCATAGACCAATAATATTAATGGGTGGAGGAACAGCTACAATAGGTGATCCATCTCGGAAAAACAGATATGAGAAAAATGATGTCAAGAGAAACTATAGATAATAATGTAGCATGTATAAAAAAGCAAGCAGAAAGATTTGTTTCATTTGAAGGAGAAAATGCAGCAATAGTAGTAAATAATGCAGATTGGTTATTAGATTTAAATTACATAGATTTTATGAGAAGAATAGGAACATTATTTTCTGTAAATAAAATGCTTGCAGCAGAATGTTATAAAGCAAGACTTGAAACTGGTCTTACATTTTTTGAAATGGGTTATATGTTAATGCAAAGCTACGATTTTTTATACTTACATGATAAATATAATTGTAAAATGCAAATTGGTGGAAATGATCAATGGTCTAATATAATAGGAGGAGTTGAACTAATTAGGAAAGTTGGTGCAGAGGACTCATATGGATTAACATTTAAACTACTCACAACAGCTGATGGTAAAAAGATGGGAAAAACAGAAAAAGGAGCTTTATGGCTAAATCCAGAAAGAACATCTCCTTATGAATTTTACCAGTACTGGAGAAACATTGGAGACACTGAAGTAGAAAAAGTATTAAGATTATTAACATTTTTGCCAGATGAAGAGGTAGAAAGATTAGCTAATCTAAAAGATGAAAAGATAAATGAAGCTAAGAAAGTAGCTGCATTTGAAATAACAAAGTTAATTCATGGAGAAGAAGAAGCAATTAAGGCAGAAGAAACTGCAAAGGCTCTATTTGAAGGAAACGGAAATTTAGAAAATATGCCTACAACAAAACTTACAGATATAAATATAAGTTTAGTAGATGCTTTAATAAAAATAGAAATTGCTCCTTCAAAGGGACAAGCTAGAAAGCTTATAGAACAGGGTGGAATTACTTTAAATGATGAGAAAATTATAGATGTAAATTATACATTGTCAGAAATGGATTTTAAAGAAGGATATGCAATAATCAAAAAAGGAAAAAAGGTATATCATAAGCTAGAAAAATAATTTTAAGAATGTTTTTTACAAAAAGCATTGCATTTCAAGAATAAATATGCTAAAATTATTATTGCATTTATATGCACAGAGGCTAAGCATTCAATTAGATATTGTTTCAAGCCTTAAGAAAGGAATGATAATACTAAATGGAAATTATAAAAAATATATTATTAGTAATATATGTAATCGTAGCAGTTGTACTAATAATATTAACACTAATTCAGTCTAAGGAAGATTCTGGTGTGACAAGCACTGTTACTGGATCAAGCACAAACAATTTCTATAATCAAAATAAAGGAAGAACAAAAGAAGGTAGAATGAAGAGATTAACAATTACTTTAGGAATTACTTTCGTAATCTTTGCAGTTATACTTTCAGTTTTCTATATTTAAAAAATAAAAATTACATAAAATATAAGGAACTTCTTAATAAGTTCCTTTTTAATTTATTATGAATATAGTAACTTTATTCTAATGAATTAAAATTATAGTAATTGTTAGAAATTTAAGTATTAAGTTTGAAATTTAAAACTAAAAGAACATAGAATGTATTCTTTAAAAGTGGAGGCAAAGATGGATTCAGATTTTTTTATAGCTGATGAAGAAAGAATTATTTTAGACTTGCATGACATGCAGGAAGCAGAAGCTAAATTCTATTTGGAAAAAACATTAGATACAGCAGAAGAAAAAATTAAAGAAATAGTTGTAATACATGGATATAGGCAAGGACAAGTTATAATGAATATGGTAAGAAAAGAATTTAAACATAAAAGAATAGAAAAAAAGATAATTCCATATAATAAAGGTGTGACTCTAATTTTACTTAAAAATAAAAAATAACACAGTAAATTGACATAATGTGGAAAAAGTGATATAATTTTATATATTAGCCTTAAAAAATGCAGGAGGTAAAATAATATGACTGGGGGCTATTATAGGCAAAACGACGATGCATACCGCAAAATGTTCCGGCGTGTGTGTAAGAACTTCCAAATGGAGAATGCAAGCTTTGCTGACTTCAGAGACAAAGCTATTCCGAAGCTTCCTAAGAAAGATAGGAAGCATCTGGAAACTTTCTTTGGTCTCAATGGAGGAATTAACCACGCGGACAAACTGTTTCGGATGAGAACGGCTGGAAAGAGGCCTAACAAGGCTGAAATCGAAATGGAAAGGAAGGCTGATAAGATTATTGAATCCATGCACAGTCTCGACTATCTTGTACTGTTTCACAGAACGGTTCAAGATTTGGTCAAAAAAATTGCCCAAAAAACGACCGGCGAAGAGGAGGCACTTGTGGCCACAAAGTGGGCACATTTGTATGCGATGATGATCGCATGTGGACCCTATCTCATTTACGATAAAGAGTGGGGAGTTCAAAGCAAAGGACTCATCAAGAAAGAAAAAACAAGTGGATTTAACCTTGGCTTGATTCTTGATGTGGAGTACGAGGGGATCTTCAACAAAATTTCAGATGGGGAACTCATAATCCCCATTATAAAATTGTGGGTTGAAGACCTTGATATTAGTGACAGAGTTACTGTCCTTGATTTCTTTGAGATTGGGAGACCAAAATATCTCAGGGAATTTGAGGGAGAGAAAATCTGGAACTATGCAAGCCTTAGGCGGCTGAAAGAGCGGATCTTCTACAATGGCAGGTGGGTAACTCTTGGGTGCTTCTTCTTAAAGGAAAACTACTTAAAAGAAGAAGTACTTGGTCCTATTGAGAAGGTGTACGAGTTGCTGAGAACTGGCGCTAAGCCTATCTTGGCAGAGCCTGAGGCGTTCCCGTTTGGAACAGGTGAGCGTGAAGTCGCTTTATACAGCGTTGAAAATGGGGATGAAACCTTGGAATTTCCATATATTGAGGAAGTAAGCCTCATTTATCCGCTGTGGCGGCAGTATGTTGAGCCCTGAGAAAATTCTGCATGCCAGTGCCCCCCGATTGTTGGGGGGCATTGGTTTTTAAAAAATAAAAAAGTATAATATAGACTTCTTTTGGAAATAATGAAAATAATACATTATAATTCCAAAAGGAGGTTTTTTATTTGATAAAAAAGGTTGAAATATGTGGAGTAAACACATCGAAGTTACCTGTACTATCAAGTGAAGAAAAAAACGAACTATTTATTAGGATAAAACAAGGAGACGAACAAGCAAGAGAAGAATTTATAAATGGAAATTTAAGATTAGTACTTAGCGTTATACAAAGATTTCGGAGGAAGAGGAGAAAGTTCAGATGATTTATTTCAAGTAGGGTGTATTGGACTTATAAAGGCTATAGACAATTTCGATACAACACTAAATGTACAATTCTCAACTTATGCAGTACCAATGATTATAGGTGAAGTAAGAAGATATCTAAGAGATAATAATCCTATAAGAGTTAGCCGTTCAATAAGAGATTTAGCCTATAAAGCAATGCAGATAAAAGAGAAGTTAACAAAAGAAGATGGAAAAGAACCAACAATAGAAAGAATTGCAAAGGAACTTGGGATAGAAAGGGAAGAAATAGCTTTCAGTTTTGATGCAATACAAGACCCAATATCGCTCCAAGAACCTGTATATAAAGATGGAGCAGAAAATATATTTATAATGGATCAAGTTAGTGATACCAAGAATACAGACGAAAAGTGGGCTGAAAAGTTAAGTTTAGCAGAAGCAATGAAAAAGTTAAATCAGAGAGAGAAAGTTATAATAACAAAAAGGTTTTTTGATGGAAGAACTCAGATGGAAGTAGCAGATGAAATTGGAATTTCTCAAGCACAAGTATCAAGGCTTGAAAAGACAGCTATACAAAGAATAAAGAAAAACTATAAGTAAAAGAAATCCCCTCCATGCAGTGAAGTGGTAAAATGAAAGTAGACACAAAAATCTACTTTCATTTTACCACTTCAGTTATACTGGGGGATTTCTTTTACTTTATTGCAGGTATATAAATACTTTCAAGTGTATCTGAATTATTTATATAAACATCAAATTTATAAACAGGCTGGTAAAATGCTTTACTATCTAACATATAGCTAAGTTCGACAGTTATGATATCTAGTTTTTCAATTTTTTGATTATTCATATTATATGCAAAATTTCCTTTTATAAGTTCTGTGTAAGCTTCATATTCTGAAATAATGTCACAAGCCTTCGATTTATTATAAGTAATCAAATTATTTGTTAGAGTATAGTTGCCACTCGTTTTTAATTTGCATGATATATTGCCATCTATAAGAATATCACCTTTTATAAATTTATTTACTTTAAATATATGAGTATTTTTATCATTTATATCGTAAATATAGTCAAAGTTAAGATCTATACCAATAGAATTTATAAGTTCTAATATTTCTTCTTTTGTGACATTATCTCTAACAGGGTCTGGATTATAATTAGAAGAATCGGAATTGGTTTGTTTATTATTTGATATATTAGAGCTATTATTATTTAAATTATATGTTCCACCAATATATTCTATCCATATACTTTGGTTATTATCTGAGTAAAATATAGCCGTTTGGTCATAGGATAATATGGAGCTATCATCAACTAATTTACTACCAATATTTGTAAATAACTCTTCTGCAATTTCTCTAACTTCTTCTTTTGAATATATCTTTGATTTATACACATCAGCAGTATTAGATTCAGTACTTAAATTCTCAATTTTGTTTATAATGATTATATTTTTCATATTTATTTTATTAATAGATTCAATGCTCAAATTTCCAAATTCTTGGAAATGATATATAAGGAAAATCGTTGAAAAACAAATAATTGTTAAAGCTAGAGGTATAAAGCTTAGAAGAGCTTTTAATATCTTTTTACTTTCTTCTTTATTTCTAATAATAAATATGGCATAAAATAGGCAATATCCTATAACAGTACCAATCGTATTATTGAAAATATCATCTAATTCACATATTCCTATATGTGCTATTGCTTGTATAATTTCTATTAGTAAACTAATTAAAAATCCAATACCAATAGTGATATATGGCTTCCTTAACTTTTTATTCAAAAGAGGAATAAGAAACCCCATAGGAACAAACAAAAGAATATTTAGTATAATATTTCTCCAATTTGAAGATAAACCAGAGATATAAGCTTCTTTATAGGAACTAAATAAATGAAGATTAATATTTCCAAAATATAC
>JAAWPK010000026.1 GCA_022799935.1 Clostridia bacterium
CCAATTGGTACAATTCAGATATGTTAGTAACAATAACAGGAAAGAAAGACAGTGGATCAGATATTGCAAAGATAAAATATGAGATAACAAGAAATGGAGAAAGCTATATAACAGACACACCAGGAGGAAGTACAGTAACAAGACTACTAGAAGAAGATGGAAGCTATACAATAAAAGCATGGGCAATAGATGAAGCTGGAAGACAATCTCTAAGATATGATGAAAAAACAGTATCAAAAGATGGGAACGCACCAACAGGAGTAACCTTAACAGTAAAATCAGGATATGCAAAAACAATAAATGTAATAGCAGCAGCACAAGATAATGGAGGTTCAGGAATATATCAATATAAATTTAAGATAAAAAAATCAACAGATGGAACATATGAAGATAGAGATACAATAACAGTAGATAATGCTGAAACATGCACATACACATATAAAGGATTAGAAACAGGAGTATCATATGACTTAATGGTAGAAGTATATGATAAAGCAGGAAACTATAAAACAGTAACAACAGAAATTCCATTTACAACATCAGAGTGGGTAGCAGAAACAGGTGATTATGTGAAATACATACCCAATAAAGGAACATTAAAAATGACAGATATAGAAGCAACAACAGGAGAAACTTATGCTATATTATCAGGAAATACAACACAAACAACAACATTTACGACAGAAAATTTTAACTGGAGAATATGGGATATTGATGAAGAAAATGATAGATTAACAATAGTTGCAGATGGTTGCACAAGTTCTAAAATTGAGTTTCAAAGTTATGCTCGGATATAATAATGGTGTGGGAATTTTAAATATTATAGGTAAGATATGTTATAGTAATGAAAAGTATGGTGCAGTAGGTCGTTCATTTAATTTAGATGATGTTGAAAAAGTATTTTATAATGATTTTGAATCACTTAGAGAAGAGTATAAGGGTTCAAATAAAAGATATCCTTTTGTGCATGCTTTGGAAGAATATTCAAATGTTACAGGTCGTTATTTGTCACCTGGCTCATCTCTTGGACGGAGGGGAAATTGCATGGAAAAAAAGTGAACAGAAATACTTTGTGAGTGCTAATATTGGAGAGGCAACTTACCCTGGAGCAGGTACTTGCACTACTACTATGCGTTCTCGAATATATATTATCCCATTAACACCATCAACACCACAATTTGATTCAAGTAAGTATTATGCTTATATTGAAGATAGTATAGCTCGCTCAGTCGTCTCTGAAAATCGGAGCTACTAAAAAGATTTTTCCAGAATACTATTTGGCTAGTAGAATTACTTACTCTGCTAGCACGGAAAGCTCAATTAAATATGGTTTCCCAACTGTATACAATGGTTGTTTTTTGACCTCTTCCTCTTACCTTTGTTATGGTAATAGTGGGGGAAGAAGTCTAAATTATGTTATTAGACCTGCAGTAGAAATACCTTTGTCTAATACAATTTTAGGTTCAAGTGGGACTGGAATAATTGGAAAAGAGTGGATTCTATTTGATTAAATTTTGTGACTTGTAATATTGATAACAGCTAGCCATTCAGAGGTAACGGTATATATTAAAATAAAAAAATATTGCAAAATCTGACAAAATATAATAAAATGTGTTTATAAAAAATCTAAATTAGGGGGAAAGATATATGGAATACAAGATAGTGGGAAGAACAGTACCAGTTGTAGAAGTAAAACTAAACAAAGGAGAATCAATGTATACTCAAAAAGGTGGTATGTCTTGGCAAACAGAAGGAATAAAAATGTCAACAAATGCTCGTGGTGGAGTAATGAAAAGTTTAGGAAGAATGTTTACAGGAGAATCAATATTTATGAGCACATATACATCTGAAAAAGATGGGGCAGAAATAGCATTTGCAACAACAGTACCAGGAGATGTAAAAGCAATAAATTTATCAGAAATGCCAAATGGAATAACACTTCAAAAAGGAGCTTTCCTATGTGCTCAGCCAGATGTAGAGTTAAAAGTTGCTTTTTCTAAAAGGTTTTCAGCAGGACTTTTTGGAGGAGAAGGATTTATACTTCAAAAAGCTACTGGAAAAGGAATGCTATTCTTAGAAATAGATGGAGATGCTGTTGAAAAAGAATTAGCACCAGGGGAAGTTTTAAAAGTTGATACAGGAAATGTAGTTGGATTTGAAAGCACAGTATCATATGAAGTTGAAACTGTAAAAGGACTAGGAAATATATTCTTAGGAGGAGAAGGATTATTTTTAACAAAACTTACAGGACCAGGAAAAGTTATAATCCAATCTCAAAACTTCGGAGATTTTGCAGGAAGAATTATATCATTAATGCCAAGTAAATAGTAAATTTTAAATATAATTAAATGAAAATAACAATTTGGAAATATAAATTAGAAAGTTCATGTAGGTCAATAATATCTTCAAACTTAAAATTTCTAAATTGTTATTTTTTCATATAACTTTTCTTCCAAATATTGAATTTTAGGAAATATAATAATATAATTAGGAATAATATAGAATATAAACTTAAGATAGAATATAAGTAATGAAAGAAGGAAAGAATGGGGTCAAGAGAAGAAAAAAAGACCAATAAAACTGAAGGTTTTATGAAGAGTGTATTAGTACTCATGATATCACAGGTATTCATTAAACTTTTAGGATTTGTATATAGAGTGTATCTTACAAATAGAGATGGTTTTGGAGATGAAGGAAATGCAATCTACAGTGGAGGATATCAAATATATGCACTCTTGCTTACAATATCATCAATAGGTGTACCAAATGCTATATCAAAACTTGTATCAGAAAGAGTAGCGGTTCGGAGACTATAAAGGAGCACATAGAATATTTAAAATAGCACTTATTGTATTTGGACTAATAGGGCTAATACGGAACCTTAATATTATTTATAGGAGCAGGATATATTTCAAATGTAATTTTGCAAATACCAGAATCTGAACTAACTTTAGTTGCACTTTCTCCAGCAATATTTTTTGTAACTATTGCTTCAGTATTTAGAGGATACTTTAATGGAAGACAAAAAATGTCTGTAACAGCTAGAGCACAAACATTAGAACAAATATTTAAAACAGTATTAACAGTAGTTGTAGTAGAGATAGTAGTACTATTATATAGTACAAATGTAACAGTTATGGCAGCAGGAGCCAATCTTGCAACAACATTATCAGTGTTATTAAGCTTTGGATATCTTGCACTGTATTATAAATTTTCTAAGAAAAGACTAAAAAAAGAAATCAAAAAGACAATAAATCATAAAAGAGAAGCACCAGAAAAGGTAGTTAAAAGGATATTATTTGTATCAATACCAATAACGCTTAGTGCAATAATGTCAACATTAAATAAAAATATAGATTCAATAACAGTAGTAAGAGGTCTAAAAGGATTTTTATCAGAAGCAGAAGCAAAGCTTCAATATGGAATACTTAGTGGAAAAGTAGATACACTTACAACACTTCCACTATCATTTAACATTGCATTTGCAACAGCACTTGTACCAACTATATCTGCTTCTATTGCAAAAAAAGAATATAAAGATGCAGGAAGACGAATATCTTTTTCAATATTGGTTACAATGCTTATAGGGCTTCCTTGTACATTTGGAATGCTAGTATTTGCACAGCCAATAATAAATCTAATATTTCCAAATAGCACATCAGGAGCATTACTTCTACAAATAAGCTCTTTAACAATACTATTTTCAGTACTTGCTCAAACAGTAAATGGTGCACTACAAGGACTTGGTAAGATAATGGTACCAGCAGTATCTTCATTTGTTGGATTAATTATAAAATTAATATTAAACATAATATTAATAAGAATTCCTGGAATAGGCGTAAATGGTGCAGCAATAGGTTCAATCATAAATAATATAGTAGTATTTATCATAAGTTATATAATACTAAAAAAAGCAATAAAACTTAATTTAAGACCATTTAAATTTGTTATAAAACCAGTATTTGCAACATTTATTATGTGTGTTTGCTCATATACATTATATATGTTATTACTCAAAATATCTATTTCAGGAAAAATAGCAACAATGATTGCATTAATTTTTGCTGGAATATTATATGGTATAAGTGTAATAGTTTTAAAAATATTTACAAAAGAAGAACTTTCAATGATACCATATGGAAATAAATTGTGCAAAGTACTCGAAAAGCTTGGTATATATAAGAAAGAAGAAATAGATAAATGCGCTCAATAAGACAAAAACTTTTAAAATCAACTTAACTGTAAGGAAAATTAAAAAAATAAAATAAAAAAAAGAAGGATTTTAGAGAATTTTGGCGAATAATCAACTTAGTAGATGGTTATAATCTACATAAACGAATCTTTATAGGAGGTAAATTAAATGAACAAATCTGATTTAATCGCAGCTATAGCTGCTAAAACAGGAGCAACTAAAAAAAGTGCTGAAGCTTCTTTAAATGCTATGACAGAAGTTATAACAGAAGCATTAGTAAAAGGAGACAAAGTTCAATTAGTTGGATTCGGATCTTTTGAAGTAAGAAAAAGAGCAGCTAGAAAAGGAAGAAACCCACAAACTAAAGAAGAAATCAAAATACCAGCTTCTAAAGCTCCAGTATTCAAAGCTGGAAAAGCGTTAAAAGAATTAGTAAATAATTAATTTATATATAATTTAAGTCAATATATATAAGAAAATAACCTTCTTTGGAAGGTTATTTTTATATATTTTACTAATGAATTTCTGTAAAATAAATATCAGATTTTTTATATTCTTCAGGTTTTAAACCAATCCTTGTCTTCATATAATCTAAAATAAAAACAAATGCAATAGTAAAAATACAACCGCAAAATAACAATAGCATAAGAAGTCTGTATTACACCAAGAAGTAATGATGAGGCCCAATAGATCATTGTACTAAAAGAACTTTCTATTAGAGTATTAGCTGAGTATATTTTAGTTTCCATAGTATGTGTTGAAAAACTATTTAAATATCTTTTAATTAAGGTGTGATAAGGTCCCTTTATTAAATATTGAATGGCATACATTATAAATACCACAATAAAAGTAAATGCAAAATTTTTACTTATGATAGAGACTAATCCTATAGCTACCATAGAAAGCGAAAATGAAAGTGAAAATTTAGTAAGCAGTGTATTTCTAAACTTTTTATGATAAAAATCTTGATGTTTTGAGGAAATACCAGAAAGTATAGTAAGGGAGGCAAAAACTATTCCAAAATATTCTTCTTTTACACCTATTTCAGTAAATAAACTGCTTGCAATAGTTGAACGAACTTTAAGTAAAGCAGAAAATATACCAGAAAATAATAGTAAGGCTTTTAATCTATTAGACTTAAAAATATTTTTAAATGCAATTTTTAAATCTTTAAAATATACTTTAAAACTTTTTGTTTCATCAATATTGCTTTTATTAGAAGTGTCTTCAAATGGCATTAATTTAAAAGAAAGTAGACATGAAATAATGCACATTATAAGACATAAGAACATAGGAAGATAATTATTAAAAACATATAAAAATCCACAAAATGTAGCTGTTATAGCATCAAGATAATACCAATAAGCAGAACCTTTTCCATCAATATTAGAAAATACTGTTCTAGGATGTTCTTTATCTGTTATGCAATCATTAAGAAACACAGATTCACAAACATCTTTTATAGTATAGCCAAAAGCCATTAGTGCATTTGAAAATATTACGAAACTTATACCTTTTCCTAGAATTAAAGTTAATATACTAAGCATTATAAAAACATTTGCAATAATCAAACTTTTTCTTTTACCAACAATATCTATAATATTTACACAAGGTATTTGAAAAACAAGTTTAAAAATAGGGTAAAAAGAATCTGCAAATAAGATTTGTGATGCAGTAAGACCTTTATTTTGTGTTAAAAATAAAAAACTTATAGAATAGTAAAAAAGTAAGTCCCATGAAAACATCTTATATATAGGGAAAAGCTTAGTATTATATTTTTTTGCTTTAAGTATTTTTTCTTCTGTTAACTCCATTTATTCCTCCATAGCATTTGTTTAATTACTTATGAATTATACAATAAAGATAAATGTTTGTAAATACGAATTGACAAAAATACTAGGTATTTGATAGAATGATATTGGAATTTAAAAGGAGAAAAAATCATGTTACTATATCCTAAAGAATACTTAAAAAATGTAAAAGAAATAACAATAGAAAAATTAAGAAAAAATAATATAAAAGCACTTATCTTAGATGTGGATAATACTTTAATAGATTTAGACAAAAATTTATTAGAAGGTGTAAAAGAATGGTGCGAAGATTTAAAAAAGCAAGGAATAAAATTTTATATTTTATCAAACACAAATAAAAAGGAAAAAGTAAAAAAAGTAGCAGAAGATTTAGAGGTTCCTTATATAAATTTTGCCAAAAAACCTCTAAAAGGTGGGTTTAAGAAAATACAAAAAGAATTAGAAATAGAAAATTCAATAGAAATTGGAGTTGTTCGGAGATCAAATATTTACAGATATAATAGGTGCTAATAGAGCAAAAATGTATCCAATACTTACAAAACCAATAGATGAAAGAGATATATTAATAACAAAAATAAAAAGGCCAATAGAGGAGTTTATAATAAGAAAATACATAAGAAAACAGGGAGGAAATTAAAATGTATTTACACAATATACATATACTTTATTATGTACTATTTTGTGTACTTGGAATAGTATCATCACAAATTACAGCTTGGTGTATAAAAAGAATGCCAGAGCATAAGAAAGTATTATCAAAAGATTTTTTTAGAGAATTTAAAATAAATTATCCATTGATGATAATAGTAACAATTATTTATCTAATATTACTATTAATGTGTGGAATTAAAAATCAGTTTTTAAACAATATACAATTAATAAAATACACGATATTAACACCAATGCTTATAGTAGCTCTTGTAGTGGATTATAAATATCAAATAATACCTAATAGATTAAATATGACAATATTTGAAGTGGGACTTGTATTTGCTTTTGCTTCTGGACTCTACAGCATGAATCTTATGACAAATGCATTACTTCGGAATGCTTTTTGGAGGAGGAGTTTTCTTAATCATAACACTTATACGGAGGACTTGTTGCAGGAAAAGAGGCAATGGGTTTCGGAGATGTAAAATTTATGGGAGCTCTAGGACTATACTTTGGAATAACAAATATAATTACAATATCACTTATGGCATTCCTTTTTGCTGCAGTAATTAGCGTATTTTTACTTGTAACAAAAATAAAAAAGAAAAGTGAATATATACCATTTGGACCTTTTATAGTAATAGCATGTTTTATAAGCATATTGGTTCCATTTGAATATATATTTATAACATTAGCAAAGATATTTACTTTAGGAATGTACTAATATTTTAAGTTAGGGGGGAAAGTTATGAATGAAAGAATAAGATGGATAAGGAATAATTTAAAATCTCAAAATATACAAGGAATGATTATATCTAATCCAATAAATATAAAATATCTAACAAATATAGAAGCTGAAGGAACTCTGCTTCTAACCCTAAGAGAAAATATATACATAACAGATGATAGATATATAGAAAATGTTAAAAGAACGCTTACAATAGAAGACGACATAGTAGTTACAAATATAAAAGATTTGTCTCTAGAAGACTATGAAAACTTTTTTATGTTTTGTGAAGTAGTAGGATTTGAGGAAGAATATGTAACATACGCAAAATATAAAGAATTTATGCGTAAATATAAAATACATGAACTAGTAGAAACAGAAGGAATAGTAGAAAAACAAAGACAAATAAAAGATGAAGAAGAAATATCATACTTAAGGAAATCTTGTGAAATAACAGATAATTGTTTCCTACATCTGTTAGAATACATAAAAATAGGAATGACAGAAAAAGAAATAGCATATGAAGTAGAAAAATATTTTAAAGAAAATGGTGCAGAAGGTACAAGCTTTGAAACAATAGTTGCATCTGGTGCAAACTCTTCTGTTCCACATTGGGTTCCAGCAGATAGAGAGATTGCTGATGGAGATATTATCATAATAGATATGGGATGCAAATATAATGGGTATTGCTCAGATATGACAAGAACAATATTTATTGGAAATATTACAGAATATGCTAAAGATGTATATGATTTAGTTTTAAAAAACCAGAAACTTGCATTATCAGAGATGAAGGAACGGTGCAAGCATTAAAATAATATCAAAAATGGTAGAATGTAATTTTAAACTTCATGATTATGAACTAATGCATGCAATTCGGACATGGAGTAGGACTTGAAATTCATGAAGGTCCAATATTATCACCAAGAAGTGAAAAAATATTAAAAGCTGGAATGGTAATTGCAAATGAACCTGGCATATATTTGCCAGGCAGATTTGGAATAAGAATAGAAGACACAGTACTTATTACAGAAAATGGTTATGAAGTACTTACAAAATCTACTAAGGATTATTGTATACTAAAGTAGAAGTTGGAATATAGAAGTCATCTGGAGGATAAACATTTGCATCAGATGGCTTTTTTATTTCTTCAATATTACTTATATCTATAAGGGGAATATCTCCATGATAATACCCTTTTTTTATTTCTCCTGTTATATTAACCCAAGTACCATCTTTTAAATTACTAGAATTATCACTATGACATAAGAAACCAACAACTAAAGTTTCATTATTAGTATTTATAATCATATCACGAGCAAGCACAAATTCATCATCTTGAAGGTCATACACACGATAAATATATCCAGAAAATTGAATTTTTTGTCCGATATAAGTGTCTAAGTCATCATGAACAGCCTTTAAAATATTTGTGTAATTAGTAGAATTTATCTCATAAACATCATTATTATTAATTTTACTGTTGCTAAAATTAAAAGTCTTAAAAATAGCTAAACCAGTAATACAAAAAATGATAATAAAAATAATAACAAAAACAATCTTAAAAATTTTACTAGAACTAATCTTTACATTATAAACAAACATAAACCAAAACTCCTTTTACAAAATACTATGAAAGACGAGTTAAAAATAGAACTAGTTATTTTGAGGAGTTATATTGGGAGCAAGAATTTTAGGAATATATAAGAAGTTAAAACTTATAAAAGAGTACAATGGATAATAAATAGTATTTAAATCAATTTCAACTTTTCTAAAAAAATATGTTGCATTTTCTAGAAAAAAGTGATAATATAAATACATATTATTTAAGAATAGATTAAAAAAAAACCCCTTTTTTAAGGGAAAAGTTTTAATCTATTTTTTTGTTTTTTTAAGAAAGGGAAAGATAATGAGTAAAAAGTATGTATTTGTAACAGGAGGCGTAGTATCAGGATTAGGAAAAGGAATAACAGCAGCATCTCTTCGGAAGGTTATTAAAAAATAGAGGATATAAGGTAGCAAACCAAAAATTTGACCCATATATAAATGTAGATCCAGGAACGATGAGCCCTTATGAACATGGAGAGGTATTTGTAACAGATGATGGAGCTGAAACAGATTTAGATTTAGGACATTATGAAAGATTTACAGATGAAAATTTAACAAAAAATTCTAGTGTGACATCAGGAAAAATATATCAAAGTGTATTAGATAAAGAAAGAAGAGGAGATTACTTAGGAAAAACTGTACAAGTAATACCACATATTACAAATGAAATAAAAGAAAAAATATATAGTTTTGAAGATACTGATGTAGATATAGTAATAACAGAGCTTGGTGGTACAGTTGGAGACATGGAAAGTTTAGCTTTCATAGAAGCAATAAGACAAATAGGTTTAGAACAAGAAAAAGAAGATGTTATATATATACATGTTACATTACTTCCATATATATATGGTTCAAATGAACTAAAATCAAAACCTACACAACATTCAGTAAAAGAACTTCAATCATTTGGAATAAAACCAGATATATTGGTATGTAGAAGTGAACAAGAAATGCCAGAAGATATGAAAGCAAAAATTGCACTATTTTGTAATGTAAAAAAAGAATGTGTTATCCAAAACCTAACAGCAGATAATTTATATGCAGTACCTTTAATGCTAGAAGAAGAAGGACTTGCAAAAGTTGTATGCAAACATTTTGGATTAGAAAGACAAATTCCACAAAATCAAAAATGGGAAGAAATGATAGAAAATATTAGAAAAATAGGAGAAGATACAGTCAAAGTTGCAATAGTTGGAAAGTATGTAAGACTAGAAGATTCATATCTTTCAGTTGCAGAAAGCCTAAGACATCGGTGGATATGCAAATAATGTAAATATAGATATAAAATATATAGATTCAGAAACAATAACAGAAGAAAATGTACAAGAAAAATTAGGAGATATACAAGGTATAGTAGTTCCAGGAGGATTCGGAAATAGAGGTATAGAAGGTAAAATAGAGGCAATAAAATATGTAAGAGAAAATAACATACCATTCCTTGGAATATGTCTTGGAATGCAAATGACAGTTGTAGAATTTTTAAGAAATATTTGTCGGATTAGAAGATGTTGATTCAGAAGAATTTAGTCAAAATTGCAAAAATCCAGCTATACATATAATGGATGACCAAAGAGATATTGAAAATAAAGGTGGAACAATGAGACTTGGTAGCTATCCTTGTATGCTAAAAGAAGGAACACTAGCTAGAAGATTGTATGGAAAAGATAAAATAACAGAAAGACATAGACATAGATTTGAATTTAATAATAAATATAGAGAAATTTGTGAAGAAAATGGATTAAAGATTTCAGGAACATCTCCAGATGGAAACTTAGTAGAAATAGTAGAATACGAGAAACATCCATATTTTATAGCAGGACAATTCCATCCAGAATTTAAATCAAGACCAGATAGACCACAACCTTTATTTGTTGGACTTATAGAAGCTGCTAAAAAAACAAAAAGATAGATATTAGAAAAATCCCTCAGACCAAAGAACGGTCTAAGGGGTTTTTGCATATTATAGCTTACAAACTACGCAAGTTAAGAGAATTACTGTAATATAGCTGTTTTAATTGTGAAAATTTTGTAAATTTCATAAAATAGTATTGACAAGTAAGGAAAAAAGGTATAAATTATATTAGCAGTCGGAAATAACGAGTGCTAATATGAAGGAGGTAGATATTAATGATAAAACCATTAGGTGACAAAGTTTTAATCAAAATGTGTGAGAGCGAGGACACTACAAAAAGTGGAATTATCCTATCAGCAAATTCAAAAGAAAAACCACAAATAGCAGAAGTAATAGCAGTAGGACCAGGTGGAAAAGTAGATGGAGAAACAGTTGAAATGAATATTAAAGAAAAAGACAAAGTAATAGTAAGTAAATATTCAGGAACAGAAATAAAATATGAAGGTGAAGATTATATAATTGTTAAACAAGGAGATATTTTAGCTAAAGTTATTTAATTTTTAAAAAATTTTATAAAATAAAGTTCAAAAAAGAAGCGAATAGAGCTAGATACTTAAAGGAGATATTCTATGAGGTGTACTTATATATATTGAATAGAAATCGACTAAAATTAACAACACTATGCCAAGTTTGTTTTTTTGAACGAGGGAGGTAAAAATGGCAAAAACAATACTATATGGCGAAGATGCCAGAAAAAAGTTATTAGAAGGTGTAAATAAACTTGCAGATACTGTAAAAGTTACACTTGGACCAAAAGGAAGAAATGTTGTATTAGATAAAAGCTTTGGTGCTCCACTTATAACAAACGATGGAGTAACAATAGCAAAAGAAATAGAATTAGAAGATCCTTATGAAAATATGGGAGCAAGACTTGTAAAAGAAGTATCAACAAAAACAAATGATGTTGCAGGAGATGGAACAACAACAGCAACAGTATTAGCTCAAAAAATGATAAAAGAAGGGGTTAAAAATGTTGCAGCTGGTGGAGATCCAATGGCAATAAAAAGAGGAATAGACAAAACCGTAAATTCAGCAATTTCAGCATTAAAAGGAATAAGCTCACCTGTTAATGGAAAAGAAGATATAGCAAGAGTTGCAAGCATATCTGCAAATAATTTAGAAATTGGAGAACTTATAGCAGATGCAATGGAAAAAGTTTCTAAAGATGGAGTAATTACATTAGAAGAAAGTAAAACATCTGAGACAAAAGTAGATGTAGTAGAAGGAATGCAATTTGATAAAGGATATGTATCTCCATATATGGTAACAGATACAGAAAAAATGGAAGCAATATTTGACAATCCATATATATTAATAACAGATAAAAAAATAAGTAATATACAAGAAATATTACCATTACTAGAGAGCTTAATGCAATCATCAGGAAAACTTGTAATAATAGCAGAAGACATAGAGAATGAAGCTTTATCTACATTAATATTAAATAAATTAAGAGGAGTATTAAATGTAATAGCAGTAAAGGCACCAGGATATGGAGATAGAAGAAAAGAAATGCTAGAAGATATAGCAATACTTACAGGGGGAGAAGTTATTACATCAGATCTAGGATTAGAACTTAAAGATGTAACAATAGAACAATTAGGAAAAGCAAGACAAGTAAAAGTACAAAAAGAAAATACAGTAATAGTAGATGGTGCAGGAGATAAAGAAGCACTAGTTGCAAGAGTTAGTCAGTTAAAGAAACAAATAGGAGAGACTTTAAGTGAATTTGATAAAGAAAAATTACAAGAAAGACTTGCAAAACTTGCAGGAGGAGTTGCAGTAATAGAAGTTGGAGCAGCAACAGAAATAGAGATGAAAGAAAAGAAACTAAGAATAGAAGATGCTTTAGCTGCAACAAAAGCTGCTGTTGAAGAAGGTATAGTTGCAGGTGGAGGAACTGCATACATAAATATAATACCTAAAGTAGAAAATGCAGTAAAAGAATTGAAAGAAGATGAGAGATTAGGAGGAAGAATAGTATTAGCAGCACTTGAAGAACCAATGAGACAAATAGTAGTAAATGCAGGATTGGAACCAGCTGTAGTTGTAGAAAAAGTAAAATCAAGTGCAGATGGATTTGGATTTGATGCAGGAGATGAAGAATTTGTAGACATGAAAAAACACGGAATAGTAGATCCTACAAAAGTAACAAGATCTGCACTTCAAAATGCAGCAAGCATAGCTTCTATGGTACTTACAACAGAAAGCATAGTAACAGATAAGAAAGAAGAAAAATGTAGTTGTGGGGGGCATGAAGCACCAATGGCAGGCGGAATGGAAGGAATGTATTAATATAAAAATAAACATGTACAATTAAAAATGTGCATGTTTATTTTTATATTTAAGTTGTTTGTAGGAGTATCAAGAGAAAAGTTAATAAAACAGAAACAATAAAATAAAAGTAAAACAAAGACTATTTTTTTATAATATATGGCTTCCTCTTTTTCATAGAAGAAGTTTTTATAACTGTACCAAAAAAATATAGCCAAAAACTTTAACTTGTGATATCATATATCCATATAATACAGGAGGTATTTATGGGTGAAGTAAAATGGACTAAAGAGCAGAAACTTGCAATAGAAGAAAAAGGAGAGAACATCTTAGTCGCAGCAGCAGCAGGTTCTCGGAAAGACAGCAGTACTTGTTGAAAGAATAATAAACAAAATAATAAATGAAAAAATAGATATAGATAAAATATTAGTTGTAACATTTACAAAAGCAGCTGCTGCAGAGATGAGAGGAAGAGTTTTAGATGCAATATATAGAAAAATAGAAGAAAATCCAGACGATAAGCATCTACAAAAACAGATAATACTTTTATCAAAAGCAAGTATATGTACCATAGATTCATTTTGTTTAGACATTGTTAAAAATAACTTTTTTGAAATACGGAATATCTCCAAACTTGAGAATTGCAGAAAGTACAGAAATAGAAATACTAAAAGAAGAAATATTAGAAGATATATTTGAAGAAAAGTATGAAAAACAAGATAAAGATTTTTTAAATCTGATAGATAAATATACAAGCTATAAGGGTGATGATATATTAAAGGAAATAACATTAAAAATATATCTATATATACAAAGTATGCCATTCCCAGAACAATGGTTAGAAGAAAAAATAAAAGAATTTAACATAAAAAATACAAGTTTCGAGAAAACGATATGGGGAGAAATATTAATAAAAATAGTAAAAGATGAATTAGAAGACCGGAATATTAAGATTAAAAAATCAATTAAATAAAGCAAAATATGAAGAAGATACAGAAAAGATTATAGTCATACTATCAGAAGATATAAGAAAGATAGAAAGTATATATGAAAAAGAAACTTGGGATGATATATATTTTGGAATAAATGAAATTTCATTTGATAGATTTAATGCAGATAAAAAAGTTGCAGAAGAAGTAAAAAATAAAATAAAAAAAGAAAGAGATAAAGTAAAAGCAGATATAAAAGGTATAGCAGAAAATATCATGAGATACAGTTCAGAAGAAGCAAACGAAGATATAAAAGAAATGTATGAGATATTATCTAATGTAAAAAGATTAGTATTAGAATTTTCGGAAAAATTTGCAAAAATAAAACAAGATAAAAACATTATGGATTTTAATGATATAGAGCACTTTGCATTAAACATATTAAGCAAGGAAGAAAGCAGTGCGAAAAATAAGTATAAGGAAAAATATGCAGAAATCTTAATAGATGAATATCAAGATAGTAATTTAGTACAAGAATATATATTAACTACTATCTCCAAAGGTAATAACACATTTATGGTAGGAGATGTAAAACAAAGTATATATAAATTTAGAGGCGCGAGACCAGAATTATTTTTAGATAAATATGAAACATATAAAAATAAAGAAAACTTAGAAAAGCAAGATGACTTAAAAATACAGTTGTTTAAAAACTTTAGAAGCAGGAAAAATATTTTGGATATAACAAATATCATATTTGATAATATAATGAGCAAAAGTTTAGGTGACATAGATTATAATGAAGGAGAATATCTCAATTTAGGAGCGGAATATCCAGAAGGAGAGAACTTAAAAACAGAGATAAATATAATAGACTTAAAAGATAAAGAAGAAAGTATATATAGAACAGATATAGAGAATACAGATGAAGAAGAAACAGAAAGAGTTGAAGATATAGTACTAGAAGCGAAGTTTGTTGCAAACAAAATAAAAACTCTCATAGAAACAGGATACATGGTATGTAATAAAGATAAAACATACAGAAAAATTACATATAAAGATATAGTTGTATTATTGCGTTCTCCACGGAAATACAGCACCAATATATGAACAAGAGATTTCTAAACTAAACATGCCTGTATTTTGTGATACTACAGTTCGGATATTTGGATACAATGGAAATTCAAGTAATAATGAGTATGCTTAAAATAATAGATAATCCAATAAATGATATAGCACTGGTTACAGTATTAAGGTCAATGATAGGTGGATTTACAGACAATGAACTAGTATCTTTAAGAATAGAAAGTAAGGCAAAATCTTTTTATGAATCAATGGTAGAATATGAAAAAAGAGAAAATATAGACACGAAATTAAAAGATAAAATAGAAGATTTTTTAAATAAGCTAGAACAATTTAGAAAATGTAAAGAATATATGCCTCTAAATGAATTTATTTGGAAGATCTATCAAGATACAGGATATTATAATTATGTAAGTCTTATGCCAAATGGAACACTGAGGGCAGCAAATTTAAAAATATTATTTGAAAAAGCAAAGCAATATGAGAAAACAAGCTTTAGAGGATTGTATAGTTTTATTACATTTATAGATAAACTGAACTTTAGCAATAAAGATATGTCAGGAGCAAAACTTATTGGAGAGAATGAAGATGTAGTAAGAATAATGAGTATACACAAAAGTAAGGGACTAGAATTTCCAGTAGTATTTTTAAGTGGAACGAGTAAAAAATTTAATATGAGGGATTTAAATACAAATCCAATACTATTACATCATGATATAGGATTAGGACCTAAATATATAAACTATGAAGAAGGTATAACATATAGTATACTTGCAAGGGAAGCAATAAAATATATATCTAAAACAGAATTAATATCTGAAGAAATGAGAATATTATATGTTGCTTTAACTCGTGCGAAAGAGAAATTAATAATAACAGGTATAGAAAAAGACTATAAAAAGAGTTCAGATAAAAAAGAAGAAGAGCTAGATACATATAGAGATATAGATGAAGCAAATAAGATAAACAAAAATATAGTACAAAAGTATTTAAATTATTTAGATTGGATAGAACTTGTATATTTAAAACTTGGAAAACAATTAGAAGGGATATTAGAAATAAAAATACATAAAAAAGAGGAAATTTTGCAAAATGTATATAAAGAAGAAAATAAAGAAATAGATATAAAAGATGAGATAAATAAAATAGATAAGAAAAAATTAGAGATATTAAAAAAGAAACTAGAATGGGAATATGAATATAAGACAATTAATAAAATAATGACAAAAAGTTCTGTTACTAAAATAAAAAATATGAACCTTGATTTAAAAGAAGAGTTTCAAACTAACTATAATACTCCTGAATTTTTAAAAGAAGAAAAAGAAATATCTGCAAGCGAAAAAGGAACTTTAGTACATTTATGTTTGCGAAATTTAAATGAAAAAATAGAATATACAAAAGAAAAAATAGATAAATTATTAAAAGATATGCAGAGTAGGAATATTATAAAAGAGAAAGAAAGACAAGCAATAGATATAGACAAAATATATAATTTTACTAAAACTAATATATGGAAACAAATGCAAACAGCTAAAGAGGTCCAAAAGGAAAAACCATTTTATATAAATATAGAGGCAAAAGAAATTTATGATGAAGATATAGAAGAAAAAGTACTTGTACAGGGGATAATTGATTTATATTATAGAACAGAAGATGATGAACTAATATTAGTCGATTATAAAACAGACAAGATATCAATAGAGACTGAGTTTATAGAAAAATATAAAATGCAACTAGAAATATATAAAAGAGCATTAGAAGAAGCACTAAATAGAAAAGTAGATAAAATATATATTTATTCAGTATATTTAAATAAGGAAATAGAAATATAGAGGAAATACATATGAAAGATAAAGAAAAAAAGATACAATTTGGTAAATATCTAAAGTCCTTAAGAGAAAAGCAAGATTTAACTATAGCAGAAGCGGCAGAGAGAGCTCATGTAAGTGCAAAAGATTTAGAAATTTGGGAAAAAGAATTAGACTATCCAAATTTAAAAGATGTATATAATTTAGCAGATATATATTGGGTTACTTGTGATGAAATGATAAGAATGAGAGAAAACTCAATAAAATCGAAATCAATGTTTGCGATATTTTTATCAAAGATAATTCGGATATTCATCAATAGGAATCATAAAGATGTTGCCTATAATTATATTAGTACGGAATGATAGTTGTATTTTATTTATTTACATTGATTGCAACAAATCATTAAATAGACTATAGAAAAGTACTTGCAAATATATATGAAGTAATATACAATGTATATGTAAAACTATTTGATAAAATAGGAGGAGAACAAATGAAAATTAGAGAAGAAATGAAGCGGAGAAAAAGGAATAGAACCAATAGTAATTGTATTTATAGTAATTATTTGTATACTTGTTGTAATAATTGCAGTTTCACTTACAAAGCTTGTAATGAATACTGTTACTGTACTAGATAAGAAATCAAAAGAAGAAGATAAATTTGTGAACAAAATAGAAAATGGTGGCTCAGAAGAAGAGATAGTGAAGTATACAAAAGAAGAGATAAATAAAATGATAGGTAAGTATGTTAGATATACTCCAGAAAAAGGCACATATTCTAAAATAGTAGGAAATAGTGACTATTCAGGAAGTGAAAATAACAACTATAATTTTATAACAGAAGATTTAAAGTGGAGAATATGGAATATAGAAAATAATAAATTAATATTAGTTTCAGATGATGTTATAAAAACTGGACGGAGTAAATAATAATGGAACCTTAGAAATAGAAGGAGCTGTTCGGATATAATAATGCTGTACAAATATTAAATGATATAGGAAAGACTTGTTATAGTAATGGTAAAATTGGTGCAAAAGGCAGAAGCATGAATATAGAAGACATAGAAAAAGTATTAGATAAAACTAAATGGAAACCAGAAGATTACAGTGATACTATAAATGGAATACAGTTTAATACAAATATGGGAATCTATAGATATGATAAAACTAGATATTATCCATATATATATAAATTTGAGAAAAATGCAAATATAGATGGCATAGAATCAAAATCTAATATATCAAGAAGTATGCAACCAATAGAGGATAATCAAGGTGGATATTATTTAGGAAGCACATATTCAAGAGAACAAGCAAATTCATATATAGAACTTACACAGAGCTATTGGACAGAAGCACAAAAACTAATAGATGCAATAGATAATGTGCGTTATAGAGTATTATTCTATGATTCAAATGTAAGCAATGAACTAAACTTTTATCTTGCGTCAAGGTTTACTCGTACAGCTGTATCAAAAGAAGCATATTTTGGTATACAAGAGATTGAAAAAAGAAATATAGCAGGACTTAATTTGTTTTTCTCTAATGGAAATGGAACAAGTGTAACTCGTAGTGTAAGACCAATTGTAGAAGTAGACTTATCTAAAGTGAAAATAGAAAATACAAAAAGTAATGGAGATACAGCAGTTACAGGATATGTATTAACTGAAATTTAAAAATTAAGAGGTAAGAAAAAATCTTACCTCTTTTAAAATATCACTTGAGAAAAACAAAAAAATTTGATATACTTTAGCCATGGTAGTAGAAGTTATAATAAGCAGTAATGCTAAAGATTTAAATAGAATATTTGATTATAATGTGCCAGAAGAAAAGAAAACTAAAGTACATATTGGAAGCAAAGTTTTAGTACCATTTGGAACAATGAGAAGAGCACAAGAAGGATTTGTAATAGGGATAAAAGAGAAATCCGAATATAAGATAAAAGATATATTAAATATAGAAGAAGGACTACAAGAAAGTAAGGTAGTATTAGCAAAACTTATGGCAAATAAGTATTTTTGTAATATCTCTGAATGCATAAAACTTATGCTCCCACCAGGAACTACAGCCCAGAATATAGAAAATAGAGTCAAGGAGAAAGTTGCAAAATTTGTATATTTGAAAAAAACAGGAGAGGAAATCAGTGAAGAAATAGAAAGAAAAGTATTAAAATCAGATAAACAAATTCGAACTCTAAATTTTCTTATACAAAATGATGAAGTATTACTTTCGGAACTCATAATATTTGCAGAAACTAGTAACTCAGTTGTAAAAACTCTAGAAAAAAATGGTTATGTAGAAATAATAGAAAAAGAAATAAACAGAAACCCATTTAGAAATAAAAATATAGTTCCAACTAAAGACCTAGAGCTAACTAAGCAACAACAGAAAGCATTTAATAAAATAGAAGCTTCAATAAATGATAAACAATTTAATGAATATTTAATACATGGGGTTACAGGATCTCGGAAAAACAGAAATATATCTGCAACTTATTCGGAAAAGTATTAAAAAAGAATAAATCAGCAATAGTATTAGTACCAGAAATTTCACTTACACCACAAATGGTAGAGAGATTTATAGCAAGATTTGGAGAAGAGAAAATTGCATTACTTCATAGTAAGTTGTCAGTTGGAGAAAGATATGATGAGTGGAAACGAATAGAAAAAAATGAAGCGAGAATTGTAATAGGTGCAAGATCTGCTGTCTTTGCACCAGTAAATAATTTAGGAATAATAATTATAGATGAAGAACATGATTCATCATATAAATCAGATATGACACCAAAATATAATGCAAAAGAAATAGCTATGTATTTAGCAAAAGAAGAAAAAGTTCCCTTGGTTTTAGGTTCGGCAACACCTAATGTAGATACATATTATAGAATAGAAAAAAGTGACAACCTTATAACTTTAGACAAAAGAGCAAATGAATCATCTCTTCCAGAAGTTACTGTAATAGATATGAAGGAAGAGCTTGTTATGGGAAATAGATCTATGCTCAGTATAAAACTTCATGAAATGATAGAAAAGAACATCAAAGATAAAAAACAGACTATCTTATTTCTAAATAGAAGAGGATACTCAACTTTTGTTATGTGTAGAGAATGTGGTTATGTAGCAAAATGTGATAATTGCAACATAACACTTACATATCATATAAGACAAGATAGATTAAAATGCCATTATTGTGGATATGAAAAGAGAAATCTTACAGAATGTCCAGAATGTAAAAGCCATAATATAAGATATTTTGGAACAGGAACAGAGAAGTTAGAATCAGAGATAAATAAAATGTTTCCAGAAGCAAAAACAATTAGAATGGACATAGATACAGTAAGCAAAAAGAATTCTTATGAAGATATACTAAATAAATTTAGAAATGAAAATATTGATATACTTATAGGGACACAAATGGTAGTAAAAGGACATCATTTCCCAAATGTAACATTAGTACGGAGTAATAGCTGCTGATAGTACAATGTATATATCAGATTATAGAAGCAATGAAAGAACATTTCAAATTTTAACACAAGTAGCACGGAAGAGCAGGGAGAGAAAAAAATCAAGGCAATGTAATAATACAAACTTATAATCCAGAAACATTTTCAATAGAATGTGCAAAAAATCAAGATTATTTTAAATTTTATGAGCAAGAAATTAAGCTAAGAAGGATCTTGAAATATCCACCATTTTGCGATATAATAAGAATTGAAGTCAGTGACTTAGAAGAGAAAGAAACAGAAAAGGTTATAAATTCTATTTATGAAAATTTGTTAAAATACAATGATACAGAAATGCATGTGTTTGCTCCAATGCCTTCTCCAATAAACAAAATTAAAAACAGATATAGATGGAGAATAATAATAAAGTGTAAAATTGGAAATAATGTAATAAGAAAAATAAATAGAGTAATAAATAATATTAAAACTAATGTTAGAATTAGTGTAGATATTAACCCAAACAATATGAATTAATTCAAAAAATAGTCAGTTTATATTTTGATTTATATATTAAAGAAAGGAAATAAACAAATGGCAATCAGAAATATAAGAAAAGAAGATGATGAAATATTAAGAAAGAAATCAAAAGAAGTAGATGTAATAGATGATAGAGTAAGAGAATTGATAAAAGATATGGTTCAAACAATGCATAAATATGATGGTGTTGGAATTGCAGCTGTACAAGTTGGAATACTTAAAAGAATCATTGCAATAGATTTATATGATGAAAAGCCAGTTATTAAATTGATAAATCCTGTTATTACAAAAGTGAAAGGAGAGCAAGAAGTAGAAGAAGGCTGTCTTAGTTTTCCAAATAAATATGTAAAAAAATTTAGACCAGAAGAAGTTACAGTGGAAGGACTAGATGAGAATGGTAAAAAAATTAAAATTACAGGAACAGGGCTTCTAGCTCAAGCGATATCACATGAAGTTGATCATTTGAATGGAGTAGTTCTTACAGACAATATGATACCAGGAAGCATGGAGCTTATGGAACCAGAGCCTGCTCCAAAGAAAAAATCAAAAAAATAAACAAGTTTTACTTGTTTATTTTTTAAGTAGAAAATTGGAGGAAATAATATGGCAAGAATTCTATTTATGGGAACCCCAGATATAGCAAGAGATTCATTAGAACATTTATATAATAATGGATTTGAGATAGTACGGAGTTGTAACAAATAAGGACAAGCAAAAAGGTAGAGGAATGAAAGTTCTAGAATCTGATGTAAAAAAGTTTGCAGTAGAAAAAAATCTAAAAATATTCCAACCTGAAAAGATTAAAGGAAATGAAGAATTTATAAAAGAAATAGAAGAGACAAAACCAGAAATAATATGTGTTGTAGCTTATGGGAAAATCCTACCAAAAGAGATATTGGAGATACCCAAAAAAGGTTGTATAAATTTACACCCATCACTTCTTCCCAAATACAGAGGCTCGGCACCTATACAAAGAGCTGTGCTAAATGGGGATAGAGAAACACGGTGTAACAATAATGCATATGAATGAAAAAATGGATGAAGGAGATATAATATTACAAGAAAAACTGGAAATTGGTGAATATGAAACAACTGGAGAACTTTGGGACAGACTTTCAAAAAAGGGAGCAGAAATACTTGTGGAAGCAATAAGACAAATAGAAGAAGGAACAGCAAAAAGAATAAAACAAGGAAATAGTTTTACAATAGCACCAATGATAGAAAAATCAGAAGCAAGAATAGACTTTAGCAAGACAGCAAGAGAGATAAAAAATAAAGTATATGGACTAAACCCATTTTTAGGAGCATATACAATATACAAAGAAAAAAAGATAAAATTTTGGAAGGTGGAAATTTTAGACAATAAAGTAGCAAGTGAAATTTTAGAAAAAGAGATAACAGAAAATATCTTATCACGGAGAAATACTTTTAGCAGATATAAAAATGGGATTATATGTAAAAGCAAAAGAAGGTGTGCTAAAAATATTAGAAATTCAAGGAGAAAATGCAAAAAGGATGCCTACATCTGAATTTTTAAAAGGTAATAAACTAGAAGTGCGGAGAAAAATTTGAGTAACAATTAAAAAAATATTGACAAAATAATATAAAACA
This sequence comes from Clostridia bacterium, assembly GCA_022799935.1. Classification (GTDB taxonomy): domain Bacteria; phylum Bacillota; class Clostridia; order TANB77; family CAG-508; genus JAAWPK01. Next base: position 22,588 of record JAAWPK010000026.1, read on the forward strand.
TATAAAGTAACTATAAACTATATAGATAAGTAAAATAAACAAAGGAGAAAAGTTAAAATGAAAAGCTATGTAAGCCTTGAGGGAGTACACACACACACACACACACAGGTGGTAATTTAGAAGAAAATAGAATAGATATAAGTAACACACATAAACTTATATGTTTTTAAGCATGTAAGCTATGTGTGTTTTTTGTATGTAAAAATTAAG
>JAAWPK010000027.1 GCA_022799935.1 Clostridia bacterium
AGATAAATTTTTTGTGGTTAAAAATATTTTATCATATTTTTGGTATTTCCTATTTATTTTTTTCAATGTTCTTGTGTCATATCTATTTTAAACCTATAAATATTGCTTATAACTTATATATATTCAACAAATTATAAAATAGTACCTATATTAAAAAAAGTAATAACTTAAATTTCAAGACTTAAGTTATTACTCCTCTATATCAAATCTATTATTCTAAATCCATTCTCCATATTTCTTAATATATCTCTTTTTAGCAAATAGTGCTATAAAGCAATAAAGAATTGGTACTCCTATTATTATTGATATAAACTTTATAGGTACACCATAGAGTCCAATGAAAGCTCCAAATGGAGTAAATGGTACTATTATTGCAATAATGCTTAGAAGTATTGATGAAAAATATACCATTTTTGAGGCATTACTTTCTATAAATGGCTTCTTAGCTGTACGAATTATATGCATTCCAACAAGGTTTGATACTACTCCATAAGAGAACCATATACTTTGGAATATCCATGCTTCTCTTACTCCAAATGTGAACCAAAGAAGTGCAAACACTATTAAATCAAAACATGAACTAAGTGGTCCCATAAAAAGCATAAAGTTTTTCAATCCTTTTACATTCCATTTTTTTGGATTTTCTAAATACTCACTATCTACATTATCAAAAGGAAGTGTAAGTTGTCCAACATCATAAAGCAAACTTTGTACTAAGAGTTGTATTGGTGTAATTGGTAAAAATGGAAGTAATACACTTGCAATAATTACTGATGAAACTTCTCCAAAGTTAAAACTTGCAGCCATTTTTATATATTTCATGATATTTCCAAATGTTCTTCTTCCTTCTGTAACTCCATCTAATAATACATTTAAGTCCTTTTCAAGGAGTATTATATCTGCAGATTCTTTTGCAATATCTACTGCTGTATCAACAGAAATACCTACATCAGAGTTTGTGAGAGATGGGCTATCATTTATTCCGGTCTCCCATATATCCGGACTGTATTTCCTGTTTCTTTTAATATCCTTACAATTCTTGCTTTTTCAATAGGAGATAGTTTTGCAAATATATTTGTATCTTTTAAAAGTCTTCTTACTCCTATATCTGATAATTTTTCTATCTCAGATCCTAATACTATTCTCTTTGATTTTATTCCTACTTTATCACAAATACATTTTGTAACATCTGCATTGTCACCTGTAAGTACAATAACTCTAATCTTAGATTTATTTAATCTTGAAATAGAATCCTTTGCACTTTCTTTTGGTGGATCAAGAAATCCTATAAATCCTATAAGGGTCATATTCTTCTCATCTTGAACACCAAACTCTTTTATATCTTCTACATTTTTCTTTTGGGCAACTGCTATAACTCTTAACCCTTCTTTATTTAATGCTTTACTTATTTTTAATATATTTTCTTTTATATCTTTTGTAATACTTGTTACCTCATTTTTATAATCAATAGTTGAAGAAATATTTAATATTTCTTCAACAGCCCCTTTAGTTATAAGTAACTTTTTCTCTTCATCCTGCACAATTACTGATAATCTTCTTCTACTAAAGTCAAAAGGTATCTCATCTATTTTCTTATATTTTTCGGTAAGATTTTCTAACCCATTTTTATAAGCTCTTGCAATTACCGCTTCATCTATGCTTCCTTTTAATCCTGTCTGAAAATAAGAGTTTAAAAATGCATATTTCAAAACTCTTATGTCTTCATCACCTTTTACATCTAGATATTTTTCAAGTACTATCTTATCTTCTGTTAATGTCCCTGTTTTATCTGTACATAAGATATTCATAGCTCCAAAACTTTGTATCGAATCCAGTTTTTTTACTATTGTCTTTTTATTTGACATTCTTATTGCACCTTTTGATAAACTTGATGAAAGAATTACAGGAAGAAGTAGTGGTGTTATTCCTATTGCAACTGCAACCGCAAATGTAAATGCTGTAACTACTTCATGCTTCCATGCATTTAACAAAAATACTAATGGTATTAGTATAAGCATAAATTTTATCAAAAGTTTACTTATACTTTCTACTCCTTTTTGAAATGAAGTTTTTGGTTTATCCGCACTTACAATTTGTGCTATACTTGCAAAATATGTGCTTTCTCCTGTTCTTATAACTACGGCTTTAGCACTTCCGACTTATGACATTTGTTCCCATAAAACAAATTGTATCTAAATCTGAAATTGACTCTATTTCTTCTTCTGCTTTTTCAGATTTAGCAATTTTCTTTATAGCATCTGATTCTCCTGTAAGTGAAGACTCTCTTACATAAAGATCCTTTGATTCTATTATTTTTAAGTCTGCTGGTATCATATCTCCTGCAGACAGACTTACTATATCTCCCAAAGTAATATTTTTTAAATGTACTTTTTCTTTTTTACCATCTCTTATTACTTGTGCTGTTGTTGCAACTAATTCTTTTAATTTTTCAGCAGACTTATTTGATCTATATTCCTCAAAAAATTCTAATAAGGTACTCACTAATACCAATGTAACTATAACAATAATATTTGCATAACTTGGTTTTTCTGCAATTATCACATCTGTATAACTTAAAACTAATGCTATTCCAAGTAATATACTATTAAATGGTGTAAATAAACTTTGAAAAAAGTAATTATACCATTTCTTCTGTTTTCCCTGTTTTACATCATTATTACCATATTTCCTTAGTCTTTCCTCAGCTTCTTCCACACTTAAACCATTTAGATTTATACTTTTTTGTTCTATATATTCATCTACATTCATTGTACACTCTTTAGCATATTTCTCTAGTTCTGTAATGTCATTTTTTTTATTATCACTCATATGTATTTTCTCTCCTACTTTTGTTTTCTTAAGTTATTATATCACTTTTTAGTTTGTTTTAATCAAATATTTATTCATATTATATATAAACTCTTTATAATAATCTATAATTTCTTTTTTTCTTATGTCATTTTTTGCATATATATTAAGTTCATATATTATATCATCATCTATTTTAACTATCATTTTTCCGCAAAATGTCTTTATTAAATACAGGAGCTATAAGTTCCTTTTTTATTTCTATTTCTATTTTTACATCTTTTATATCTTCTTTGTTTACTGGATATAATGTTATATCTTTTTTTTCTAAATCTAGTTTTAATTCATTATTTATACCTTTTATAATATCAAATTTCGTTATATCAACTAACTCGTCAAATTCATCTTCAATCATAAATTTTAAGTCTATCATCTGAAAATTTGAAAATGTATATTCTATCAGTTTTATACTATCTTTTGTTCTGTCTTTTTTTGTATCTGCTCCAAGAACAACACATATTACATTCATATCTCCTCTTTTTACAGAAGTGACTAAACATCTATTAGCACCATTAGTAAATCCTGTTTTCACACCATACACACCTTCTAAATACCCGAAGTAATTCATTTGTATTGTTTATATTTTTTGGATTTCCATTTATATTTACTGTATAACTTTTTGTTTTTACAATATTGGCTATTTCTTCTATATTTAATGCATAGTCAGCAATTTTAGCAAGTTCATACGCAGTTGTATAATGTTCACTTTCATCAAGTCCATGTGGTGTTACAAAATGTGTATCTTTCAACTCTAGTTCTTTTGCCTTTTTATTCATAAGATTTGCAAATTCTTCTACACTACCTGCTGTGTATTCAGCAAGTGCTATTGCAGCATCATTTCCGAGAACATAGCATTAATCCATATAATAAATCTTTTACAGATATCTCATCATTAGTATGCAATCCAAGTCTTGATCCACCTATTCCTGCTGCTTTTGAAGATATCTTTACTTTTTCATTTAAATCTTTTATATTCTCTGTGATAACTATTGAGGACATAATTTTTGTGGTAGATGCCATCTTGCATCTTGTATTTTCATTTTTTCCATATAATACTTTCCCGAGATTTCCTATCATATATTGTTGCATTTCTTGAATTTATCACGGGAATATCAATTGCTTCAGTTGTAGCTTCTAAAATCTGTTCTATTTCTTCTGGTGTTACATCAGTTTCTTCTATTTCATCATCTGCATAGACAAAATGTGTACTCCCAAATATTATTATAAAAATAAGAAAAGTCCATAATATCTTTAATTTTTGCATCAAAAAACACCTCTTTTCAATTTATATGAATTTAGAGGTGTTTTATTCTTATTTTAAACACATGCGTGTTTTCCGTCCTGATGTTTTCTTAAATTTAAAGAAAAATTTTCTAGTATTTTTTTTAGGCTCTTTTACATTTTCAAATTCTTCTTTTATTTCTTCTACTGTTTCCTGTTTTTTCACTTCTGCCTCTGGAAGTTCTAAAATCTCTGCTTCTTTCTTTGTAGAAAGAGTTGTTTCCATTTCCATCTTCCATAGAATTAAAAGTTCTTTTTTGGCTTTTGTGATTTCTTCTTGTTTCTCTTTTGTTATTCTCCTAGAAGTATTTATCTTTTTCTCAAGGTTTGTTATTTGCTCTTCGTATGCTTTTACTTCTGTGTTTGCAGGTGTACCAGACCTTTCTTCTAATTTCTCTATTACAGCTGCATATTGTTTTTCTCTTTCATATGAAATCCTTAGTTTTTCTAACTGTTCTTCTGCTCCTGGAATTGCATTGGCTTGTATTATACTAGTTGCATTACTTATTATATTCCTTAAAGTTTCCATTCTCTTGTATCTTGCTTCTTGAATATTATAGTTTAATACTCCTGTCTTTTTTTCTTTAGCTCCTATCACATTTCTTATATCATTTGTATTTCTATATATTTTCTTGCGTCTCTTTATGAGGCTATTTCTTATACCTTTATATTCTGAAGCTGTAAGTATCTCTTTTACTGTATCTAGGTTTTCAATAGCATCATCTATCATACAGTTTATCTCTCTTGGAACTAATAATCTACAATAATCGGCTTCCATTGAGTCAATTATTTTTAGTCTTTTTTGCCTAACATTATTGAATTTTGGCATTTTCGACTGAATATCTCTATCAGAATTTTTTAGTATTTCATGAGGAATTGGCATTGAATTAAATACTTTAACTTTTTCTATTATCTCTAATTCCTTTCTTATTAGCTCGTTTCTTTCTTCATCTGTATATTCTTCTTTATATTCTTCTTTTGCTTTTTTCAATAGTTCTTCTTTAGTCTTAAACTCACTGAAGTCGATTTCTTCTATATCGTCAAGTTCTGGAAAATCATATACTTTTTTATCTATTGAATCTATTATATTATTATATATTCTTCCTAATCTTTTTATTGCTTTAGCAGCAATAGCTTCTGCTCTCCTAACATTTATTCTATATAACATATATTGTGTAACTTCTATTTTTTCTATATCTTTTGGTAATTCTGCACATTCATCTAATAATACTAAAATATCATCTTTTGTCTTAAGTTTTGTTCCATATTCTTTGTCTATACTTTTTTCAATCTTCTGAATTTCTCTTTCTCTAACTCTTTTTCTATATGTTTTACATTTGTCTTTGTATTTATTTATTTCATCTTGTTTTATATTTTTTATTTTATCTTCTAAAGAATAAAGGTATGCTTTTAATTCTGAAACAGTTATCTTATTTTGTTTTTCTAACATATCTTTTATTCCTCCTTTTTCTTTTGCAATTATTAATTATTATACCATAATTTCTTCAAGATTATATTACAATTCCATTACATTTTTATTACAAATAGAAAACACAAAATGAACCCCAATTATTAAACTAAAATAGCTAATAATTGGGGCACTATAGAATATAGATTTTTATTCTTTAATTAAATATTAAATGAAAGTTTGAAATCTGTTTGACTTTCTAAAAGTATTATAAATTTCTTACTTATTTTTTTATCTGATTTTCCAGATTTATCTGTTATATTTATATCATATGTATAGTATGTTCCAGCTTCATCTCCAAATTCTGTATATTCAAAAATATTTTCTTCAAAGAAATTATTTTTTATATAATTTTCAAATTCAGAACTTGTTGTAAAATTATTTGCTTTAAAGCTGTCCGCAAGCATGCTATATGCAGTTTTATAGTCTTTTTCGTTTAACGCCATACAGAATTTATTTAAATTTAATATTACTTTCTCTTGATTATTTGAATCTTTATATTTATCTGTAAATTCTTCAACATCTATTGTATATGTGTCTAAGATTACTTCATATTTTAAAGGAGATTGTATTTTAAAAATGTAATATCTTCCGTTTCCATCTACTACTAAATTTCTGTCATATCCTTGCATTTGCTTAACTTGGTAACTATTTATATTTGAATTAACAAATTTGTAATAATTATTGCTTACATAATCTTTTAATTCTTGTGCGTTACTAAATTTCTTATTTCTATATTCTTCATCTAGAAAATTATATGCACTATCTACATCATAAATTAACCTATTTTTTATATCTTTAAGCATTTCTCTACAATAATTCTCATTATTTATTATTTTATAATTATATTTATTATATGTATTATTTTTTATTTCCTCTATGTTTGATATTACTTCTTTTCCTATCTCTATGTTATATTTATAACCATTTGGATAGATTTTATATCCAGTATTTTGTGTATCAATAATAATTGTCATAGTAAATTTTTCTTTTTTTAAATTTTCTTTTTCTATTACATTTCCTTCAACAAAATATATATTTACATTTTCATTAATATCTGCTAAATACATTCCATTGATTAATACTACTAAATCTTTATATTTTCCTAGTTTACTGTCAACATTATCTTTTGTTATACTATTTTTTGTTATATATTCTTCATCTAATATATTATATATTTTGTTTTTACTAGCTCTTTTTTCGCTTTCTAAACTTTCAGCTATTACATTATCATTTATTTCTTCTCCATCTTCTGTCTCAAGTACTAATACATCTTCTGTTTCCATATTAAATTGCATTAATTCATAATAATAGCTTTCAACAATATTTTTAACAGAATAATAATCATTATTATTTTTAATTTCTCTAACTGTTTTATCTACATTTATACTTAAAGGTTTATCCTCTACTTCATCAACATGTACATATCTATCGCTTTTTACAAGACTTAATAATACTGCAATTATTATAATTATGACTATTACTACTGATAATATTATATATTTGAAATATTTCATCTCTTCACCTCTATTTTATTTTGGAGCTCTATATGCATATACAAACTGGTCACTTACATTATCCGAATATGGTGCAACTTTATGTATAGATGAGTTCGACCCAGCATTATACCAAGTACCATTTCCAACATGTATCTGAACATGTGTTATACCTCCATTATTAGGTCCGCTTGTATCCATAAATACTATATCTCCTGGTCCAAGTTCACTATATGATGTAATTTTTGTCCATCCTGCACTGGCAAGCAATGCTGCTAAACTATTTGAACTATTAGTATGTGTGCTTAAATATCCTGATTCTTCTAATACCCAAGATACATAAGTTGCACAACATGTTAATCTATATCCATTACTTCCTGGCGTTTGTGAATTTTTAAAACTTGAGTTTAGTCCACAATTTGCAAGTCCAGCATTAATATGTGTACTCCTTGAACTTTCTCCTCCTCCTAAGCAATAATAATATAAGTGAGATGAGTCTGACATGTAGTCATGTATTTGTTTTGCACATTCAAGTATTGATCCTCCTGTTATAAGTATTACATTTCCGCCTCTATCAGTATATGTTCCTTGAGTAAATAATAACCAGTTTGCCTTTTTTCTTTGTTGCTCGGTTCCTTTTGTATAATCAAATTTACTAAAGTTTTGTCTTATTAATTCTGGATCTACATTTCCGATCTGAATCTAATGATGCATTATATGCTTCTGCAAAGCCATTTATATTTCCATATTGGTAGCAAACAGCAACTAAAGCATCTCTCTCATGTTGTTTAAGTGTTAATCCATGACGACTTAAATATGAATCTACTGTTGCTTCGAATCCTCCAAGAACTTCTGCAAATACTGCATCTGCTGCAGCTTTTGGTATTAAATCTCCTGTTTTTATTGTTGTTACATCTACTCCGTGGCTTGCAAATTGATCTTTCCAGTTATAATATCCTCTACCATATATAGGGTGTGTTACACTTCCATCTGACTTTTCTATAAATGTTGCAAGTCCATATCCAATATTATTATGACCTTTACTTCCATCTTCATATACTATATAATATTGCCCATCTGCTGACATATATCCTGATGGAACTGTAGTACTTTGACCTGTTTCAAATTTCCAAAGCCCGCCACTTTCCCAAGCTTTAATATAGTTTTCTAATCCAGAGCCAACAAAAGGTGTCATTACATCTGTATTTATTAAATCTAGTATATCATCAATATCTACATCATATATTTTTCTTCCTTTATATACATTCCAAAAATACATCATAAATTGCTCATGTAATTGCGTATTTTCATGTTTTGATAAAAGACTAATTAATATATCTATATTTTGTTCACTATCGTTTGATAACTGCCTTGGTGGGATTCCAGTCTCTCTCTCAGTATCTGGCATTTTGTATTTTACTTCTTTTCCATCAGCCTTATATTCAGAACCTATATAATATTTTCCCGTATCGTTTTTCCATGTTCCTAAAAATAATTTTGTATTTATATCCTTTTTTACTAATTGTATAGTCCAACTATAATTCTTATTATCAACTTTTACAGATTCAAGTAAATCATCTGACTCATAAATCGTTGTAGTTATGACTGTACCATCTTGAGTAGTAGTTGTATATGTTCCTACTAAATTTGTGCATAAACTCTCTGGATCTGGATAGTCATAATTTGTTTCATTTGAACTTTCAGTTAGATTAGGACCAACAGCTTCTTGTTCAAAGTCCATACACCAAGTATACGCTTTTTTAATAAATACATTTGCTGTATTTTCATAAGTTGTTGTTACTTTTTCAACTACTGAACCAGGTGCTGGATAGTCAACAAAAGTATTTCCGTAGCTTCCTCCATTTTGCAAAGTTTCTGTAACCTCTGTTTTCCTTGCTCTATCAGTTATCTCTGTAACTGTCGTAACATTTAACTGATCTTGTATCATAAATACTACATCTGTTTTTATCATTAATAAATCTATAACCGCCATAACCCATTCAGGATTACTTGACTTTTGTAGTAATGAAAATAAGAAATTATATGGCATACTACACATTGAAACTACTGCTTTATATGAAGCTGGTTCTTCCCTTAAAGTAAGGGTTCTTGAAACTTCTGCTCCATTTATTGTTACAATTTCTTCTGTATATATTGCATAGTATATAAGTTGCTTGTCTGGGTCAAATGAGAAATAGTCTAGTGCTTTTTCATCATTTGCTGCAACTAATGCTGAAAATTCCTCATGTGGTAAATATTTTAGCTCTATCTCTTCTCCGAACACTTCCGTCTTTGTTCATTTTAGTCCTATGTATCTTTACAACACCTTGTGTTGCAAAATCTCCATTCTTGTCCTTTTTATTTCCAGCCTTATCCTCAGTTCCACTTTCACCTTGATAATCTCCAAGTTTTGGATAGCTACTAGCAATTTCTGCTCTTAACATTCTTATAAGATAATGCTTATATTCATCTGATTCAAACCAATTATATGCTTCTCTTTCTGTAATATAATTTGTTTCATTATCATATATTACATTCTTTTTAATATTTTCCTCATTTACTGTCATATGAAAATATCCTTCTTGATAAGCCTTATTAAGCTCTTCTAGATATTTGTCAACAGCTTCTTTGTTCATTTTAAAATAATAACCTTCTTCTTCACTTGCGAGTTCTATTGTTACTTCACTTTTTAATACTCTAGTTGAGGCAACATCTGTTATAACATTATGGCTATGGAAATTAAATAGCCAGGACAATGCACATGTTATTCCTGCAATTACTATCAATATAAATATTAATTTTATAAGAAGTGGTATACCAATGGCAGCAATGATTTTCTTCAAAATCATACTAAATACATTCTTGGCTTTTTTGGCTCCTGTTTTTAGTACATTGCCAATCCCTCTTAACTCTTGGTCGTCTTGTTTTTGATCATTATTCTCTGGATCCATGCTGCTTATCCTCCATTTATTCTTATATTCTTGTATCTACTCTTATTGTTTGTTTTTGTGCTCTATTTTCTTTATAATCTTCGTAATTTAAGACTATATCTGATGCGATAAGTCCAATAACTTCTCTATCTGGATTATATATTTTGTTAAATTTAACATTAATACTATTATTAATATTTCTATATATAACTAACTGTTCTGTTGCGTTTTCATTTAAAAATGATGAATATTTTACACCATTTATATCGTATAAATACATACTTTCATTGTCCTCTTTTGTGTCAAGGCAAATTACTTTATCTGTACTGTTTGTTATACTCATATTTACTATTGTAAAATCTATATATGAATCTACCCAGTTTACTGTAAGTGTTACTCCATTTTCAGTCTTATTTCTCCCCAAAGTTTCCCTTCCAACAAAACTACTAATATTTATACAATATTTTCCATCTTTATTTACAACAGTTATATAATCTGCTTTATTATCTTTAGACTCTGTATTTCCTGTTGCAAGAACATCTTCTGTATATTTTATATAATAAGTAACCATATTAACATTACTATACCAATTTTCTAAGTTGTACATTCTATACATATAAAATATTCTTTTATAATAGTTCTCTTGGAAAGTCTCTAAAGTTGGATAAAGAAGTGATTTACACTCATCTGATAGCATATTATATGCTTTTTCTATTTCTCTATTATTACAATATCCAACAAATTCTTTTACTATATCTGTATTTCTCTTATCTTCTTCTTTTGATATCTTATCTTTTGACACCATACTTTTGTCTGTTTCAGAAATAGTAGTACTTTCATTAGTACTACTATTTCTCTCAGCTATTTCTTTTCTCTTTTGTTCATTTTGCTCTCTAGCAATTCCATTTAAAACTTGTATAATTATTATAAGGAGAGCGATAGCACCTATAACTGCCCAGAATATTCCTCTATTTTGATTATACCATCTTATAAGTTTATACATAACAATCTCTCTCCTTATATTTTTCATTAAGTTTCAAACGATTCCATATCATCAAGTATTTCTTGAACTCTACTCTTAGCTTGTGCATCTGTCATACCTTGTGCTGTTAATTTTTTGGTTAATTTATTTTCAAATTCTGCTCTCTCCCTTGACATTGGATCATATACCCTAGTACTTATGTCTCTATTCCACTTAGCTGTTGCAACAGCAGCTTCCAATGCTTCATTACGAGTCATCACTGCTCTTGTTGGGTGTTTATTTTTATCAAGCATTCCTTTTTCAAGTTTCTTTTCAAGACTTAATGCTTTTGCAACTTTATTTGGATCTGTAATACCATTATTTAATAATGCTTGTACTCTTCCATCATTCATTGCTGCTTTTGCTTCATCTCTTGAGCCTAAGGCTTTAGTTAAAGTATCTATATTTGCAGGATTACTCTTAAATTCTTTATCAAATAAGTATTGTTGTCTAGCTTTTGCCTGATCTCCCCAGAATGCTGCACTAGCTGTTTTTGTTACTTCTCCTGCTTCCTTTGCTAACCCATCTCCAATTTTGCTTCCATAATAGTTTGCACCTGAAAATCCTGCTGCTCCTCCTGCAAGTGCATATTGAAGTGCTTTACTTGGATCTCCTGAAGCAGCACCAACTGCTGCACCTGCTAGAGCTAAACTTCCTCCTGCTAAAGCACTTACACCTTTTACAGCTCCTTTTCTAATCCATCTTCCTCCTGTTTTTGGAAGCGATTTTACTCCATTTACAACTTTTCTTTGATATCTATATCCAACAGCTCTTGCAGAGTCACCTAATGATCCTTTCATTCCTTTTCCTGCTTCTTTAAACGCATCTTTCCAGTGTCCTTTTAAAGCTCCAGTTGTAGCACCTTTGAAAGCTCCTCCTGTTAATCTATTCCATCTTGACATACCATTTTCTTGTGCCCAACTTGGAAGTGTACTGCTAGAACCTCCTAGTGGAGGTGGCGGTGTTCCTCCTGGACCTCCTGGTGGTGGAGGTGGTGGTGTTCCTCCTGGACCTCCTGGTGGTGGTGGTGGTGTTCCTCCTGAACCTCCTGGTGGAGGCGGTATTGGTGTTCCTCCTGGACCTCCTGGTGGTGGTGTTCCTCCTGGACCTCCTGGTGGTGGTGGTGGTGTTCCTCCTGAACCTCCTGGTGGTGGTGGTGGTGTTCCTCCTGAACCTCCTGGTGGTGGTGTTGGTCTTGTTGGGCCAGGTCCTATTCCTGTTAAAGTACCTTCTGGGTTTACTCCTCCACCTCCAGAATTAGACTTTCTTATAGGTCTTGTACCATCTTTCCCATCTCCATCATTTCCACCTCTTCCACCTTGTGGTGGTTTTGGTCTATTCATTTTATTTATCATAGCAGAGAATACTGCTCCTCCTGCAAAGCTTCCTGCTGCACTTAATGTTCCTGCATTATCGAATCCGAAGAACTTTCTTAATAGCTTTTCAGCTGGAACTAAAAATCCTATTGCAACAACTCCATATATCATATTTGTTGTTACTAAATCCATAGCACTTCCAACTAACACTGCATAAAGTATTAAATGAAATGGTTGTATTATAACATTAAATATGTATTCTCTAAACCACATATTAAATGCTTGTGCTTTTCCGGTCTTTTAACTTATCTAATGGATAAGTTAATGCAACAACTGGTGCAATCATTGTAAGGAAAGCAATATATATAACCCTTTTCATATATCTTATAGCAAACATTCCTGTAAATACTATAAGTATTATGTATATGATTAGGAAACCAACTGACATAGGTATATACTCATCCATGTCTGCAACTTCTAGATACATTCTTGCATAATTTATAAAGTATAGAACCTTGTTTTTATCTGTTGAATAAAATCCTCTATTATTTTTAGATACTGATTCTCCCTCAAATGTACTTCCCGCTTCTCCTGCTGCAGCTTGATTTTCAGCACTATTTTCATATAAATATGTAACAGATGTTATCGAAGATAATACATTTCTTGTACTTTCTTTCCAAATTGTTATTGTTGTCTCTTCATAGAAAATTTCATATTTATACTTATATTTCAAGTTTACAATACCTGTAGTTGTACCAACCTGTTCCCAATCAGAAGACTCTCCTTTATATGTAACTCCATTTCCCTCAGCTTTGCTCTTAGCTGCCTGAATTGCATCTGAATCATTATCTCCACTATAGTGTATCCCCCAGTTATTAACATTCAAACCTGATCCTATTTCTTCTCCAGCACTTCCGAGTATATTCTACTCCTCCATGCTCAGTCATTAGGTCTAGTCCACTCCCAATATGAACAGCATGTGATAATACTTCATTAACTTTTCCAACAATATTTACTGTTGCAGCCATTATATAGTGCATAAAAAACAGTAAGCAAAAAGCTATTATCCAATCCATAAGTCTTTGTTTATATTTTGCTCTATCCTGAGAAGTACTTGATATTATTATTCTAATTCCTATGTATATTAAAACTGATAATAATCCTACAACAGCTATTGTTCTTAGAGTAACATACCAGCTTGCAATTATTGTCCTTAATTTTGTAATTCCTTCGCTATTACCTGATTTTATAACATAATCTCCGAGACCTATTTCCTATAAAATCTATATTTAAAAGTTCTATTTTGTCTGCAAATATAAGTTCTGGACTTATCTGTATTATTGGATAGTGAAAATTCTTAGATTCCACAAAATAGTCATCTTCTTTATCTGGTTTTCCACTCCCCTTTTCATCTACTGCAAAATGAAATTCACCTGTAAGTCCAAATTGAACTATAGATACAGCAACATCTGCAATACCTGTAACAAAGTCTCTCATAACTCCCATAAGATCTCCACCCCAAGAAGGTGTTGCAGCTTTTACACTAGGTGCCATACAGAAATTAAGCAAAATCACGCATACAAAGGATATTATTACTTTTTGTATTAAATTCTTGTTTGTAAAAAATTTCATTGTATGTAACTTCCTCCTTATAATCTAAGAACTTTATCTTAGAGTTATAATTTATTTTTATTAAACATTTCTTCTTTTAACTAGTTTATTTAAGTTCGTCTCAACAAACTCGAATTCTTTTGCTGTTGGAGTTATTTGTAAAATAGCAGTATCTGCTCCTACTTTTAATAACCCTTCACCTTTTGTACATGTAATTAAGAAGTTAGCTTCTCCTTCTGAAAGTTTAAATACTTCTTTTAAGTATTGTATTTCTGCTTTATCTTGTGCTAAAAATAATTTTGTATCTGAAGATGTAAGAACTGCTTGTGCCTCTGGTTTCTCATAGAAGTCTTGAAATCTTTGAGATATAATTGCAAGTGACACATTTCTTTTTCTAGCACGTCTTGCCATTGTATTTAAGAAATCTACCGCTTCTGGATAAGGTAAAAGCATCCACGCTTCGTCTACAATTACTCTCTTACGAGAAGCTTTCGTTCTATCTTCACTGTTTTTCTTAACATACTTTTCCCATATCCAAGAAAGAAGTATCTGTTGTGCAAGTGGTCTTGCAAATCTTTCTTCTAGTCCTGATATGTCTAGATTTATAAATGGTGCTCCATCTAATAGTTCAAATGTTGATTGTCCATCAAAATATGCCATTTGTCCATCATATTCTCTTATATATTGTTTCATAACTTTTAATAGGTAACTATAGTGGAATTGGTAATCTGCTATTGTATTTTCCTTTGCTTTCTTTTGTATTCTTTTATACCAACTACCTATTGTAGGCATATCTTTTTTGTCTTTTGCAAGCATATTTCTTTTGTCCATACTTGCTTCATATAAACTTGATGGATCATTTGTAATTCCTATTGCCTGGTATTCTTCTGCTACACTTTCAGCAATTATTTGTTTTGTAAGCTCATTTACATCATCACTTCTTGTACTACCTCTTGCCATTGTAAGTAACGCTTGAGTAACATCTTCTACTTTATTTTCTACATTTAGTACTATTCTATCTTTTCCTGTTATTTCATCTTTTATTGTTTCAAGCTCTAAGTCAAATAAATTTATTATTGTTTTTGAATTTGGACTAAGTACTACATTTATGCCTCCAAGACTCTCTGCTACTATTGAATACTCACCTTCCGCATCTAAAGCTAAGCTCTCTATTCCCATAAGTACTGAAGATCTTGAAATTAAAGTTTTCATTGTAACTGATTTTCCGAGCACCAGACTTAGCAAATATAACCATATTATAATTTGTAAGTGATGAATGGAAATTATCAAAAAGTATTGGTACTCCAGTTTGTTTATTAAATCCTAGTGGTATTCCTGTTGGATGTCCTACTTCTGATGTTGTAAATGGAAACACTGTTCCCATTGATCTCCTATCAAATGTATGTGATTTACTTATTTTATTTTGCATTAATGGAAGATTTGATTGAAAGCATTCTTCTTGCATTGCCCATGCTGATTTTATTCCAACTAATGTTTTTGACATTTCTGTTGATAAAAGCTTTGTAAATTTATCAAGTTCCTCCAAGCTATATGCAAATAATGTTGATACGACTGTTGCTTCAAATAATTTATTATATCCTGCTGCTATCTCATCTCTTAGTTGTTCTGCTTCTAATCTTTTTTGTGTTAAAGAACTTTCCCTATTTATATTTCCTCTATCTTGTGCAACTATTCTTTCTGTCTCTAATTCATTTATTACTCTATTTAACTCACTTTGTGATCTTGCTTCTGGTATTGGATTTATGTAAATAGATGTATTTATATCTCCAAATAGGTACATATCTCTAAATATGTCTGGAAAAGAACACATTCTAGGAAGTGTTGACACAAAGAAGCTTCTTGCATATCTTTTTGCATTTGAGATAATTTCCATATGATCAATATTTGATGCATCTATTCCTGATGGTGCTATTAAATCTTTTACATTCTTTTTTTGTAATATCTCTATCTTTTCTTCCTTAGGCTGTCTTTGTAGTTCTTCTTCTTGTTTTTTTAGCTTTTTCTTTTTGCTCATTAGCCTTTTCCTCCTCTTCTTCTGCTTTTTCTTTTGCTATCTTTCTCTTTACTCTACTTCCAGTAAGTTCATCTATTGATTCTCTAACAATCTCTTTTCCAAGATAAGCTTCATTTTCTTGTATTATTATTTTTGCCATCTCATCTATGATATCATCCATTTTTACTTTTCTTTCTTCAAGTTTTCTTTCTCTTGCTGTTCTTACTTTTTCTACAACATCTTCTGCTTTTAGTACTGCTTTTGCTTCTATTTCTCTATCTAGTGCTGCAATCTTCTTATCTAATACTTCTGGAGCAGTTGAATATAATTCATCATATTCAGCAGTTAGTGCCTTTTCTAGTCCAAATACTTCTGCTTCATCTCTGTTATATGCCATATATAACAATTCTACTAATGAATTTGAATCTAATATCTTTCCATTAACTCCTGAGGCAGTTAATGAACCAATTATAGATTGACATCTAGTATAAAGTTCAGAGAAAGCTATATTTTTTAATTCTTCTTTATCAAAATTTGTATTTCCAAGTTCTGAAGGATAATATGATGTTATTATATAATATTGCTTATTTAATACATTTTTATTTAAGCTCATTTGTTGTGTATTGTATATTATATCTTTTCCATATTCATAAAGGTTTCTTATTTTTGTTAACTCATAAAATTGGGCTTTTATTTCCTCTTTAGAGAATAATCCAGATTGTCTATTAGCTTCATACTCTGCTTCTGCTCTTCTTAATGTTCCTTCAACCTCATTTACTCTCCTATTATAATTTGTTATACTGTCTTCTAGGTTTACAGTTCTTGTTTGAACATATATCTGTATAGGAAATCTTAATGCATTAAGGAATTGTATAAACCCTTCTTCTACAGCTGTTTGTTCCATCTCTGACATCAAATCATAATTTACACCTTGACATTCTATTACCATTAAATATCTACTTGAGTTCTTTTGAACTATCATGTTATCTTCTACTTTGTCAAATTCCATAAATTTTGATATTGATTGTTTGTTATATCCTCTTGTTGCTGTATTGCTAGTTACAGGTGTTCCATTCTCATTTTCTGTTATTAGCTCAGCTTTCTTTTTCTTATTATCTCTAATTTTTACATATATAAATACTACTACAAGTACAAATAGTATAAATATCATGAAAATTAATAAATATGTTAGTATTTGTGTTATTTGGTTATCTGTCATCTTTTGTTCCTCCCTCAGTATATACATATATTTTGTTTTTGTTTCTAAATTTAAATTTTAGCCATCTCATTATTACATCATCTAGGTTTTCTCCACCTGTTTTTCTGGTTAATTCAAATGCAACTGAGTTTGGTATTTTTAAGGTTCCTATTAAAAATCCAATTAGAGCAAGTAATACTAAAATAACTATTCCTATGATTTCTGCTCCTACTGATTTAAATAAAAGCCAAAATATTAGGCCTATGCCGTCCTCCAACTCCTGTATATATTAGAGCTTTTGTTGAAAATATAAATAATATTCTTCCTTCACCTTTTACATTTCTAGGTATTTGATAAGGCATTTTATTTTGCTCCTTTCTCTTCTGTATTATTTTAGGCACAAATCTCCTATTTTTACTTGTATTTTATTATAGCAGAATATTGTAAAAATTCATAGAGTTTTGGCAAAAAAAATACATTTTTGTAAAACTGCTGTAATATATTTGTAATATAAGAAAATTTCCATATAAATATGTATATCTCAAGATAATAAAAAACACACTGGATTTAATATTCCAGTGTGTTTTTTTATTTTTCCTAAATTATGCAATTGTTTGAGCAATTCCAACAATCCAACCAGCTAAGTTAACAGCTGCGAATAATAGTATTGCACCAATCAAATAAGGAATCATTGTTTTTTTGTATTCTGCTTTTTCTTCTGCACTTCCCATCATGTATTTAATACCTAATACCATTAGAACACCTACTGCTATAAGTGTACCTACAACTCTTATAATTCCTAAAATGTTGTTTCCTATATTTGCTACATTATCAGCTGAATCTGTTTTAGGTGTTATAGTTAGATCTCCAACTTGTCCACTAGTAGCTAAAACTGGTGTTGCAACTGTAAGTATCATTAATACAGCCATTACTATTGGTAGTATTTTTATTAACTTTTTCATATTGGTCTCCTCCCATCTTTATTTCTTAAATATATTTTTTTAATTTATCTCAATTTCTTGAGAAAACATTAATAACTAAAATTTTATAAACATATATTTACTTACTGCATTGGTATTCCACATCTTGGACATACATAGGTATGTTTATCTATATCAAATTTAGGTTCTACTTTCTGTCCACACGATCCACATTGTCTTTCTGAAAAATCATATTGATTATTTCCTCCTGCTCCATTATTACTATCTCCTATACCTTTAGTTGACATATCATATATTAGTGATGTTAAATTAACTGCTGCAAATAGTAAAATTACTCCCACAAAATATGGTATCATAGATTTCTTGTATTCCGCTTTTTCATCTGTACTTCCCATCATGTATTTAATTCCTAGTATCATAAGTACTGCAACCGTTATAACTGTTCCTATTGTTCTAATTATTCCCAATATACTATTTCCTACTGTTTCAGTATCTGTTCCTATATCTTTAAGTAAATCTTTTATTTGTGGGGCAAGTACTGAGGCTCCAAATAATACAAAACAGCCAACTAAATATGGTACCATAGACTTTTTGTAATTTGCTTTATCTTCTATACTTCCTGTCATATATTTGATTCCTATTATCATCATTGCTCCAACTGCTACAAATATTCCCATTGTTCTTACTAAGTTTGTGATTTTATCTACAAAGTCTAAGTCAAATTCTCCTGTATAATCATTTCCATTTATATCACTAGGTTTTATCTTTCCTGAAGTCACAGAGCCACCAAGATCTTCTGCTTGATCTGCATCAGCAAAGGAATTACTGGAAATCATAACAATTGATAGTATTAATAAAATAGAAATTATAACTTTTCCTAAAGTTTTATTTTTCATAATAATTCCTCCCTTACTGCATTGTATTTCCACACTTTGGGCATACATATGTATGTTTATATTCATCATATCTTGGTTCTACAGCCTGACCACAAGCTCTACATGCTCTTTCTGAGAAATCATAATGATTATCTCCTCCTGAGTTTCCTTCATTTCCTGAAGAGCTTCCTCCACCGCCTGGTGCTACAGAAGAACTTGAACCTTCAAGCTTTTCACCAAATGTTATAGCAAGTTTCCAAAATCCAAATCCACCAAATACTATTACACAACCTACAACAAATGGTATTAACATTTCTTTTACTTTTGCTTGACCTTCAGCTCCTCCTAACATAAATTGCACTCCTAGCATTGTTGCAACAATTACTGATACTACAACACCTATTGAAAGTAATATGTTATATATGTATCCTGATAAATCTTGTAATCCACTTACTTCTATATTAGCTTTACTCTGATCTGCTTTTTGCAAAAAGCCTTGTG
Source organism: Clostridia bacterium (assembly GCA_022799935.1). Lineage (GTDB taxonomy): Bacteria > Bacillota > Clostridia > TANB77 > CAG-508 > JAAWPK01. The sequence continues at coordinate 19,521 of JAAWPK010000027.1, forward strand.
CGTCTGATATAATTTCTGACATCGCAAATACTTTTGTGTTTAAACTAAATAGTATTATAAGGATAACTAATATCAAAAATATTTTCTTAACTATACTTTTCATAAATCCTTACCTCCTATTTAAACATATTTTTTTTAATTATACAATAGTTTTTATAAATTTTATGAGTTGAGTAATTCATATATAATATTTGTTAATGCAGAACCTGCAAATATAAGTGCTGCACCAAGTATATATGGCCACATTGTTTGTTTATATTCAGCTTTTTCTTCTACACTTCCCATTACATATTTTATTCCTATAACTGCAAGCATTACTACTGCAATTGATTCTCCTACTGTTCTTACAACTCCAACTATTACATTTCCTATATCTACAACTTTACTATTGTCTCCATTGTCTTTTATGTATGAATTAGAATCTCCTAACTTGTCTAATCCAACTGCTTGAACTTGATATGTATTTACTGATAATATTAGCATTAGTAAACATATTGTTATTACTATTATTATATATTTTTTCATAGAGATTCCTCCTTTTTACATACTAATCTAAGTTTATTATACATTAATTTTCATTTTTTTGCAATTTTTTTCTTTAATTTTATAAAAATTTTTAACTTTTTTTATTTTTCTCATTATAAAAGACATATGATTTACATATGTCTTAGTATTTATGCTCTTTTTCTTACATACCCTGAATACATTTCTTCTATTTCATGTATTCCTGAGGTATTTAAAATTTTATCATGGTTGTCTAAAATTTCTTGCATATTTTTATTAAATTCACTTACTTCATAGCAATTAATTATTCTTATCTCTTTTCTTTTTACTTTTCTTTCATTTCTGTCTATCCATTTTTCTATATTTCTATTAATATATTCTATTCTTTCTTTATTCCCTTCAACTATTACAGTTACAATTTTCTGATTCTTTGTAGCTTTTTCCATAAATTTTCTTATTTCTCCAAATTTTATTAAGTTTTTATTTTCCCATTCTATTTTTAATATTTGTGCTTTTATATTATCTTTTATTTGTATTCTATCTAATATTTCTTTCATATTATATTTAAGGTTCTTTTCTAATATTGTATATACATTTTCTTCTCTTTTGACTTTTTCTTCTATAAAAGGAAGTAGCATTGCTGTCAAATGCCAATCACTTACATAAAAACTACATATCTTAAGTTTATAATTTTCCATTTGTTTACCTACCTTTTCACTTTTGTTTACTGGTAAATTTTACCATTTTTGTGATTCTATGTCAATATTTTTAAATATAAATCGTTTTACTTATTTCGACACTTAACTCTGTATTTCCGTAAGTTTACATCATCTTTTAATATATATACTTTTTATTTTTTCCTATTCAATAAATTTATGTTTTAAATGTATATTATTTCTTTTTTTGTTAATACTTTTATTAACAAATTTATTTTTATATGGAGGATAGTGGAAAAGTAAAACTTTTTCTAATATTTCTTAGAACGCTATCTTGATTGAATGGAGGTTTTTATGAATTTTTTTAAAAGATTCTCTCTCTTAATTATATTATTTTTGTGTTATACATTTGTCTGCGCATTTTCTTATGCAAATGCAGTATCTTCTAATATATCTAATAGTGTATTTAGACTTCATATAATTGCTAACAGTGATTCAGAAGAAGATCAGGATTTAAAGATTTTGGTGCGTGACAATATATTAAAGTATATGAAAGAAATCTCCTCTGATGTCTCTTCAAAAGAAGAAGCAATTATAATTATGAATGAGCATTTAGATGAATTTAAGGCTATAGCTTGCGAAACCATTAAAAACGCTGGTTTTAATTATGATGTTAATTTGAAAATTGGTGAATTCGACTTTCCTACTAAAACATATGGAGATATTTCTCTCCCAGCTGGTATGTATGATGCTCTTAGAATTGAAATAGGTAATGCTTCTGGACGCAATTGGTGGTGTGTAATGTTCCCTACTCTTTGTTTTGTAGATGTAAGTTCTGGAAATCTTGATGAAAATTCTAAAGAAATCTTAGAAAGCAATTTAGATGAAGAAGGATTTAATTTAGTATCTAATGACAATTTAAGTGTTAACTTCAAATTTAAGCTTGTAGAATTTTTCGAAAATATAAAGATTTCTTTAGCAAATAAATAAAAAAGCGCCCCTCTCTCTTTCGAGTAGAGTGGCACTCTGCTTTGCTTGCAAATCAATCGGTTTCGCAGCTTTAATCGTTTCTTACTCTATAGCGTTCATGCCTGCTGGTATCTTTACAGAGATTACCAGCATTTCATTGGTACTGGGATTTTCTAATTCATGTTCCTCGCCTACCTCACAGATACTAACCGTTTTGCTTTTAACATAAAAATATATCTCCCAGTCCTTGGTGTGCTTATGCCGCTTGATTTTTGTAAATGGGGCTAGCTTCATAAGAGATACTTCAAATCCCTCGTGCCGCATTAGCACCCACTTCTTTACTTCTCCTCGTTCAATCAAACTTGGAGAAATGGTTTCCATTTTGATAATGTCCATCACTTTTCTCCTTTTCAGGTTACCTAATTGGGTATTTGCTAATATTATTATAACATATATTGTGTCTAGTTGCAATGCTTATAGTTGAAACTAGACTTTCTATAAAATAAAATTAAATTAAATATAATAATGTCACATACACAAAAATAAAGAGAAGTAATTTTATCAAATCTACTTCTCTCTTATAATATGGTCGGGGCGACAGGATTCGAACCTGCGACCCCATGGTCCCAAACCACGTGCGCTACCA
>JAAWPK010000001.1 GCA_022799935.1 Clostridia bacterium
AAATGCATAGACCAAAACACATCATTATATTTAGGAATATATTTATGATTACATTTTTTACATTCATAATATCCTGCTATTGTTTCAATTTTTAATGTAAATGAGATTCCTATAAAAAATATTATAAATGAGCATATACATATAATTGATATATATGTTTGATTTTCTACAAATATATTGGTTAGTAACACTACTCCTAAAAATGCTACTGTACTTAATATTCCTATTATTATTTCTAACTGTAATAACATTCTGTTTTTTGTTTCATCAAGTTTTTTTAATTCTACTAAATTTTCCTCTGATATTTTATTATAATTATCCATTTCAATCTTCTCCCCACTTAATAATTCATTTACAGTAATTTCAAGTTCACTACATAGTTTAAGCATTATAGACGAATCTGGCATACCTTTTCCAGTTTCCCATTTCGATATTGCTCTATCTGTAATATTTAACTTTTCTGCTAATTGTGATTGTGTCAATTTTTTGTTTCTTCTGCATTGAGCAATAAACTTTCCTATTTTAACTTGATTCATAATCTACTCTCCTTTAATATTATTATAAAACTTATATTCATACGAGTAAACATACTAATCGTTGAGTAGGGAAAACAACGATTAGTAGAATATATTAATTGACCATTACTGCTATCATTATAACATTATTTTCAAAAAAGTATATTAAAACAGACAAAAAATAATAAGTCAAAAAAACATTTTACAAACTGCTTTTTTGACTTATTTTTCTATTCTAATTTTTCTCAAAATAAGCTTTTGTTTTGTATTTTTGCATATTTTTATACTATATCACATTTTGTATAAATTTAAAACTTTAAATACTTTCAAGCCTTTGTTTTACTAATTTCATGTCATTCCAAAAGTCTATTTTTTTATTCTCATCTCTAAGTAATGCTGCAGGATGCCAAGTTGGCATATAGAGTATTTCCTCTCTCTCTACCCAAGTTCCTCTTGACTTAGTTATTCCGGTATTCTTCTCCGAAGTATATTTTTTAATGCTACACTTCCTAAAAGCACAATTATTTTAGGTTTTACAAGCATTATTTGATTTTTTAGATAATCCATACAAGCTTTTGCTTCATCTGGTTCTGGATTCCTATTTTGTGGTGGTCTACATTTTACAACATTTCCTATATAGACTTCTTCTCTTTTTATTCCAAGACCTGCAAATGCTTTATCCATAAGTTTTCCGTGCTTTTCCAACAAAAGGTTCTCCTTGCATATCTTCATCTGCTCCTGGTCCTTCTCCTATTAGCATTACACTACTATCTTTTTTTCCAACACCGAATACAATATTTTTTCTTGTGCTACATAATTTACATTTTTTACAACCTTCAATTGACTTTTCTAATTCTTCCCATGTTTCATACATCTTAAATTACACATCCTTCAATCAATTCTATTTTTGCTTTATTAGAAGTTTCTATTCTTACTTTTGTTCCTATTGGTATTACTGTTTTTAGAAGTCCATGTCCAAAATTATCTGATTTAATTATTGGGATATTTATATTTTCTAATGTATCTATAACTATTTGTTCAAGCGCTATTCCACTTTCATGCTCATAGTTTCCTATCCATATTCCCTTTATCTTTTCAAATACTCCATTTTGTTTCATCTTGTACAAGTAATTGCTTATCATTCCTGGAGGAGACTCAAAACCAAGGTCTTCTATGAATAATATCTTATCTTGCACATCTACTTTATATTTTCCTGTTATTAAGTTTGAGAATAATGATAAATTTCCTCCGAATAAGCTTTCCTTCTGTTACTCCTTCTCTTATTACTTTAAATTCATCTTCTTGTCCAATTTTTAAGTCTTTATCTATAAATCTTTTTACAAATTCTTTATATCCATAGTCTGTTTCTTCTGATGAAAGTGTTTTGAAGTTTGGTCCATGAAAAGTAACAAGCTCTGTTTTAGCCGAAATTATATTTATTAAGGATGTTGGATCACTGTAGCCACATATTATTTTAGGGTTATTTCTTATAATCTCAAAATCTAAATAATCAAATACACTATTACAATTAAATCCTCCCATTGCACAAAGTACAGCTGATATTTCTTTATCTTCAAACATTTCATTTATATCTTCTGCTTTATGTTTTGCAGTTTCTCCGATACCCTAAAGGATTATTAAATGCATATTTTCCAAATCTAACCTTCATTCCTAGTTCATTCATAACTCTTACTGATTTTTCTATGTCTTCTTTTTCATCTTCTGTTATTGGTTCTGATGTTGCTACAACTCCGTATAGTATCGCCTTTTTTTAATGCTCTTGGTTTTATCATTCTTTCCTCCTTAATTATTTCTTTAGAAGTTTTTGAATTTTATCCTCTGGGATTTCTAAATCATTAAACTTTATAACAGCTTCCATTTGTATATTCTTTGGAAGTTCATCAAAATATTTACTCAAAAACTTAGTTTTTTCTTCTTTAAATGCACGAATCAAAATTTTTTCTCTTGCAGCAACACTATTTATATAGTCAAAATTTTCAAATAAGAATTCTAAATCTCCGCTTGTCCCATTTTTGTTTTATTATCTTATCTTTTAAATCTCCATTACTTAATTTATCAAAGTTCTTATATACTAATTCTTCATTTCCATTTTTATACTCATCTTCTAATATTTTATTTTTTAATTTTGCATCTATTTCATTTAAATATTTTTCTACAAATTTTAAATCTCCTGATTTATATATTTCTTCTATAATATCTGTTCTAACATCAATGTCTACTCTCATAATGTCTATTCCAAATTCCATCATTTTTCCATCTTTATATTCTTTTCTTAAAAGTTCTTTTACTTCACTTTCTTTCTCAGATATTTTTGTTTCTAAATCATGTAAATCTAAATATCTTTTATGGAGGTTTGAAAGTTCCTTTTGATGTTTTTTTACAAACTTAACTTTTCCGGTCTCTTAAAGCAAGTGTTACTAATTTATTCTTTGTTTCCTTATCTAGTTCCTTAAATACTTCTTCAACATAGTCCAAATTTCCTGAAAGATAGGCTTCCTTTGCTCTCTTTTCTAAGTCTATATAATAATTCTCTTTTCCTATTGAATCAAATCCATATTCATGAATAAAGGCTCCTGTATATGATATGTCCATGTTATTTGTTTTTATAATTTCTCTATATTTCCAAATATTATTTCTCATAGAAGTTAAATCAAAATCTACCATTTGTTTTACTTTTTCAAGTCCATTTGTTCCTTTTACAATCTTTTTTTCTATCATATCCAAATAAACAATATCTGTTGTAATTTTTACATTTTCTGGAACTTTATATTTTTCAATTCTTTCTATATATTCTTTAGGAAGGCTTTCATCTATATATTCCAATTTTGCTTTACTATTTTGAAACTTTCCAAATACTCTGCACCCTCTAAAATCACATTTTTTTATGTCAGCTGTAATCTCCTTTATATGTACACCGATCATCTGAGATAATAATAGGTCTTATTGTTGCTAAATTTATAACGCATTTTGTATCTTTCAAGTTTATTTTTGTTGTTACAAATATTTTCTTATATCCCATTTCTTCCTTGGCATATCCAGGCATAAACATATGAAGATATACATCACTTAGATCCATTCCGCTTAAATCCATATCTGGAAGTTCTAAATAGAAATTATTAATATTTACATCTTTTTTGAAAAGCTTATTTGCTTTGCATTTTTCTAATACTCTATTTCTATATGATAATGTATATTTTAAAATTTCTTTATCTTCAAGTCCAAAAAACATATCTAAAGATATTAGTTTTTCACTTTTTATGTGTGTTATTTCTTCAATTTTTACTAATTGGTCATATAAAATTTTCTTTGCCTGTTCGTTCATACCCTTTCCTTTCTAAGACTTAAATCAAACTTATTATACTTGTATTTCTTCCAGATTTCACCCCATCTACTCTATATGAATGAAGCTTATCATTTCTGCATTTTGTGCAGATTCCACTTTCTATTATATTCTCTTCTTTTAATCCTTCTTCTTTTAAGATTATCCTATTTATTAAGCATGTGTCAATATTATATTTATTTTTATTTTGAGTTATTATTTGATTTATCTCTTTTTTGTCTCTAAATTTTGTATAAAATAACTCCTTTACATCTTCGTCTACTTCAAAACAACACTTTTTTATACTTGGTCCTATAAAACATATTAAATTTTCTGGTTTTACATCATATTCTTCTTTCATCTTCCTTACAGCTATTCTTGCAATTTCTTTATATGTGCCTTGCCAACCTGAATGTATATTTCCTATTACATTTTTTACTGGATCAAAAAAATATAAAGCTATACAGTCCGCAAATGTTAGTGATAATATTTTATGGTGTTTATTTGTGACTAATCCATCTACATTTTTAAAATATTCTTTATATATTCCTGCTACTTCCTTGTCTACTTTTTTTACTACATCTGTATGTGTTTGAACTGGTCTATATATGTTTTTTTCATCTAAATTTAAATTTTCGCATATCATCTTGTACTCTGATAAAATTCTTTCTTTAGTTTCTTCATAATTTTTATTATTTCCAAAATCAAGTGGTCTCAATGTATAAAGGTGCTTTACCTTATGCTCATATTCAAGCAATTTTCTAAACTGTATATATTCAACATTTTTACTATATATATGAATTACATTTTCATTAGATAAATTCTCATTTTCCAATATTTCTTTTATCTGTTTTTCTATATCAATACCATCTTCATTAGTTATAACATAATTGCAATTTATCTTAAAGAACCTTTCCTCATTTTGATTATCTATTCTAGCTTTTGCTTTTTCCTCATCTATATTATCTCGTTCTATAATTCTACTTATACATGTGTCTCTTTTACTAATTATTCCTACTGTTTTATCACATATTTTGTCTAAACTTGATTCAAATAAAAGTGGTGCATCTATTATTACAGTTTCATATCCATCACTATTTTTTACTTGCTTTTTTATTTCTTCAGCAACATATAATTTCGTAAGTTTATCTATTTTTTCTTTTTTTGATTTATTATAAAATATAATATTTGAAAGTTTTCTTCTATCTATTTCTAATTCTTCATCTAGAATTTCTTTTCCAAATTCTTCTACAATTCTTTCATAATACTCTTCTCCGCTTCCTTCTTAACTTTTTTGTAACTTCATCTGCATTTATGTGTTTTCCAGATGTCATTTCACAAATTTTTTCTGAAACTGTACTCTTGCCAGCTCCTGATATACCTGTTACACCAATTACTTGCATTTATCAAACTCTCTCCTTATGATTTTTTACACTAATTCTACTCTTTTTTTCTTAAGTTTTCCAAGACTGTTGCAACTGCCTTTGGAACAAATTTTTCGACACTTTCTCCTGCATTGTATAGTTCCATTACCATGCTTGATGATAAATATCCTAAATTTCCAGCTCTAAAATAGCATGTATCGAATTTCGAATATTCATCATTTATCTCTGCTATAGTTTCTTCATATTGATAATCTGTTCCATTTCTTAAGCCTCTTATTAGAATTTCCGCTCCCATTTCTTTTGCAACTTTTGCTGTCAATCCATTATATATTATAACTTCTGCATTTTCTATTTTCTCTGTTTTTAAAGTTTCTTCTATTGCTTTTTTCATTTTATTCTTATCAATTCTTGCTTTCTTTCCTGAATTCTTTCCTATACCTATTATTACTTTATCAAAACATTTTACAGTCTTTTTCACTATCGCTAAATGCCCATTTGTAAATGGGTCAAAAGAACCTGCATAAAAGCCTATCATTCCCATATTTATTCACTCCTTATTTTTTCAAATTTTCCCATATCTCCTCTTTTTTTAGTTCTGAAATATATCTATAATCATTGCAAAATTTATTTCTATCAAATTGGCATATAGATTTATATTCACAATACTCACATGGTGTTTTTTTATTCTTGTAATATGGCTTCATGTCTATTTTTCCACTTAATATTTCTTTTGATATAGTTTTTATTGTTTTTATTATATATTTTTGGAGCATTTCAAACTGTTCTTTTGTTGCAGTCGATGAAGATTTCTCACTTATTTGTTCGTCTTTTCCAAGATATACTGGTATCATATCTGAATATCCTTTTTCAAGATTCTTATCCATCATTTTAATAACTTTTACATCAGCTAATATAAGTCCCTTCATCTTAAATCTCTTTCTTATCTCATCTTCTAGTTCTTCTTCTGTTTTCCTCTTATCTGCCTTTATTATTGGTTCTATTAAATTAAAATATAATACTCCTGCTGGCTCCAGTTTTTCTATTTTCGAAACTGCATCCATATATGTAAGAAGTTGAAGTTGAAGTCCATATACTACATTATTTAAGTCAATATCTTTTACCGATGATTTGTAGTCAATAATTCTTAAATAATTTCCCTTTTCGCCTTTTGCCACATCTATTCTATCAATTTTACCGGATTATTTCTACCTTTTTTCCATCATCTAATTCTATATTTATAGATGGATACTTTTTTCCTTCTCCAAATTCCACTTCATGTCCGCAGTACTTCAAATTCACTTGATTTTATACTTCTTATTATATATTTCATTGCTTTTAATACTAATTTTTTAAGTTTTATTGTTTGAGCTCTAAACTTTGCAGTACTTATAAATATATAATTTCTTGGTAATTTTAATTTTTCCTCTATTAGTTCATCTATTATTTCTTTTGTCTTTTCTTCATCTATTGTTCTAATGTTTAAATTTAAATCTTCTACTCTTTCAAAAAAGCTGTCTATTATGTCATGCATAAAGCTACCTGTATCTATACTCTCTAACTTAAAATTGTCCTTTTCTTCTATTTTTAGTCCGATATCTTAAATAAAATGAAAATGGGCAGGTTCTATACTTTTCAAGTCTCGACACGCTTGTTTTTAATGTGTTTCCAAATAGTTTTTCTATATTTTCCTTACTTATATCTTCTGGAATATTTGAAAAATCAAGTGCATTTATCGATTCTTCCAGTTTCTTTGCCCAAACTTTATCTTTTTCAAATATATTATATATATCAAGCCAAACTTCATCTATATCCTTTCCATCTTTATAATTTCTAATATTTAATAGCAATTCATCAAAAGTTACTTTCTTATTTGCTATTATTTGTGGTCTATTTACTATATCACTCGTTTCTCTTAGATTTGGAAATATTTTCTTTATTTTAAGAAGAAGTGTTGATGGTTTTTCTGAAGCTCCCTCACTATTAGCTGATATATAAGATAAATATATTTTTTCTTCTGCTGTTGAAAATGCTTTATATATGTTAAAGTTATCATTATATAACGCTTCTAATGTAGTCTTTGCAAGTTCTACATTCATTTTTTTCAAATTTTCTCTATCTATATCATTTAAAAATCCTTCATTATTATTTACACTCGGAAAACTTCCGATCATTTAATCCTATTATAAATATGACTTTTACTTTATGACTTCTTGACCTATCTGTATCTCCTACTGTAACTTCATCAATACCTGCTGGAATTTTTCCTAACCCATTTTCCATAAAAGAAATCTTTAAAATCTCTGAGTATTTATCAAATGTAATCTTTTCTTCTCCAAATATTTTTACTATTTCGTCTAATATTTTAATAACTGTATTAAAACTTGCCTGATATTCATCTGATAATTCCTTATTTACATTTTCTATATTTGTTGCTTTATCCTTAAGTTTTTTATCTATATTATTTTTTATTAAAAATTCATATATTGCTTTACTTAAATCTTTTGCATTTACTTTTTTATATGTCATTTCCTTAAATTCTAAAAGTGGACTTACAATCTTTCTCCTTATTAAATTTAGATACTCTAATTTTTGTTTATTTTCTTCTCCAAAGTCCCAATCATTTTTATACCACTTACTATATTTTACTCCCCACTTTTTTGCAAAGTTTTCTATTTCATAAATATCCTTTTCCTCTATATCACAAAATGATGTTTTTATATATGAAATTACACTCTCATATGACCAATTTTTTGCGAATATTTCTAATAAACTTATTATATATTTTATTAATATATTTTCACTTAAGTCCTTTTTTTCATCTATATATACTGGTATATCATATTTTTCAAATATCGCCTTTATTAACCCAGAATATGTATCTATATTTTTGGTAATAATTCCTATCTCTTTATATCTGTAACTATTTTCTCTTACCTCATATGCAATCTCATTTGCAACATGTTCTATTTCTGAATATGGATTTGCTGCTAGAAATAGTAATATATTTTCATTTTCTTTATTATATTTATTATAAATATTTTCATATATATTTTGTTCTAGATGTATTAATTCCTCATTTTTAAATCTATAATTTTTATTTAAATATACCTCATCTTCTATTTCTATATTATTATTATTTGCAATTTCTATAAGTTTTTGTGCTGCAATTTTGTTGCTATAAAATATATCAGTTTCGTTATTTATATTATCTTTTTTTAGACTGTCTAAACATATTATTACATTTACCTCTTTAGATACTTTCATAAGTTCTTCTATAACTTTATATTCCTGAGGTGTAAAACCGAGCAAATTCATCTATACAAAAAACTGCATCATTAAACATGTCTGTGTTTTTTATATTTTCTGCAAGAATAGTCAATGTATCATTTTCATCTAAAAACTTTTCTCTTATATTTTCTTCATATAAATTATAAAGCATAGACATATCTTCAAGCTTAGACTTTAGATATCTGTCTTCTATTTCCTCTGTTACATTTTGAAGTTTTTCTTCTGTAATATTATGTTTTTTTAATTCTGTTATTGCTTTTTCTATAACTTCTATGTTTTGAGAATTCTTTCCTAAGTACTTCAAATCTTTTTTTGATTTATCTAATATATTATATATTAGCATTGATTTTCCAAATTTCTCTATTGTATTTAAGTTATTTCCGGATTGTATTTATTACTCGATATGCCATACGACTAAATGTCAGAACTTCAGCATTAATAGCAGCTCCTCCTACTTCTTCTAAAAGTTTTTTTTCAGCTGTAAAAGAAAACTGTTCTGGTGTAATTATATAAATTTTTTGCGGATTTTTTATAATACCTTTTATATATTTAAACAAATATGTACTTTTTCCGCTTCCTGATCTTCCATATATTATTTTTAGTTTCATAGCTGTATTTTATCATAAAACAAATAAAATAACTAGTCTTATTTTGATGTAAAATAATATTCAAAGATAAATGTTAAAATGTGTTGAAATTTTTCCACTTTTAGTATATAGTTTAAGTGGATTATTATAATTTTTTGAGGTGAACTATGAAAAAAAATGTAGAAGATAAGATTAATAGCAAGTTTGAGGATCACAAACATTACAAATTGAATTTTAAATGGATTATTACTTTATTTACTGTAATTCTTATTCTCTCCTTTGTATATGTTAAGTTTATTCAAGACTTAACTTACAGAAACATTTATAATAATATAACTGAACTTAGTGAACAAACTGCAACTCAGTTAAATCAAGTTATAATTAGCCAAGAAAGGTTTGTTGAAACCATAGTAAGCTCAATCGAAAGTGACCTTTTTGATTCAATAGATGAGATATTCAGAAGATATAGAGGTGATTTAGATAACTATCATTTTACAAGACTAGCTATATTAGATGAAAATGGAAATGGCTTAACAAGTGATGGCTATCCAGTTGAAGACTATGAAGGAATAGAAGATTTTTTTGATATTAATACAATTCAACTTTCTGATAGTAGACCAAGTACTGTTTCTAATAATACTAATGTAAATGTTTATTCTAAAACCTTTACATTCAAAGGAAAAAAAATGGTTTTATTTGCAACTATCTTAACTGATCATTACAATGAAATTTTGCTTAGAAGACTATTTAATGGTGAAGGAGGTACTTACTTAATCAATAATGATGGAGAAGTCCTTATAGATTCTTTTGGTGTTATAACAGAAGATAATGTTAGTTTATACGATTTTATTAAAGAAAATCATAATATAACAGATAATAGAGATTTAGAAAATATTGAAACTATGAAACAGGATATCAAAAATAAAAAAGTTCGGAACATTTGATATAAAATTTGAAAAAAATACATATTTCATACACTATGAAAAAGTTAATGTAAATGATTGGTATGTAGTCAGTGTAGCACCAGGTTCTACTATCGCTAATGAACTTCATGTGTTCTTGATGATATCACTTGGAACTTGTTTCCTTATTAACTTTATCGTTATTGGAGTTTCTATTTACATTGATATATCTAATCAAAAGAAAAACAGAAAATTGTATAGAATTGCATATATAGATCCTATAACAACTCTTGGAAATGAAGCTTATTTTAAAGAAAATGGTACAAATTTCTTAAAAACAGTGCAAAAAAATAGATATATTGTAGCTCTCGATATTAATAGATTTAAAGTTTTAAATAAACTTTATGGTTATGATTTTTGTAATGAAATATTAAAATCACTTGGGCAAAAACTCTTAAATTTGTTACCAGAAGACAATATAACTTGTAGAATTTCAAATGATATTTTTACTAGTATTTTCAGCTATAAAGGTAATGTAAAAGCTTTACTTGATAAGATATTTAATGAAGCTTCTAGATTACAAGTAGAAGATACAAACATTACTTTAAATTTAGCAATAGGAGTTTATAAAATAAATCAAAATGATACAGATATAAATAAGGCAATAGATAAATCATATATGGCTCGTGCAAAAATAAAAGGATTATATAATGCAAATTATTATATTTTTGATGATATATTAGAAAACAAATTACTAGATGAGCAAAAAATCGAGTCTTGCATGGAAGAAGCTTTAGAAAATAAAGAATTCAAAATATATTATCAACCAAAAACACATACAGAAACAGAAAAAGTAATAGGTGCAGAAGCTCTAGTTAGATGGTATAAAAATGGAGTAATAATTCCTCCAAATGATTTTATTCCTCTGTTTGAGAGAAATAAATTTATACTAAAACTTGATTTATATATTTTTGAGCAAGTTTGTAAAGATATCGCAAGTTGGAAAGAAACCTATGGATTTACTCCAATAATATCTATTAATGTTTCTAAAGAACATTTCATTAATGAAAACTTTGTTGATGAGTATGTGGAAATTACTGATAAATATGGTATAGATAGATCTAAAATAGATTTAGAAATAACTGAAAGCGCAACAATTGATGAAAATATAGATACTATAGAAATATTAAACAAAATAAAAGAAAAGGGCTTTGTAGTTTCAATTGATGACTTTGGAACAGGATATTCCTCACTAAGTATGCTCCAAAGTATGCCTCTAGACATACTTAAAATTGATAAAGTATTTGTTGATAAAGCAGACTTAAGTAGTGATAGAAATATTATAAACTATATTATGCTTATAGCAAAAAGGCTTGGTGTAAAAACTATTGTTGAAGGTGTTGAAACTAGAGAACAAGTAGAATACATGCAAAAATTAAAATGTGATGTAATACAAGGTTACTATTATTCAAAACCAATAACAAGAGAAGAATTTGAAGATTATTTTAATAAAAACAGATAAAAATAAGAGAGTAGATTTTTAATAATTCTACTCTCTTTTATATACTATCTGCTACTATTTCTTACTTACTATACCTTTATATCTTTCAAATGATTCATTCCATTTTTCATACATTTCATCTTCTCTATGATCTTCTAGCATACCTTTATCATATAAATACTTTCCAAGATATCTTGTTACTTTTAATGCTCCATAATAATTCAAATGGTCACCTGCATCACTTGTTTCTGTACGCCAGTTAATTTTTAGCTCTTTCCAGCGATAGTTAAAATCAAGAAACTCAATATCTTCCTCTTCTGTAAGATTTTTTATGCTATTATGATTCTTATAATTCCAGTTTTTTGTGCTTGGAGTACTAACAACAATAAGTTTAATATCATTAGCTTTACAAAATTCATTTAACACTTTCAAGTATAATTTATTTTCTCTAGGTATTTTACCTTTTTTATCTGTATATTCCATATATCCATTATCATTTGCCTCGCAAACATCTAGAGAATATCTATATCCTTTCATATCATCAGTCCAAGTATAATCAGGTAATGTACAAAAATCATTTATGTTTAAGTTTTTCCACCTATCATGATATTCAGTGATAGGAAGTATATATCTTGCAACTTTTTCAATAGGATCTTTTAATGATGCCTTTTTACATATATTATCTGCTTCAAGTATTACTATTTTAGGGCTCTGCTTTCTAGTTGCTGTATATACAAACTTCATACTCTCAGACAATGTTTGTCCTGAAGTACTACATACATAGCTAGTAAATCCATAATCTCTCCACAATTCCATTGGTATTATAGATGAATACGCTTCACTATTTCCTACTACTATAACATCTATTGTATTATCTGCTTCTCCCAGTATTCCATTAGCATAAACCTCATGTATACCAAATTCTTTAGAATTATTTTTAGGTATAAATATATATGATAAAATTATAAGTATTAGTAATAATATAAACATAAAGCTTGTTACTTTTAATATTTTCTTTTTCAATCTATCCACCTCCTAAAACTGTGCATACATTGGGTCTACTGGTGTATATTCCACTCCATAAGCACCAAATATAAGTATTGAAATTATTAAAGAGTAGTATAAAGCCCATCTTAAAACTATGTTCTTTTTTGCTATACTTTCTCTTATATCTATCTTCTTTTCTTTTAATATACTAACTATAAATATCACAATTGTAGCAATTAGAACTATTCTAAAGTCAAATTTATCAATTCCTAAGTTTAGTATTGTTCCATCTTTGATAAGGTTGAATGAAAAATTAGTAGTCATTTCCTTAAACATCGCAAAACCAGCTTTTAATCCGTTTGCTCTAAAAAACAATTCTCCTATAAATACTAAAACTGTAGTTCTTATTATTTGAAAACCTGTATATATAAAATTATTATTATCTATATGTAATTTATTCTTTACTTTTCCTGCAAGTGGTTCTATAATTCTTCCTGTTAAAATTAATATAAAATGATACATTCCAAAAAATATAAAATTCCATGCAGATCCATGCCATATTCCATTACATGACCATACACAAAATAGTGCTATTGCACTTGCTACAAGTGGTCCATAAAAGTTGCCAACTTTTTTTCTTAATTTTGTTGTCAATTTCTTACATTTATCTGTTAATGACACTGGGTAAAATATATAATCTCTAAACCATGCACCAAGTGTAATATGCCACCTTGTCCAAAACTCTGATATTGTTTTTGAAAAAAATGGCTGTCTAAAGTTTTCTGGAAGCTTAACTCCAAACATTTCTGCTATTCCGAATTACAATATCCATTGTTCCTGAGAAGTCCATATACAATTGTAATGTATATAAAATCATTCCGAATAGCAACTATTCCGCCATCATATTTAGCATAATCTGTAAATACACTTATTATAAATGGATTTAATCTATCTGCTATTAGTCTTTTTTTCATCATACCAAATAGCATTCTTTGCATTCCAAATGTTAAACTTCTATAATTTACTTTCTCACATTTCCATAGACTCTCTGCTGTTTCAGAATATCTACATATTGGACCTTCCATTATTTGTGGAAAGAAACTGATAAATATTGCAAGCCTTCCTAGATTTTTATCTGCTTTTATCTTTCCTTTATATACATCCATCATATATGAAATTGCTTGTAATGAGTAAAAAGATATTCCAATTGGTATTAGAAATTTACTTATCTTTAGTTCAATTGGTATATGTAGAAAGCTAAACAAACTATTTATATTGCTTCCAAGGAATGCTGAGTATTTTAATACTACAAGTATTCCTATTTGTATAATTATTGTAAATATTAGTCCTTTTCTTTGCTTTTTTGGTACTTTTCCCTTATTTCCTTTTTCTTTTTCAGTATTTTTTAATATCTCATCTTTCTCATTTTGTACTGCTGAAAACCATAGTCCAAAGTCATGCATACTAATTGTTGTAAATATTAAATATACAAGTAGCTTCCCACTAATTGACCAGAAAAATATATAACTTGCAAGTAGTAATATTTTCCATCTATGTTTTTGCGGTACAAGATTATAAATTATAATTGTTAAGGGCAAAAAAGCACAAAGAAATATTATATTCCAGTATGTCATATATTAGCCTTCTTCCTGCAAACGAACTATTAAATCCCATAAGGCTTTTGCTGAATTAAAATTGTCTGGCACTATTTCTACTGTTGGTATTTGCACATCAAATCTCTCTTCTATCTCTGCAACTAATGATATTATAGAAAGAGAATCTAAATATCCATCATCTATTAAAGTCTCACAATTTTCATAGTCTACTCCTGCTTCTATTTCTTCTAAAATCTCTAATAATTCTTCCATTTCTTTTTCTCCTTTTTTATTTAATTTTACATATTAAGTGTATATGTTTCTATATTATCTCTAACAAATTCTATATCTTTTGTTTCTTTTATTTTAACGACTTTCGGAAGCTCTCTACTTAAAAATAACGAAATTCCTTCTGTCATACAATATGCTCCTGTATTCTCAAAAACAAATATATCTCCTATTTGCAAGTTCCCGTACTGGCATTTGTTTTACTAAAATATCATTTATTGTACATAATGATCCACACAAATTCCACTTTTCATTTTCTGGATTTTCTCTTTCAGGATATAACTTGCATTTAGGAAGTTTCATAGCCATTGATTGCCCATAATAAGTTATATGATGCATTCCACCATCTAAAATCGCATAATTTTGTCCTTTATTTGTTTTCTTATCTACAACTTTTGTAATATACTCCCCTGAACTTGCAACTAAACTTCTCCCTAACTCCAATATTAGTTTTCCTTTAAATGTCATTTGATTTAAAATCTCTGTAAACCCATCTAAGAAACTATCTTCATCAAAATCACTATTTTGGAAATAATGTACAGGAAAACCTGGTCCAAATTCAAGTTCTTTAGATTCAAAATCATAATTTTCATATAAGTATTTCACAAAATTTTCTACATAATCAAGCTCTCTTTGTAAATTTTTAAGTGATGTTTTTTGAGTCCCCGAAAAGTATTGTATTCCCATTATCTCTATATTCTCATAAGATTTATAATCTTTTATAATATCCTTTATATCTTCTTCATTTATTCCAAACTGATTTCCACTTGTCAGTCTTAGCATCAATTTTATTTTTCTAGTTTTTTTCACTTCTTTTAATAATTTAAATTGCTCATTAGACTCTACTGTAAAATAGTTTGTCTCATTAGTATTTCTTATAATATCTTCAATTACCTCTGGTGTTTTATACACACCTGTAACTAATACTTTTTCACTTTCAATATTTCTCTTTTTGCATATTTCATATTCTCCAGGAGAACATACTTCAAATCTATCTATTTCTTTTTCTATATCTTTGATTATAAATGTATTTGCTTTTATTGCATAACACAGTTTAACTCCTTCTGGTAATTTATTTCTAAGATACTTTATCCTTGATTTTACCTCATTTATATCAAATATATATGTTGGTGTTCCAAATTCTTTTATTACTTTTGATAATATCTTTTCTTCCACTGCACAAGCCTCCCTTTAAGTAAGTTCTTTCAATTTATTTCTATCTATTTTTCCATTTTTGTTCATTACAAATTCTTCTAGTTTTTTTAGCACATTTGGTATCATATATATTGGTAGTTCATCTTTAAGTTTAGTATGTACTTCCTCTTTTGATACATCTCCTACGAAAAATCCATATATTTTACTTTTTTCTTCCTTATATATACAACAAGCTCTTTGCAATCCATCTATTTTTTCCATTGCTCTTTCAATTTCTTCTAATTCTATTCTATGTCCCATATGTTTTATCTGAAAATCTTTTCTTCCACAAAAACATAAATCATTATTTTCATCAAAGTAGCCAATATCGCCTGTCCTATAAATCATATCTATATATTTATCATTTAATGGATTTTGTATAAACTTATCATTTGTTTGTTTTTTGTCTTTATAATATCCTAAGGCCAAAGCAGTTCCTTTTACACATATTTCTCCAATTTGCCCTAAATTTGTTACTAGCTTATTATCCTCATTTAATAAAAACACCATTTCATTATCAAATGCTTTACCGTGCTGGAATTTGTTTTTCATATTCTAGCTTTTTATCAACAATGTGATATGTACAATTACATGTAATTTCTGTAGGTCCATACAAATTAACATACATCGCATTTGGCAAGTATTTTATCCATTCTTTTAAATGCTTTATTGGCATTACTTCTCCACTAAACATTATTTTATTTATTTTTTTAGGCACTTTGTACTCTAATCCATGAAATGTCGTAATAAGACATAGAGCAGATACTGCCCATACTAATGTTGTTACTTCTTTCTCACATATATAGTCTAAAAGTTCTGCTGGTCTTGAGAATAATCTTTTTGGTATAATTACAAGAGTTCCGCCCTGTTTTTAAACTTGAGTATATATCTTTTACAGATACATCAAAATCAAATGGTGCCTGATTTCCAATAATATCTTTATCATTTATATCAAACTTTTTTGTAAATATATCTATAAAATCAATTACAGAACGATGTCCAACTATAACTCCTTTTGGAGTTCCTGTTGAACCAGATGTAAAATTTGCATATAAAGGATCTAAATCCAAAGATTTATTTCTTATTTCTTCTAATTTTTCTTCATCTATTGGGTAATTTTTAATTTCTTCTATTTTTATTATTATTTGATTTGTTCTTAACTTTTCTGAAAGCTCAAGATTTTTCTCATCTGTTATAATTACTTTAGCTTCTAAACTTTCTAATATTTTCTCAAGTCTTACATTTGGAAGTTCTGGATTTAATAAAGAATAAAAGCCTCCTGCATATACCGTTCCCAAGAATGCATATAATGTATTTATTCCCTTTTCCATTATTATTGCAACAGGTTCTCTTGCAGATATATATTTTGTAAGTTTACTTCCAATACTTTTACTATTTTTCATTAGTTCAAAATATGTACTACACTTTTCCTCTTCAATGATTGCAATTTTTTCACCATTTTCTATTGCATTTTGTTCTAAGTATTCTAATACATTTTTCACTTCATTACTTTCCTTTCTTATTTTTCAGGCAAATATATATCAAATTCAGTTACATACCCATTCTCAGGTTTATCATTAAGTACAATACTTCCTTTATGTAATTTCATAATATTTTTAGCTATAGCCATTCCAAGACCGCTTCCTTCTCCTGATGTTCTTGCTTCATTTGTAGTAACAAATGGCTCAAATATTGAGTCTCTTATCTCTTTTGAAATTCCTATCCCATTATCTGCTATTATAATCTTTATCTGTGTTTCTATTTTTTCAATTCTAAACAATATGTTAGTACCACTTTTGTTATACTTAAGGGTATTAGATATTAAATTATCATAAAGTCTAACAATAAGTTCTGTATCTATCATACATTTACACTCTTCATCTAATATCTCAAGTTTTAAAATAAATCCTTTAGATGTAATTTCATGTTCTTTATTTTCCATATATTGTTTTGAAAACTTATTTATATCTTTTTCTACTAACTTAATCCTATATTCTGGATGTTCTAGCTTTGTATACTCAACTAATCTATCTACTAGATCTGTTGAAAGAGCAGCTTTATCATATATTGAATCTATATATTGTATCATTTTATCTTCTGGCACTATATTATCTTTAAAAGCTTGTGCATATCCCATTATTGCTGTCATTGGAGTCTTCAAATCATGTGATATATTCGCAATAATCTTATTTTTTTCTAAATTTGTTTTTTCTATTTTTTCTAATAGATCCTTAAATCTCTTTGCTGTTGGTCTAAATTCTACTGCTATTTCCTCATCAATATTTTCTATTATATCTTTATTATTCTCATAATAATTTATAATTGTATCTAGAGGTTCTATACTCTTTCTTAGCCTTTTTCTATATAATAAACTTTCAATTATAATAACTGCTATAACTAAAGGTATAGCTATTATATATATGTTATCTACCCTTGTTAAAGCTCTTCCATAATTTTCACTTGAGAATATGGGATTTATAAACACAAGTATTCTCTTTTCTCCATTTACTGTCTCATACTCATATTTTTCTATTCCATAATCTTCCTCATAATTGTCACTTATTAGATTAAATTCAAATTCTGTAAGTTCAGTCTTTTCTCCAAATAAAGTTCCTTCTAAAACTTTTAACTCATAACTAACTATTGCATAATCCTCTAATCTTTCTCCATTTTCTTCATTTTTTATCTTCATTATGTAATATACTTTTGTTTTATTTTTTTTCATAAAATTATATACTTCATAGTGCTCACCCTGTAAATAGTTATTTATATACTCAATATCACTTTCTTTAATTTGATTTTCAATGTTTTTGTCTGATGCAAATAATACTTTATATTCTTCATCATATATTAATATTTTAGAAGTTTTAAACTTTCCAAGTGGTATTTTTTCAAATTCATCATTTAATAATCTGTCTTCATAATCTAAAAGTTCAGATATAGTTGGAAAGCTCATCTCTAATGTATCATTTGCAAATGAATATATTAATATAAATATTACAAATATTACTATCAACGAAACCATACTTTGTATTGCACATTCTCTTACAAAGCTCTTTTTCTTCACTTTGTTTCACACCCTTTTTATTGTTTCTCTATCATATATCCGAACACCTCTTATAGTTTTTACATAATCTTCGTCATTATCACTTTTAAGTTTTGTTCTTATATTAGATATATGTACCATTATGGTATTTGCATCTGTTTCAAAATATCCGTCATTTATACACTCATATAGCATTTCTTTTGTAAATGTTTTTCCTGGCTCTTTCATCATTTTGACTAGAATTTTAAGCTCTGTATTTGTTAATTGCACTACTTTTCCATTTTTCTTTATAAGATATTCATCTTCATCAAATTCTAAATCAGAAACACTAATTTTCCTCTTAAGCTTTTCTTCTTCATATTGATAACATCTTCTTAATATTGCATTAACATTTGCAACTACTTCTAATGGTTTAAATGGTTTTGTAACATATGCATCTGCTCCAATATCCAGCCCTAATACTTTGTCCTCTTCCATATTTTTTGCAGATAATATAATGATTGGAACATTACTATCTTTTCTTATTTTTTTTATCAATTCATGACCATTCATAATTGGCATCATTATATCTGCTATTATCAAATGAATTTTTTCTTTTTCTAGTATTTTCATTGCTTCTTTTCCATTTTTAGCTTTCTTAACTTCAAAGCCATCATTTTCTAAATATAAAGTTAATATTTCTAATATATCTTTATCGTCCTCTGCAATTAATATCTTACGGCTCACTTATTTTTACCTCTTTTTTATTTTTAATTATATCATAATTTGTATTTGTCAATTCTTAAGTTTTCTTAAACTTTCTTAAAGATTTCTGTCGAAAAAAAGAGGCTTCCTTCACTTTTGAAGTACCCTCTTTTTCTTATGCTTCTCTTTTCCAATAGAATAAATATTGCTGAGCAAGTCCTGCAAGTTCTGCATATTTCTCCTTTGCTAAGTCTTGTAACAATTTTTTTGACACTTTGTTTTCATCATCCATTTTTATATATAGCTCGTTCATAACTCTTCTAACCCATACATCTATTGGAAATACATTATATTTTTTTAAAGAAAATAGCATTATGCAATCTGCAACTTTTCCTCCTACTCCTGATAATGTCATTAACTTTTCTCTTAAAATATCTGTATTTTTTTCACTTTCTAATTCTTCTAATGTTATTTCATTATTTATAAACATTTTTGTTGTTTCATATATTCTCTTGTCTCTAAACCCTAAGCCTAATGCTCTTAGTTCTTCTACTGTTGCTTTTTCTAAGCTTTCCATTTTAGGGAATGTATAATATTCTTTATTTCTGTATTCTATTTTTTCTCCATATTTTTTAGAAATTCTATCTATAATGCCTTTTATTCTAGGTATATTATTATTTGCAGAAATAATAAATGATATTATTGTTTCCCATAAGTCCTGATTTAATATTCTTATTCCATTACCATACTCTATACTAGTTTTTAAATAATTGTCTATTTTTGATAATTTACATTTTATTTCTTCATAATTAGTATTTAAATCAAAATAATCTGCAACTATTTCTTCTATTTTTCCATCACATACACCTTCAAAAATTATCTTATTATTTTCTTTTTTTACATTTAGTACATTACTTTTAAAAATCCCTGTATAGCTTCCGGTCTTCTTCTCTATTCCATCTAAAACATTGACCACATTCAAAAATATGTACAGGCTCAAAAGAACTGCAATTCTCTAGTATATATTTTTGTTCTTTCATATTATTTCTCCTATTTTTTAAGGATAGAATTTTCTAATCCTATCCTTATTTATAAATCTTTCTTAACTTTCTAAAAAACAATTACAGCAAAGCAATCCAAACAAAAAATTGAAAATATACTTTCTGCACATCTTAAGAATTTCTTGCCTAAAGATAACACTATAATACATTGTTTATTTTGAAAATTCTTTTATTCAGGCTCTACAATACCATAATTTTTTCCATCTTTAAGTCTAAAAATAACATTTACTTTTCCTGTATCTACATTTATAAATGTTAAGAAACTATTTCTTGTCTCTTCTAATTTTAGTTTAGCATCTTCTGGTGCAATTGGTTTTATATCATAATAAACTGTTTTTAATATTTCGTCTTCGATAGGTTTTTCTTCTCCACCAAAAGCTAACTCTTTTACCTTTATAGACTCTTCTTTATTTATTCTATCTCTTTTTGTCTTTGCTTTTCTTATTTGTCCTTCTAATATATCAATATCTTTATCTATTGATGCATATAAGTCTTTATGTTCTGTTACAGCTCTATATGTATTTGATTTTGTAATAACATGCATTTCTGCAATTTGCATATTTTTCTCAGTTCTAATTGTAACATTTGCATCAAAGTCTTCTTCAAAATATTTTTCAATTCTTTCTAATTTCTTTTCTGTATAGTCCTTTATTGCCTCTGTTGCCTTCACTTCTTTACCTGTTATTTTAACATTCATAATCTATTTCTCCTTTTTTGTTATATTAGTTATCCTTATTATATATTGTTTTATATTATTTTTCAAGCATTATTTTTCGCTTTCCATATTCTGTAAGTTTTCCTTCATATAGAAATTTAATTCCATCTAAATTTTTAAAATCCTCTGGTTTTATTATATTAGGAAGATTTTTTCCCATATTAGCCTTTTGAAGTAAGTATCTTACAAACTCAGCACAATAAAAAAAGTATTTTTTAATCCTTCTTCTATGAAGACTTACTAAAAATAATCCCAGCATATTAAACTTATATTTTTTTCTGTTTTCTTTTATATACTCTATTGTATTTTTTATTATATCATACTGCTTATCTGTAACTTCTAACCAATATATCAAACATCTGGTATTTTTAAACCTTTTAAAAGTACCAGAATCTATGCTCTCTTGAAGAAAACCTGCATAAAATGCATTATATGGATTTAATCTTGCAAAAGAATACATTTCATTTAGTTTTTCATCAAGGGAAATAGAAACATGACTGTACATCTTTTTTGTATATAGTTTAATTATCTTTGATGGAATTGTCCCTGTATATGTTAGTACAATATATATTTTTTTCAAGCTTTTCTCCTTCTTTCTTTAGTATAGTATACCAAAGAAAAAAGTATATTACAACAGGAAAATTTAATTAATAAAATATTAATGAAATCTCAGAAATTAAAAACAAATAAACATATACCTTAAATAAAAGTATATGTTTATTTTGATATCTATTAATTATCTTTGTAAAACCTATTTTAGTTTTAAAGTATTACTTCTACTTCATAAATCCTTCCATTATCAATAAGCTTTACTTGTTTTTCTTCTACTTTTTGCCCATTTACAAAAAATTCACTAACCATATTTGTTTCACTTTCATTTGGATTTTTTACACTTATATTATATACACTTGTACCATATTCATATCTTATACGATATTCCTTCCAGTCTTTTGGAATACAAGGTTCCATTCTCAAAATACCTTTTTCTATTTTCAAACCTAATATATATTCAATTCCAGCTTTATAAAACCAGCTACTAGAACCTGTATACCAAGTCCAACCGTCCACGGCCGAAGTAAATTTTGTGAACCATAAATATCTGCAGCAATAACATATGGTTCAACCTTATACATAAGAGCCATTTCTTTAGTTTTCGCATGTTCTATTGGATTTATCATTCTATAAAATTCATAAGCTTTACTATTTAGGTTTAACATAGTTTCTGCAATTACTGCCCAAATGGCTGCATGTGTGTATTGTCCTCCGTTTTCTCTAACTCCTGGCAAATATGACTTTATATATCCTGGCTCTAATTTACTATTTTCAAATGGTGGATCTAATAACTTAATTATTCCGTACTTCCTTATTTACTAAATGATTTTCTAAAGATTCCATAGCCATATATTTTTTATCATTATCTCCAGCTTTAGATATAGTAGCCCAGCTTTGTGCAATACTATCTATCTTACACTCTTCATTTTCCATGCTTCCGAAGTATATCACCAGTATCCATAAAAGCTCTTCTATACCATCTTCCGATCCCAACAAATTGTATTAAGTGCTTTCTTTAATTCATTTTTTATATTTTCATACTTTTGTATATAGTCTGTTTTTTCACACTCTTTACATATTTTATCAAATCTATCTAATATATTATAAAGGAAAAATCCAAGCCATATACTTTCTCCGTTTGCCTTTATTTCCGTACAGTACTAAATCCGTCATTCCAATCCCCTGAACCAATCTTTGGAAGTCCATGTTCTCCAAAGTTCAGTGCTTTTTCTATTGCCTTTATACAGTGTTCATATATACTTCCTTGTTTTTCACTTTCCTCATATAAATCATATTTTTCATCTTCATTTATATTTAAAATACTTCCATTTATATAATTTGTTTTTTCATCTAAAATGCTATAATCTCCTGTAAACTCTATATATTCACAAGTGCAATACACAAGCCATAAGAAGTCATCAGAAAACCTAGTTCTAATTCCCCTTTTAGTATCATCATGCCACCAATGTTCTACATCGCCTTCTTCAAATTGATGTTTTGAATGTTTTATTATTTGATTTTTTAGCATATCATTTTGTAAAAACTTTGTAATTAAAGAATCTTGAAGTTGATCTCTAAATCCAAATGCACCACCAGATTGATAATATCCAGTTCTTGCATATAGCCTACATACTATTGTCTGATACATAGTCCAGCCATTTAGCATTATATCTATAGAATCTACTGGTGTCTTAACTTGTACTTTTCTTAAAATACTGTTCCAATATTCCTTTTCTTTTTTTAGTTCTTCTCTTGCATTTTGTACATCTCTATACTTATCTGAAAGTATTTTTGCACTTGTTTCATCTTCAGTTTCTCCAATCATTAATATTATATTTTTATCCTCATAAGCTTCTATCTCTATATCAAGTTGAAGTGCAATACATGAAGGCGTACCAAGTGAATTTGCCATATTTAATTCCACTTTTTCCAAACTCTCTGGATTACTTAAATCTCTGTTTCCTACAAAAGACAAATTATCTCCTGTATATGAAGAAATCCTTTCACTTGATGATATAAATACATTTTTTGATAATCCTTCTCCATATACATTTCTTGCATTTATTACATTATCTTTAAATTTTAAATCTATATATCCACTTGATTTTGTTTCATCTTCTCCAAGTACAGGTTTTACATAATAGACTAATTTAAGCTTTCTTTTTTCTGAGCTTGTATTTTTTAATCTTATCATGTTTATTTTTATACTATCCTCTTTTGGTACAAATATTTCATTTTCCTGGATTATACCAAGACTTGCATGATAATACTTTGCATATCCAAATCCATAAGTTATATAATAATCTTCACTATCTGGCATAGGTGAAGCACCGTAGTGACCAAGTCTTTCCATATTCCAAATCTTTTATATATACTATTTCTGAAGGAATATCATCTACAGGAGTATTTGCCCATGCACTTATTCTATTTAATCTACTATTTTTGCTCCATGTATATCCTCCCATATTGCTTGTCACAACTGTTCCAAATTTATCATTTGCAAGTACATTACTCCAAGGTACAGGAATATTCTCTTCCTTATTTACTTTCATTATATATTCTTTACCATCATTTGAAAATCCACCAAATTCATTGTAATATTTTAGGTTACTAAAATCTATATTAGGTCTTATAGTTTCAAACTCCGAAATTTTTATATCATTTTGTTTATCTTTTCCTATATTTTTAACTTTTTGTTTATATTCTTCTTCTAATTCTTTTACTATATCTATAACATTTCCTCTGTTTGCTGGTATTATAATATTTGCTCTAAATCTAAATAAATCTTCATCTTCTATTTCATTTTTATTTAAAAGATATATTCCGTCCACTTATATTTTGCAAATAGCCTATTTGCATATTTAGTATTTCCTGTATAACTTGTTCTTTTACATATTGTTCATAGATATTTTTCTCATAATCTAGAATTACTAAATCTGTTTTTATTCCTTTTATTCTCAAATACTCATGAACTTTCAGCATCTCTTTTACTACATATATATCATCTGCTGCATTTACTGTAACAAGCACTATAGGTAAGTCCCCAGAAATTCCATATTTCCAAAAATCACTTTGTTTATATTCTTTTTTTGGTAAATCTCCAATATATAATACTTTAAGAGGATTCGGGTATATGATATATGGAAGTACTGCGCTTACAGCTTCTAAATCACTTCTACTTATTCCTAAATATCTTGCTTCTTCTTCAACTTTTGCTCTTGATATATTAAACTCAATTTTTACATTTTCTGGAACTTTATAATATTTTAAAGTTTCACAAACCTCATTTAAATTTTCTGATACACTTATAATTAAATTTAAGCTTTTCTCTTCATTTGGGGCTAACTTTATCTTTCTTTTTAATGCAATACATGGATCTGTAACAAGTCCTAATTCCTTAGAAAATGGTGTTCCATTTTTTAATTTTCTTTTTGCTTTTCCTAAGTCTATCTCATACTCAAGATCTAAATTCTCATCATTTTCTATAAACAAGTTACACCCAAGATACATTTCATTTGTGTTGCCTCTTTTATTTCTTTTTACAATTAAGTCTCCGTTCTTCTGATAAACTATATTTTAAAAATAAATTATTAAATGCAGGATGGGCTATGTCATCCTCTTTTTTAGATAATACAGGTTCAAATATACTTGATATTTCTAATACTTCTTCTTTATTTGACTTATTCTTTATCTTGATATTTCTTATTTCTGCATTTAATTTCTCTGCAGCAATTATACTAACTTCTGTTTCTATATCATCTCTTTGTTTAATAAACCTAGCCTTGTCATCAGAAAAAATTGCCTTGTATTTGCCTCTATTTTCGTCTCTAAAGTCATAATTTGCTTTCCATATGTTATTTGTCCTTATATTTTTTACATACATGAAAATGCCTTGTTTTGCGTCTTTTGTTTCTTTATATTTATTGATAATTATATCTTTATATTTACTAACTCCCTCTCCTTTGTCATCTATACTTATCATATAGTCTCCATTTGCTATAACTGTACATTTTCTTAAAACTTCATCTATTTTTGTATATTCATTTTCTATATAATTATCATATCCAGTATATTTTATTTTCTTTGTTTTTTCCTTCTTCTCCTTTGTAATTAGCATATCTCTTGGCATTCTCTCTTGAAGAAGTATATCTACTGCTTTTATCTCAGGATTTCCCATAAATCTTTTTTGTAAAATATTATCATTTAACAAATTATTTATAGAAAGTAAAATTAAAGCCTGATGATGTGCCATATATGTTTCTATTGGCATATAAGTTTTGCCGTACAGGAAGTCTTGAAGGAGTATAATCTATTGATTCATAAAATCCATATTTCCCAAACATTCCTTGCTTTTCTAATCTTTTTAAGTTTTGTATAACTTCTTTTGGATAATCTGTTATTGCTAGAATACTACCATAACTTGATACTACCATTTCATCTGCAAGTCCCCTTTTTAATCCAAGCCATGGAACTCCAAATGCTTTATATTGATAGTTTGAGTTTAAATCTTTCAAATTAAATGCAGCTTCTGATATTCCCCAAGGTATTCCGCAATTTATTTGCATATTTTTGCTGACTCATTATCATGAATTTACATGACTCATCTAAAAGACTTCCTTTATATTTTTTTATATTAATATTTGGCATTAAATACTCAAATGCTGTTCCAGACCATGATATAAGTCCTTTATATTTATCAAGCTTGGTAAGAGTTCTACTTAAGTTATTCCAATGTTTTGCCTCTATATCAGCTTTAGCAATAGCCACTAAGCTGGCTTGTCTTGCTTCTGATGCAAGTAAATCATAGTATGTGTCTGTCATTTTATTTTCTTCTATATTAAATCCTATTGATAATAATCTATTTTCTTTGCTATATAGATAAGAAAAATCTGTATCCTTTATTATCTTATCTACAATTTCTAACATACTTTTTACTTTTTCTTTATACTTCATTTCTATATGTTTTTCTAAAAATACTTTTAAAGTATACATATATCCGAACAAAGTTACCACTGTCTACTGTTGATACATACCTTGGCATAAGTGGTGTTAATGTCTTTGTATTATACCAGTTATATAAATGACCATTCCATTTTTCTAATTTCTCTATTGTTTTTAGTGTATTTTCTAAATTTACAATTGCCTCTTCTAAAGTTATAAACTCTAAATCATAAGCAGATACTATAGCAAGAAGTCCGAAGTCCTATATTTGTTGAAGATGTCCTATTTACTACCTTCTCTTTTCTACTTTCTTGGAAATTGTCTGGAGGAAGGAAATTATTTTCTTTATCCATATATTCTTTAAAAAATTCCCAAGTTCTTTTTGCTATATCTTGTATATATTCTTTTTCTTCTTTGTTTATTTTTTCTATTCCACTTTTATCTTTCTTTGGTTTACTTATATAAAACATTATAAAAGGAGCTATAATCCATAAAATAAAAAGAAGAATAGTAAATATTTTAGCTATTATATTTATTTGAACAAACTTCAAAAATATAAAACCTAATATTCCAAAAATAGGATTTATAATCATATTTGAATATATGGATTTTAAATCTCTTTTACTTGATTTTTCGGCTTCTTCTGCTGTTGTCCATTCAAGCAAATGCTCCTTTGTTACTGTCATTCTATATATTGTCTTTGTTATAGCACATATTGATGTCCATGTTTTATATGGAAGGTCTGCAATTTCAATTATTCCCCTATAAATACTTGCACTTATTCCTTCTGTCCTTTTTGTGAACTTCTTTTGAACCTTTATATTTTCTTTTCTAAATACAATATAATTTACAATATCAATTATACTAGATATTATTAGACTTAAAATAGATAATATAAAGTATGGCATTATATTTACTTTTGCAAATATTTTTATAGCTGATAGAAATATAATATTTATCATTACAGTTATTGGAGTTATACTTCTTCTTAAATTATCTAAAATCTTATATTTAGATAATTTATTTAATTCTTTACTCTTAAGCCAACTAAGTATCTGAATATCTCCCCTTAGCCATCTTAGAAATCTTGTCATATATGCCAAATATCCGTCCGAGGATATCCATCTAATACCATTATATCTGAAACTAATCCACATCTTAAGAATGAGCCCTCAAGCAGGTC
Source organism: Clostridia bacterium (assembly GCA_022799935.1). Classification (GTDB taxonomy): domain Bacteria; phylum Bacillota; class Clostridia; order TANB77; family CAG-508; genus JAAWPK01. Next base: position 27,765 of record JAAWPK010000001.1, read on the forward strand.
ATGACTTAATACTTTGTTTTCTGGAATTTTGCCCTTCATAACTTTATAAAATACTTCTAAGTCATATATTCCTTTACCTGTAAAAATTCCTTCTCCAAAATTATCTTGATATATATCTGAAATTGCATTTGTATAAGAATCTACTCCTCCGATCTCCTGCAAAAATCTCTGTAAATATACTCTTTGTACTTTCCTCAAGTTCTATCCCGACTCTTGGTTGCATTATTCCAAATCCAGATTTTACTACATTTTTTTCTTCATCTATTTCAGGTTTATTAAGTGGATGTGACATTGCCTCTATCATTTCTATTCCTGAATTTAAAGATAAATTTGTGTCTCCATCTAGTGTAATTATATATTTAATATTTGGTCTTTCTATTCCTTCCATTGTATTTATCAAAAATGTATTTTTCTCATTTGAATTCATAAGATATGCATTTAGTTCAGAAAGCAATCCTCTTTTTCTTTCCCAACCTAAAAAACTATTTTCAAACTTGTTCCATACCCTTTTTCTATATATAAAATTAAATCTTGGAAAATTATTTTTAGGATATTTCTTATTTAGCCTTGTTATTTCTTCTATTCCTGATTTTTTTATCTCTTCATCAAACTTTTCTTTTTCCTTTGTACTAGATGTACAATCTCCAAGTATTGTAAAAAATATATTTTCTGATTTATTTGCAAGATAATATACTTCCAGTTTTTCTGCAAGTTCTTTTACTTTATCTTTACCTGAAATAATGCTTGGTATTACTACCATACATGTATTCTCTTCTGGTACTCCATGACTAAAATCCATTTTTGGTATTAGCTTTGGTTTTATACACTTACTTAAAATATTCTGTATAATCTTTAATACTATTTCTATAATAGGTACAAAAATTATAATTCCTTCTATTATGCTAAATACTATATTTGAAGTACTTTTGTATATTAATATACTTAGTAAAACTGTTATAACTATTGACAAAAATAGTATTCCATAAATATATAAATTAGTTTTTCTTTTATTTACTTCTTCTCTATTTTTCTTTTTTAGCCCCAAACTCTCATACAAGCTTTTTATTCCATTATTAATTAGATAATACCCTATATGTCCTTCTTTATCCTTTTTTCCCTCTGCAAGTGACACTACTTTTTTTGCTATATATATTTCTGATATTTTGGTCTTTTTTGCAATCTCTTTTATCTTATTTCTATAATACTCTTTTGTCTTGTAATCCATATTCTCATAAATACCACTTGGATCTTTTTTTAGTATTTCTTCTACTCCATTTATGTTTTCAAATATCTCTAAAAAGTTCATCCTTTGGAGTGAATGAATACTTTTTATGCTATTTCCTATAGCAACTTTTTTTAATGCTATATCAAAGTGTTCCTTTTTTATCACATCTTGTAAGCTTAATCCTTGTTTATTTATTTCTTCTTCTAAGATATTTAAATATGGTATTCCATTTTTTCCATATTTTTTTAACTTATATGACATATATTCTATAAATGAATATTTATTCTCACTATATCCTTGTATCTGTTTTGCATATTCAGATGTAGGAACTTTAAATTTTAGTTCGTCTTTTGGCTTATTTTCAATAATTCTTTCTATTATGCTTTCTACTTTGATTTTCTGCATTTGAGATACATATATTTTTGTACATACATCTTTTATTCTTTCAATTAATGCTATCTTAAAAAACAAACTTATATCCCATATTTCTTCCATGTTAAGTGTTTTTTTATTTTGATAGCTTCTTAGATATTCTTCTAACTCTTTTCCTTTAAAATTTCCATCTGTGAAATTTACTATTTCTGACGCTAATGCATAGCTTCTTGCATATCCTTTATATTTCCCTGAAGATATACCTATAAAATCTATATATTTCTTAAGAGGTAAGTTTTTTCTTACCTCTTTTACTGTCTCTTCTATAACATAATAGTTGTCTAATAACCATTCTCCTGCTTGATGTATGTTTATCCCAAGTTTTAAATGCAAGTTAAGTAAATCATAGGTTTTTGTAATGTATTCGAAGTTTTTTTCCATTTCTGGTACAGGATAAGTCTGTTTTTCTGATTTCGGTTTTAATGTATGATCTGATGCAATATTTTCTAAGTAGCTTTTTAATTGTTCTTTATCTAGTACTATTCCCTTTATATCTGATATGTTCAAAATTTTCGCCTCACTTTTTAGTTTTTAAGTTTAGTCTTTCCAAGGATTTGAAAATTTATACAATTCATGGATACAAAAAGAAAATTTAACTTACAAGCAAAGAACTAAAAATTTAAATTATATCTTTTGCTATTTACTATATTCGTTTCATATTTGTAAATTGGATAGTTTTTTAAAATGTAATTTGACAAAATAAGAAAAACAATGTATAATTTTATTAAGTAAAGAAATGAGAGCCACAGAGTGGCTACCACCAATGAAAAATAAGTCATTTACTTTAGTGGAGCAGAATGACTTATTTTTTTATTGCCTATTTAGTAATACCAGTATGATGATGAACAAGGCAATACTTATGATCGCTGTCCCAATTAAAGAGTAAAACAATAAATAAGTTATTAAAATTAAACTGTTTGCCATAGACCACCACCTCCATAATTCAATCTCAAAACTAAAAGCTTTGGAGTAGTATATGTAAATATCAAAGAGTTAAAAGGTGGCAACGCACTCTGCTTTTTCTCATTTCTATGTTTATAAATATATAACAAAACTAAACAAAACGCAAGAAAAATCGAACATTTTTTCGAAAATTATATATATCTTCATACAAAAAGAGGAAGCTTTTGCTTCCTCTTTTTAGGGTTTTTTATGTCTTATGATAATTACTCTTTTATTTTAGGTGTTAGTACAAATTTTTTGATTAATACTAAACCAGTTGCAAATACTATTAGTACTATTAATACTATACTTAAGTTTGACTGAGCTTCTTCTGCTATGCTTAATCCTGTTGGTGCATGGATACTTATTGTCTCTGATTTAGATGTTCCAAGTGTTTTGTATCCTATTCTATTTCCATATCCATCCTCTAAGTTTTCTATCTCTTCTAATGTTCTTATTTGTGATGTTTCTGGATGTCCTACACCTGTTATGTCATATCCTTCCATTCTTATTGCTTTACCTGCATAGTTTTCAAGTTTTGAAATCTCAATTAAGTTAGAGTATTCATAATCGTTTGTATCTGTACTTGTTGTCTCTAAGACTTTAGATAATGTAAGTGTTGTTATATTTCTTTCATCTTTTAGTAAAGGTCTATATAATTCTGACCAATTATCTGTAGCATTATCATATTTTTCATTTTGTATACCTCTATAACATTCTGATAAGTATGTTAGGTAATTATCGTATGTTTTTCCACCTTTTGCTCTAATTATTGTGTTATATTTATCCATTATTCCAGTATTACCTTTTCTTGTTGTATTAAAGCTATCTGTTGTTGTTAATTCCCAGTCAGGGTTTACTGCTTGTCCTTCTTTATTTACTTGTGTGAAGTTTAGAGCTGGATCAATGTAATCTACGATATTTGCTGCTCTTGTTCTTACATCTATTCCTAAGTCATGTGCTGCATTTGCTACTCTGTAATGTTCTAATGTATCATGGTTTACAATTGGTTTTGTAATTCCATCTGCTTGTCTATCTTGTTCATAGTATACTAGTCCTTCTAGATTTTCTCTATGTCCATTATAGTATGCAAGTGCTATTGGTTTTACATCTCCACTTGTTGGTTCTGTTTCATAGAAGTATGTTATTGTATTTGATTCACCTGTATTTGTTGTTGTTATTGTGTATGTTATCTCAAGTGTTGTACCATTTAATAATTGCTCATCAAATAGTACTTCTAATAATCCATCTCTAAATGATTGGCTTCCTGTTGTTGGGATTACTATATTTTGATAAATTGCATCATTTTCATATCTATTTACTGAACCATTTTCATTTAGGTAAACATCTAGTTGTTTTGTACCATCTTGTAAGTATAACTTAACATTTGATACATATTTATCTATTGTAAGGTCTGATTCTGCTCTTGGTGTTACACCAAAGTCTACTCCAGATATTTCATATCTATAGAAGTCTGAACCTTGGTTACCTTGTATCTCTTGTTTTGTATACTCTATTTCAATGTTCATTGTAGATGTATAAGCTTCAATTTGGTCTGTATGTTTATCTGCTACTTTTTGTACATTTTCAACACCATTCCACTCATAGTTCCATGACCAAGAGTTATTAACTTCTGCTCTTTCGTCTCCGTTTCTTATTGTATCTGAAGTTCCTGCTGTTCTAGCGTCTATTTGTCTTATTCTAGCATTTACTTCATCATAAGCGTCTGAATATCTTTCAGTATTCTTATCTCCTACAACTCCTGGGTTTGATGAAGCTTCATATGTTGGATTATCTCTTTCTCCTGTATATTTTGCATACCAATATTTTACAAAATCAGTTTCTGGGTTTGCCTTAGTTGATTGATAGTATTGTCCATTTATTCCATAGTATGTTCCATATGCATTTGTATGGTCATTGTTTGTTGTTGCTCTTATTCTATCATTTTGTTCATCATAGTATTCTGTTCCACCATTTGAACCATATATAAATCTTACTGTATAATTTCCTGCAATATAATTCTTGAATTGGTAGTTACCTTCTCCATCTGTTACTGTTCTTGCTCTAACTACTTGTGCTCCATCTGGTGCTAGTTCTACAAGTTCTACTATTATTCCATTTACACCATTTGCTTCAATATATGTTAATAATTCATCATTATATAGGTTTGTAGATGTGTGAACTGTATCTGTTACAGCTTCCCAAACATTACCTTTCATTGTTCTATGATAATATCCATTTGGATCATCTGGATTACTGCTTCCATTTGGGTTATTTTCTAATTGCATTAGTACTCCCCAAGCATCATCTTGACGAACTTCATTTAGTTTTTCTAGTGCTCTAACATATCTATCTTTGTCTTGTCTTCTATTTGCATAAGCTTCTGCATATTCTTTTCTAGCCACATCATAGTCATGTACTATGAATGAACCTGGTTTAGAATCTGCATCTAGGAATCCTCCCTCTGATCCATCTTTTTCAAATGTCTTATATCCATTTATTTCTGCATAGTTAAATGCTGATAGCATTACATTATTATTATCATCATCATTTGGATGATCTGGATTATGTAGGAAATCAAATAATATGTCTTTTGCTGCTTTTCCACCATCATAAGTAGATTTTATTTTAGCATCTTCTCCTGATTCTCCAAGTTTTATTGTTACATAGATGTCAACTACATCATTACTATTTCCTAGCATTGGTTCTTGTCCATCTTTAAATGTTACATATAAATCTTGATATTTGCCGTCTGAACCATTTAGTCCTATTTCAGATGCATTGATATATTTGCTTCCTCCTTCTACTCTTGCAGAATCTGTTATATTTTGTCCATTTCTGTATACTTCTAATCCTGCAATTTCTCTTCCTGATGTTGTTCTATATCCATCTTTGTATCCAAATCTGTAATCAAAGTAATCTACAATCTCTGTAAGTTTTGTTAATGTCTCTGTTGTATTTTGTACTGTTATTTTATATTTTAAGTAAACTTCTATTGGTTTATCATCATAATGTGCTATTCCATCTGGATTTAAGCCTCCTGGATTATTTCCATTTCCATAGTAGTTATAATCTTCTTCATAAATATATTGTTTATATGTTCCAAGTTTTTCATCATATTTATAAGTTGTATCATATCCATTTATAGATACTGTCATTTCACTAACATCTTTATGTAGTGTTAAGTCTGTCTTATCTCTTTCTATGATTCCTAAGTTTATATATTTATATGAATAAATATCATTTTCTTTATCATATTCCATTAGATCACAAGTCTTAGAGTATGAATATAATCCTCTTGTAGTGTCTAATTCTCTATCTAATGTTACTTTTCCTGCATAAGCATTTATTCTTGAGTCAAATACAAATTGTAGTTTGTTATATATCTCAGGATCTTTTAAGTTATTTCCATCTGTATAGTAGTTTTTAACTACATTTCTATATACAGCTGCATAATCACTTATGTCTCTCATGTATCCGTGTTCTGCTAAGTATTTTCTCATTTCTTTTGAAACATTTTCAAATACATCACTTATTTCAGCTGCTCTATATGCAATGTTGTAAACTCCTGTATTATCCATTGCAAAATATCTATTTTCAACTTCTCCAAATACATATTTTCCTACTTTATAGTTTGCTGGATATGATCCAATTTCACTATATATATGGTTTGTATATGTTCTTGTTTCTCTTGCTTCTTCATTTCCATTTAGCTCAGTTCCTCTTGAAGCCCATTTTTCCCTATCATTGTATTTACTTGTATCTAGTGCTGCATCTTCATATTCTTGTCCATCATATACGAATTTAACTATATAGTTTCCTTCTGGTACTTCAAACTCATAGTAACCATTTACATCTGTAAGTGTTGGGTTTGTAGAACCACTTGATACTTCTGCAAGTGTTAAGTTTCCATTTTCGTCTATTGTATAAAGTCCAACTTCTATTCCTGATAACATTAAGTCTGAATATTCAGATTCACTTGCCTTTGTATAGTAACCATCTTTAAGTACTCCTGCACTCTTTGTTGTTGCAAGTTCTTGCCATACATATCCTCCAAGTACTAAGTTGTCTGGTATTTTCTCTATTGCATCAAGTACTTTTATTAGAACTTCTGAGCCATTATCTACTATTGATGAATGTGTTTCATTTGATGTTGAGCTCTTTACTAATCTACCATTTTCATATGTTAGAGTAACTGTTACTTCTTCTGGTAATAATACTGCTTTTTCTCCGACATATGTTTCACTAATAAATACTATTAGTTCTCCTGTATATGATCCATTTACTCCTAATTCTGTTTCTAATTCTTCACTATCAAATACAATTTGACCTTCTTTATTAGCTTTTCCTGCATATGATAGACGATGTTGTCCGTCTCTTATTATTTGTATAAAGAAGCTTACATCTTCAATTGTGAATGTTTCACCATTTGTTAATGTCTCTTTTACAATCTTAATATCTGGGAATTCCCATGTATTATTTATTGTTATCTTTATAGTTCCTCTATTATCTTGGTTTTTATATGTAAGTTCTGCATCTCCTTTAATTACTCTTGTACCATCTTTTTGGATATTTCCATTTACATAATTTATACATACATAAGTTACTCCACCTGGTTTATATCCATCTTTTGTACTTAATTCTTTAACTCTTACATATATTTCTCCAGTATATCCATTTTCTACATTAATTTTCTTAAGCATTTCAGGTGTTATTGCTAGTTCTCCGTCTTTACTTGTTTCAAATGTGAATGTTGATATTCTGTCTTTAGTTTTACCGTCTTTTATTTCTTTATTCATTATATCCATTGTGCTATCATCAAAGTCTTCTCTTGCAATTGTAACTTCAAACTTAACTCCTGACATTGACATTCCTGTAGTCTTATCTACTTTTTGTATATAGATTGGTTCTAAGTCTTTTAGTACATTCTTAACAGCTATTGTTATATCTGTCTTATCATCAGATTCACCTACATCTAGTTTTATTCTAGAATTTTCATCTTTGTAGCTTGTTCCTCTGTAATATCCATTAGCATATGTTATATATACTGTTAATATACTATCATCTGGTACATAATCATTTGGTGTACGAACTTCTCTTATTTGTACTTCTAATGTTCCTGTATATCTTCCTAAGTCTCCAACTTTGTTTTCTGCTAAATATGTTATATCAAAATACCCATTTCCTTGAGTAGGTACTGTTGTCCAGTCTGCTCCAAATGCACTACCTATTCCATTTGGATTTATTCTTACTTGGAACTCAGCTCCATCTAAGTAATCTTGATAGTTTGAATCTCCATCTACTTTTCTTATTATTAGTCTATTATCAAAGCTATTCTTTACAACTACTGTAACTGATGGTGAGCTTCCTTGCCATCCTTGTCCATCTGCATAAGAAGTTGCATAAATTCCACCTTCTACTGCTGTTCCTGATACTGTCTGATCTGTAATTTGACCATTTGTAAATGTTATTGTTGCTGTTATTGTTCCATTAATTATAACATAATTATCTGGTGCTTTTAACTCTGTAATTTCAACTGTTAATGTTCCTGTCCATCTATTTAATGTTGTTATTTGTAATCCACTTAAATCTTCTGCTTTAAGTATAATTTCTCCTGCGTCATTTGTTCTGCGGTTTTCAAATGTTACTGTTCCACCATTACTTGCTGTGATTCTTCCACTAAATATTGCACCTTCTAATGCTGTTCCTGCAAAATCTGTTTTCTTGATTATTATTTGTGGTGCTTGTTTTGGTGTATCATATCCAGAGATTAGTACATAGTATCCATTTGTAGTTTCAACTATTGCATCTTCTCCTGGTCCTTCACTTTCTGATGTGATAGTTGCAGTTCCTTCATTAAATTCAACTTCAAATGATCTTCCTGCAAACCATGGTTCATAAGTATCTGCAAATTGACCTAAATCAACCTCTGTTATTGTTACTTTCATTTTACCTATCCAGCGACTTATAACATCTATGTGTAGATCTTTTTGTAACTCTTCTGAACCTATTGTAATCATTCCACTGCCATCAGTAGTCTTTGTATATGTTGCACTTTGTGATGAGTATCCTCCACCATCTAATAGTTCTTGTGTTTCAATATTAAATGTGAATGTTACTCCTGCCATATTTTGTGTTACGCTTCCATTTCCATTTGCAAGCTCAGCAAATTTTGTGAATTTAAGTACATCTTCTTTTTTATTGTCATAAGCAGTTATTGATATTAGTCCTTTTCCATTGCTTCCTTCTAAATCTGCTGTTTTTCCATTATTTATAGTGAATTGTAATTCACGGCTGTCATTATCATCTGGATCATATGGATTACCACATGTTATTTGTCCATCTTTAAATTCGAAATTGTGTAAGAATTTGTTATTATCCCACATCCACTTTAATACATCTGGATTTCCTGTATCTATCTCAGTAATCTCAAATTCCATCTTTCCTGTCCATCTGCGGATAACATCTATTCCTAATTCATCTTGTAATTCTTTTGCTGTTATATATAGTTTTCCTTGTCCATCTGTTGTTTTTGTAAATTCATGTTCGTCGTTTCTATATCCTCCACCATCTAGTAATTCTTCTATTGTTACTTTTATTTTTATTTGTACATTTGCAAGAGGACTTTCTCCTGTTCCTTGTTTTAAGTATTTTAATAGGTCTATAACTATTTCGTCTGGGTTATTGTATGCAATTATTGATAATAGGCTCCATGTCATGTTATTTTCACATGACTCTGTTTTTGCTCCATCTAATGCTGTTTCTGTAGAGTCTTTTATCTTATATTCTATTTCACGACTATCATTATCATCTGGGTCATAATGTACGCCTGATATCTTTCCTTTTTGCCAGTTCATGTATAAGTATTTTTCATTATCATTAGCCCATTTTAAGTAATTTGCTGGTACATTTTCCTCTGTAATTTCTATTACCATTTCTCCTGTTAATGTTGTATATATTGCTGCTAAATCATTTAAATGTACATATGTAGAACTGTATCTTTGATACATTGTCCATACTGAGTACCAGAAGTCTACAACTAATGGAGAATTATAATGTGGTACATAGCAATCTTTATCTTGTTTTTCATCCATGCTCTTTAATATATGGTCTTTAGTACATGTGTTATTTATATAATCTTCTATTGCTTGATGTGCTTCTTGAATTCTTATTGCTGCTTGTTGTTTTTCAAAACAAGGTTCCATTGATCCACAATAGTTGCAATACCATATATATTGTGGTCCCCAATAAGGATCCCATCCTACTTGTACTGGATATGAGCCAGCACTTGAATGTTGTAAGTCTTGTTGATATCTTCCATCTTCTGCAAGTTTTGCATATAGTTTTCCTCTTAGCTCATTTTTTAAGTCTTCATATATCTGATCTGGTAGTTCCCCTACTGGTCCTTGTTCTTTGTAGTTAAATAATTCTACTGCATTTTGTGCATCAAAATCTGCTTGCATTTTTGAATCTTTTTCTATTACTTCTTTAAATGTTACTGTATAATCTGGGTCTTCAGCAGTAGATGTAACACTTACGATTTTTGCTCCATCTACTGTAATTCCTAATGTTGCTCCTATAAGATCATCAAACATCTCATCTAATTTGTTGATCTCAATTATTGGTGGCTCTCCATCTGGAGGTGGTGGTGTTTTTGTTTTTGTAAATGTATTTTTAATTTTACATACATTACCTGTTACAGGAGATACTTCTGATGTATATGATCCTTCTGGTGTTGAAGGCATAGTTGTTAACTCTGTAACTGTATATGTAATTGGTTTAGAAACTCCACTTGAGTCAGCATGATTTTTCTCTAAATCTGTTATTTTTAATTTCCAAACATCGTCTCCTGTTTTTGAAATTGTATGTGTCTCTGAATATACTGTTGTTCCATCTGGTGTTTTTCCTTCTACTAATACTTGGATATCTACTCTAGAGCTACGATAATCAAAATCTGTTCCATAGTCTCCTATCCAACATTTTATTATTTCAAGGTCTGTAGTTCCACTAGGTGTTGCTGTAAATGTAACTTCATCTTCTTGTCTTTGCCATTTTCCACCAACTAAGAATCTACCTTGATCCTTTCCTACTGTTGGAGGTGTAAATATTGCTATAACACCACGGTAAGATTTAAATGATGATTTAACATTTACTGTTGATATTTGGTTATCTTCTGTTATTGCTCCATTTATCCAGTTAACTGTCCAGTTTGTTCTATCTAAGTTTTCAAGTTTTAATGATTCTGCTGCAGTTCCATTTATATGTACTCCACCTGTTCCTGTAACTTCACTTCCTTTTTGGTCTACCTTAATAGTTGCTGTTGTTCCATCTTGTGCTGTTACTGTTATTGTAATTTCTTGATCTGTACCAACTTTATCTTTAGAATATTTATGTTTATCTACTATTAATTTATCAAAATTAAATTTTACTTCATCTTTATTAGTTGCTTCTGCTGTTGTATCACTTGCTGATATAAATTTTCCATCATCTTCTATTTGGTCTACAAAGTCTGCATATGCATTTGCGTCTGCTTCTGTATTTGATGCAGCTACTGTATGTCCTGCCCAAGAAGTAGTCCATCCAGTAACTCTTCCATTACAAAGGTCGTTCATTTTGCTATACCAACTATACCAGTGTCCATTCCATGTAAGTGGGCTAGCATTATATTCATCAGAATCTGTTGCCCAAGCAACATATGCTAAAAATGACCATTTTTTATTGTTTGCAGTTTCAGTTCCTCCTGAATAAGTTAATTCTGGTTTTTTATAACTTTTATAATCTGAATTTATATCTATTACACCATGCAATTTAACTGTTGTTGTGAAAGATTGTCCAGCATAATCAGCACATAGGAAATGTTTATATTTTAGTACACCATTTGTATAGTCATCTCTACCAAAAGCTCCATAATTTGGTGTTTTTCCTATGTTTCCCTTCATTTCACCAACAAGTCCAGGAACTGCTTCTCCTCCAGCTGCTACCCATGCTGATATATCATAAGCATGTACACTTGTACTTGCTAAAAGTATTGTCATAAAAAGCATTATAAAGATTATTATTTTGCTTACTATACTTTTACTTTTTGTTTCCATTTCGTTTTACCTCCTTTCCTCTATATGTTCTTTATTAAGACTTTTTTCTTTATTAAATATATTCCAAGTCCTGCAATTGCAACAAGTCCTGCAATTCCTAGAACTATTAATGTATATGTTAATACACCTGTCTTAATTGTTATGATTAAATCTGCACTACTTTGATCATCTTCTTTTTGTGCATTATTTCCTGGCTTTGAGTCTATATCTTCTAGTCCTAAACTGTTATAATGTGTAGAAATCTCTGCTGAGTTATTTACTGTTTCTGCTGCAGCTTCTTTTACTACTTTTGTAAGTACTAATGTAACTTCTTTTGTCTCTCCTGGATTTATTACTGTATTTGCAAGTTCTTCTGTGTAAATACTTCCATCTGTTCCTCTATACCATTCTGGGTTTATTTCTGGACTAAATGTTAGGTCTTTTGGTATATAATCTGCAATCTTTGTAGCTTTTCCTGGAACATCACCTTCATTTGTTACACTTATTTTATATTCTATTGTTAAGTTTGAACCAGCCATGTATTTTGATGGTATTTCTACTTTTGCAGTTTTATTGTTTTTAAATGTATATGTTTTTGTTCCTTGTTTATTTTGTACTATTACTGTATTTACAATCTTGTCTAATTTTAAGTCAAATTTATTTGCTGTTATAAGTCCTAAATCTATGTGTTCCTCATTTGATTGTTTTATATTTATAATATCTGTTACAGCAACTTTTGTGTTTATTCCATTTATTGTTACATTTCCGTTTATAGCATCAGAGTTATGTGTCTCTGGAACTCCATTTTTTTGATATGAAGTTGGCATATATAGATTTGTATCATACATAAATACTACTATATATTCTCCTACACTTAAGTCACTGAATTTATATACTCCATTTGAATTTGTTTTTGCAGTTATTTCTTTTCCAGAGCTATCTTTTACAAATTCATATTTTTGGTTATCCATAAGCATTACTGTCATTTCAGGTATTACATTTTCATCATTATCTCTTTTTCCATCAGCATTTGCATCATTCCAAACTGTTCCTGATATTGCATATGTTTCTTTAACTGGTGGTTTTGGATCATCTGGATCTTCTGGGTCAACTGGTGGTTTTGGATCATCTGGTTCTTCTGGATCAACTGGTGGCTTTGGTTCTTCTGGATCTTCTGGGTCAACTGGTGGCTTTGGCTCTTCTGGTTCTTCTGGTTTTTCAGTTCCATGTTCAAAGTCTATTTTATATGAAATTGTATCTGTATTAAATGTATCAAATGTATATCCTGATATAGTCATATAATTTGATAATAAATATTTTGTTGCTATATCTTCATCAACTATTACTTTTATTTTTATTGTAATTTTTTCTCCTGGTTTTAAGACTAAATCTGTTATATTTACATTTTGATATGAAGTTTCTTTTGTTTCTTCTTTTCCATCTGGATATATTATTGTATAGTCTTTTACTTTTAGTCCTGCCATTAACTTATCTTCTATTGTTAAGTTTCTTTCTTCTATACTTCCTGTATTTTCTACAACTAATGTATATATTATTTCATCTCCGTGATTTGCCCATTCTCTATTTGAGCTTGCTGTAAATGTTGCTTTTACATTTGTTTTTACTTGATTTATAGTATTTGTATATGTATTTGATAAAGCTTTTTCATTTCCAACAGTTGCTTCTGCATATATACTTATCTCTTTCTCTTCAAGCTCTTTTGGTAACTCTTTTGTTGTTGTAAGAATATATATTTTTGAAGTTTTTCCTGCTTCTAGTGAATTTATTGTTATTTCTATTGTTTTTCCATTAACTTTTATTGAATTATATTCATTTACTTCACCATATTCTGAATTTTCAGTATATTCTAAATCTTCTGGTAAAACCATTGTTAATTTTACATTTGATAATGTTTCATCTGTAATATTTGTTACCTGCATTGCTATTGGCATTTTATCATTTGAATATATTGGTGTTTCTTCTGTTCTATTATATGTTACATCAAATTTAAGTTTTCCCTCTTCTATTTGGTTTACTAGAGCTATTTCATTTAATTTATTACCATTTTGTTCTACTGCTATAGAACTCTTTAATGTAGAACCAGCTGTACCTTTATTTGGTATTACAGAATATTTATATTCGAAAACTTCTCCTGGTTTTAATGTTACTCTTTCTTTTAATGTTTCATCTTCTAACTCTTTATATCCATGAAGGTCATTTCCATAAATATCTGGTCCTACTATACCTTTTCCATAGAATGTTCCGTTTTCTTTGTATGCTACCATATCAAATGTCATTGTGTCTGTTTGAGACAGATTTCTTAATTGTACAGTATAATCTATATATTCTCCTTCTTTAACTGTATCTGCATTTGTAATTTGTTCTCTTTTTGTTCCTGTTCTATTTATATATATTGATAATTCATCTTTATTGAATGTTGTATAATCTGCTGGTTTTTGTTCTTCTTGTTTATCCTCTGGATTTATTACTGGTGCTTCTGCTTCTCCTTGTGATACTTCTACTTTCTCTGTTTTTACTCCAACTGTGCTTGCTTGTTCTTCTTTTTTTACATTTGTTACTTGGTCACTTTCAGCTTCTTTTTGTATTTCATTATAATATACTGCATATGTGCTGTATGTTCCAAGATCTCCTTCTAGGTTTTCTGGTATTTGAACATTATATTCAAAAGACATTCTGTCTCCAAAGTTTACTGTTCTATCTCCTATTACTATTAAATATGATTTAACTTTTGCTAAATCTAAAGATGTTACCCATCCATTGTTTTTATCTGAAAGATCTGTATTTGCATTTTCTGATTCTGAATAATATATTTTTATATCTTGTTTGCTTATTCCATATGTAGCATTTATTTCGCTTACCATATTTGCTGTAAATTTACTATTTAAGTCTTCTCCAGTTACTACTGATTTATTTCCAGCAAATGGTATTCTTCCAAGTATTACTACATTGTTTATTTCATTAGATGTACTATTAACTACATCTATTTTTACTGTAGCTGTTTTTGATTCTGATTTTGCATAAATTATTGCTGTTTTGTTTTCATCTTGTGCTTTTATTTCTGCATTTTGATTATTATATCCTGATATTGTATTTCTTGTTATTACTTTATTTTGTGCAGCATATTTTATAGGTGCTTTACTTATTCCTCTTCCATTTTCTTCTGTTTCATATACTGTCTCATTTTCATTTGTTACATATACTTTTACTTCATCATTTATTGCTGGTGCAAGTTCATTTACTTTTAAGTTTCCATTTATAATTACTGTTGCTCCATTTGATACTGCTGATGTATTAAATGTACTTTGTTCTCCTTCTAGAGGAATTTCTACTATAACTTTTTGTTCTTCATTTTTGAACATTGTTACTTTTCCAAGTTTTAATTCATCTTCATATAATAAACCTATTTTTCCTTCTGATAATGTTTCTACATATGAAGGGAATTCTACTGTTAACTTTGGGTTTTTATATAAGCTTTTGCTTGCATCATTTGAGTTTAGTACTACTTTTAATTCAACATTTTCATTATTTTCAACTGTTGAAAGGTTTGTTTTATTCATTGATGTTTCAATTACTGTTCTAGGATCAAGTAATTCTACTACTTTTGATTGTTCATCATTTAATAATTCTTGTTCTTTATTCATTACTTTTGCTGAAATTTTTTCTTCCATTTGTTTAAACATTTTTGTTTGTTCTTCTGAATATTCTGCTGGCTTTATTTCTCTACCATTTTCTATTTTTAATATTCCTTCTGATTTTGCTTTTGATGTTTCTATTTTTATATATGTAGTTTCTGTTTCATATTTGTGTTCTAAATTGTCTATATTTAATGTAGCAATTTTTTCTCCATTTTTTCCATATATATTGATATATCCATCTTGTCCAAGCATTTCTATGAATTTTTCTCTGTCTACTTTTGTATATGTATATATTGCATTTGATGGATAATTATTTTTTCTTTCATCTAAATAGTTTATTTTACTATCTATTATTATACTGTCTACTAGTTCTCTATATCCTATATTTGAAGATATTGTTTCTACATATGATATATTTTGAGAATTTTCTACTAACATTTGTCCTTTTTCAAATTTATCTGTTGATGTTTCTAATCCAAATGTTACTATATTTCCTATTTGTTCATTAAGTGTTACAACTTCATTTTTATTAGCTTTTATAATTGAAGCTTCATTATTATATAGTGTGATATCTGCACTTGCATTTAATGTTATGTTTGCATTTTTAACTATTGCTTCTTCTCCATACACACAAGTTAAAGCAAGTTCATCTTGAGAATTTTTCTCCCAAGAAATTGCTCCATTTTCTTTTTGGTTATTAGCTAATGTTAATGTAACTACTCCATTTTTGTATTCATAATCTTCACTTGTAAGTGTTTTGTTTGTTTCTCCATTTGTAGCTTTTGTGGAGATTGCAGATAATACAACTGTTGTTGGTTCAACTCCATTTATTCTAGGAATTTCTATTTTCATATCTGTTTGTTTAACAGGTAATACATTTCCAGCTATATTTGATTTTATAATAGTTTGTAATATTACTCCTTTGTTTCCATTTACATTAAATTGTACATATTTAGAAACATTTTCTTCTAAATTTGCTGTAATATCTTTTGCATTTATGTTTGCAGAAACTTCTATTTCTTTATAAATGTTAGTTTCTTTTGCTTTACTATTTACATATGTACCTTCTAATATAATTTTACTTACCTTATTAAAGTTTTCTACACTAAAATTTGAATCAGTGTTCATCTCAATTGGTACTTCTAGTACTACTGATTCATTTTTATCTATTTTATTTAGTGTTATAACGCTATTTTCTGTATCTATACTTTGAACTAAATCAAGTTTTTCTTCATTTTGTTTTAGTTTAAAGTTTGCATTTGCTATCTTAACTGTAGCATTTGCAAGATAACCATCTAGCACTTTAAGCTTTAAATATAGTTTGTCTGAGTTAGCTCTTACATCTATATCTTTGCTATGCTTTGTTTCTCCTTCATTCAAAAAATATGCGTCAAACTCAATGTTTGCTTTTTCTACTGCTGTATTTTGTGTTTCTAAATTAACATTTGCAGCATAAACTTCTTGGGTATAAATGCCAAGTAGTGCTATATTTGCAAATGTCAAAGTAAAAGCAAGTATTGCAGCAATTACTTTTGTTACTATTTTCTTGTCCATAGAAAATTCCTCCTAATTTGAAATAAAAACATTTATGTTACTTTTATATAATATTATACTAAATTTATCTACATTTTTCAATGCTTTTTTTCACTTTTTTTATGTAAATTCTGCCTTTTTTTGCAAATTTTCATAACAATATATTATTTAGTACAATATCTTACTATTTTACTTAAATTATTTTACAATATTCTGCTTTTTTTGCAAGTATCTTTTTTTACTCTTTATTAAACTAGCTTTTTTACTTTTACGGATGCTATCTTTTGTTTTTTTAGTTATTTTATTAAATTTTATTTACTTTTTAATGACAAAAATATTACATTCTGCTTTTTTGCTTAGGGTAGAAACACTTTCGAGGTCATCTTTTTATTGTAACACTTTTATATTTTTAGCATACTATGTTAGTAAATATTAGCATATAAATATATGGGAGGTTTAAAATGAATAATAATAACATGGATATGAATGCTTTAATGAGTATGCTTTCTAAGATGGATAAAAAGGACTTAGAAAATGGGCTAATGCAAGCTTCTAAAATGCTGGGTTCTAAGGATAAGGAAGAAATTTTGAAAAAGCTTTCCAACTTAAAATAGATTAAGTTTTATAGCAAAGAAAGGGTGGTTTTATGAATAATGAGGACATGTCCGAACTTTTTAATAAGATTCGGTAATATGATTAATGAAGGTAATATCCCTGATGATATGAAGAATATTATTTCTTCTTTATCTTCCAATAGTTCTAATGAATCGTCTAATAGTAACTCAAATGAAAATTCTAATAATCAGACCTCTAATATCGATTTTGAAACTATCCTTAAAATGAAGTCTATTATGGAGAAAATGAATAATAACAATGATCCTAGAGCAAATCTACTTTTGTCTCTTAAACCTTATTTGAAGGATAGTAGAAAAGAAAAAGTTGATCAATATATAAAGCTTTTTGGGATGAGCAAAGTATTAGAAGTCTTTAATAACTCTGGAGGTGAAGCAAAGAAATGATGGAAAATTATTATAATCATTTCTATCCATATCGCTTCTATCCAAGACCCAATTTTCGTATGCCACCTTATGGGAAATCACCTTACACGAATTCATTTAAACAAAATAATGATTCTAATTCTAAAACACAAAAGGTAGAAAGTGAAAATCTATTAGATAGAGGAAATGACAAGAAATCAAATGACACTTCTAACCCAATTTTTGAAATCTTCGGAATAAAGCTATTTTTTGATGATATTTTACTCATTGCTCTAATATTTTTTCTCTATACTGAAGGTGTAAAGGATCAAAATCTTTTTATTTCTTTAGTTTTGCTTTTGTTATCGTAAAAAATAGATGGCTATTTACTAGCCATCTATTACTTTATTCTAATACTATTTCATTATTTTCTACATATGCTTTTGTTTTTAGTGGTTCATCCCACATTTCCTCTAAGCTTTCTGGTCTCTCTATTTCTTTTACTATATTTGCTATTCTTATTTGAGGTGCTTCTATTGCATTTGCTGCAATAATTGCATTTTTGTTGCCTTTTGCTCCTGCATGAGCAAGTCCTCTTATTTCTCCAAGTACTACTATATGATCTTCTGCAATTACTTCTGCTCCTGCATTTACATCTCCAAGTATTATTATACTACCTTCAAATTCCACTCTATTTCCAGATCTCAAAGAACCATTATATAGCTTTGTTAATGTTTCTTCTATATCTCTACTGAATGATTTTTCTATTATATGAAGTCCAAGCTCCCCTTTTCTTTTGATATTGTTATTTTCTTCACTATGTTTTCCTTCACTGTGCTTTCCATTTCCCATTTTCTTATACATCCTTTCTTCTTTAATTTTGTGTTTCTGTATATGGTATTGCTGTTAAGTTTTCATTTATATTTCCTGCATTCATTCCAAAGTATTCTGCTATAACTTCTCTTGCAGCATAACATGCCATTGTTCCTGCTCCACCGGTTTTCTATTATTACTATTACTGCAATTTCTGGATTATCATATGGTGCAAATCCAGCAAACCATGCGTTTGTAGACACTCCAGTTTGTGCAGATCCTGTTTTTCCTCCTATTTCAATATTAAAGTTTTTGAAGATTCTATAAGCTGTTCCTCCATTTTCTGTAACCCCTTTCATTCCCTCTAATACTGCTTTTAAGTTTTCTTCTGATATTTCTATATCATCTTTTTTTGGAGCTTCTCCTATTCTTTCATTTGTATTTTTTTGTATTTCGTCTCTTGAGACTTCTGTACCATCTGCATTTAGTATACTTTTTACAATGGTTGGATATACTTGTTTTCCTCCATTTACTAATGTACTTATATATCTTGCCATCTGAATTGGAGTAAAGTTATTATCTCCTTGACCTATTGAAGCATTTAGTGTATATCCTATTGTCCATGTCTCTCCTTTTGTTTTTGATAGTGCTGGACTGGCAACACTTCCTGCGCTTTCATTTGTTAATTCTATTCCAGTTTTGCTTCCAAGTCCAAATGCTGATACATATTCGTCTAGTCTATCTATCCCTACTCTACTTCCCATTTCATAGAAGAAATAGTTGCATGATTTTTCTATTGCCTGTGTTATATTTAAGTATCCATGTCCTCTATGATACTGTGTATACATCCAACATCTTGGGTTATGTCCTTTTGGATATACTCCTGTATCATTTACTTTTTCTTTTATACTAACTTCTCCTGTTTGAAGTGCAGTTATTGCTGTTACCATTTTGAATGTAGATCCTGGTGCATATGCTCCTGCTATTGCTCTATTCATAAGAGGCACTCTATTTTCTTTTGCATTATACGCTTTCCAAACATCTTGATTTATGCCTCCTACAAATGAATTTGGATCAAAGTCTGGATAGCTTGCCATTGCTAGCACATCTCCTGAGTTTACATCCATTACTACTATTGCTCCTGCATCTGCTTCATACTTTTTACCATATTCTCCACTTCTTATTCCATTTATTGTATTTTCTAATGCTTGTTCTGTAATTCTTTGTAGATTTGCATCTAGTGTAAGTACTACACTTGAACCAGCTATCGCTTCTTCTTCTATATATTCATTCGCAATACTTCCATCTACTGACATATCTATTTGTTTTATTCCATTTTTTCCTTTTAAATATGGTTCAAATACATATTCTATACCTGTTTGACCATATATGTCATTCATTGTATATCCGTTTTTCTTTATTTTCTTTATACTGTTCTTGTGTTATTGAATTTATATACCCGAAGTATATGAGATCCAAGTTTTCCATTTGGATATTCTCTTTTTGCATTTTGTCCTACTGTAATTCCTGGATAAGAGTCTGTTTGTTCTGAAAATATTAATGCACTTTGTCTGCTTATACTACTTGATATTGTAAGTGACTTGGTTGAGCTATACCCTTCTGAAGTTATTCTATATCTTATTCCCATTATCTTTCTAGCTTCTTCTTCGTTTTCATTTGTTATATCATATTTTTTCTTAAAATAACTAAATGCACTTTCTGCATTTGTATTTTCTAATAAATTATTTTTCTTAAGCCATGCACTTCTTTTTTCATCACTTGTAAAATCATATTCTATTGGATTTATTTTTATAGGAAAGGTGTCTATGTAAGTATCTCCATTTGCCTCTAATGTTTTTATCATTTTCAATATTGTTTGATTTAAGCTTTGTGTTTCTATTTTTGTTTTATACATTTCAAGAGAAAATGTCATTTGTGTAGTTGCAAGTTCATTTCCATTTCTGTCTAATATATATCCTCTTGATGCATATAATGTACTTTCTCTTGTAAGTCTTGTATTCGAAGTTTCCCTATATGTTGCTCCATTTATTATTTGAAGATTGAATAGTTGTATTAAGAGTATTATTCCTATTATATATACAAGAGCACTTAAAGTATTAAATCTTAACTTTATATTAGGCATTTTTTGTTTTCTATATTTATCCACCTTATCTCCTTCTTAATAATTCAAAAATATCTTGTTAGTATTTGCGGATTCTTAAAAATATCTTCCATTTTATATCCAAGTTTTTGCATTAATGGATATAATATTATTGTAATTAATCCATTATAGATTATTTCTAATGCAAGAATTTTTGCAAATCTCCACATTTCTATGTTAATTTCTAATAATATACCTTTATATATATATATAAATATTTCACAAATTGCAGTTGCTCCCATTACAAGTAATATTACAGTAATTTTACTATCTTTTGATAGATTTTTATCTAAATATCCTCCGCAAAAATCCGGATTATTCCTAGTATTACTGCAGTTTGTCCTATTGTATTACTCCCTAATATATCTATTAAAAGTCCAAATACAATTCCCATTATTCCGACCAATTTTTCTACCTGTATATAATCCTGTAAAAAGTGCTAATATAACAAATAAATTTGGTTTTACTCCTGCTATTGTAAACCAATTAAAAAAGTTTATTTGGAGAAGATATATAAGGATAAATGTTAAACATAAAATTATTATGGTTAATGTTTTTTTCATATTTTATTATAAATTTCTCCTTTTAATTTGTTATTACAAGTACAGTTTCAACTTTGCTAAAGTTTACTGCAGGTTCAATTAGAGCATATCTATCAAGTGGGTTTAGTGTATTTTCAACAGATTTTACTTTTCCTATTGTTATTCCTTTTGGATATATTCCTCCCATTCCTGATGTTTCTACTACATCTCCTTCTGATATATTAGCAGATGTAGGTATATATGAACCTCTAAGCAATCCGCTTCTCAAGACTTCCCTTACATACTATGCTATCTTCTGTATTTCTAACACTTGCAGTAACAGAGCTTGCTGAGTCTATTATTGTTTGAACCTTTGCAGTGCTTTCTGTTACAGATATTACATATCCGGACAAGTCCTGCATCTGAAATCACTGTCATATTTACATCTATTCCATCTTTTTTTCCTGCATTTATTACAAATATACTACTATAGTTACTTACATCTTTACTTATTATATATGCTGGAACAGCTTTATAATCTGTATATTTTTTTGTAAGTCCTAAATATTCTTTTAATGTGTCATTTTCTGCTCTCATTATTTCTAGTTCCCTTAATTGCTGTTCTAGTTCACTATTTCTATTTTTTAATTCCTCATTTTCTGTTTTTAAATTATCCATGTTTGTAAAAAAGCTTGAATTTCCAGTAACCTTATTTTTTAAGTAAGTATATCCTGTTTGTATTGGCATTACTATTGTGCTTACAGCATTTTCTATGTATGAAAGGCTTTCTAGTTTAAGGTTTGTTAAAAATACTAATAAAATTAATATGACTACTGTAATTACTATTCCTATAATTCCTGTTTTTCTCTTATACACTTAAACCCTTTCCTTTCACAATAATTATCTTCTCTTTCTTGAATTTATTAGAACACTTTTTAGTCTTTCTAAATCTTCTAAAGTTTTCCCTGTTCCTTTTACTACACAATCTAGTGGATCTTCTGCAATGAATACAGGCATTCCTGTTTTTTCACTCACTAATTTGTCTAGATTTTCAATTAGTGCTCCACCTCCTGCTAAGATTATTCCTTTTTCCATTATATCTGATGCAAGTTCTGGTGGTGTTTTTTCTAATGTTGCTTTTATTATATCAATTATATCTCCTATTGATTCTTCCATTGCATGTTGTACTTCTGAAGATGTAATTGTTATGTTCTTAGGTAGTCCTGAACCTAAGTCTCTTCCTTTTATTTCTATTTTCTTTTCTGTCATTAAAGGAGTTGCACATCCTATTTCTTTTTTTATTTCTTCAGCAATAGTTTTTCCTATTGCTGTATTATATACTTTTTTTACATAATTTACAATATCATCATCTAGTTCATCTCCTGCAACTCTTAATGAATTGCTTATTACTATTCCTCCGAAGAGATATTACAGCAACTTCTGTTGTTCCCCCTCCAATGTCTACAACTATGTTACCACTTGGTTCTGCTACATCAAGCCCAGCTCCTATAGCTGCTGCCATAGGTTCTTCAATTAAATATACTTCTTTTGCTCCAGCATGCATTACAGACTCTTCAACTGCTCTTTCTTCAACTTCTGTAATTCCTGATGGCACTCCAACTACTACTCTTGGTCTTCCTATTTTGTATCTAGCTGATACCTTTTCTATTAGATTTTTAAGCATTAGCCTTGTTGCTGTAAAGTCTGCAATTACTCCATCTTTTAGGGGTCTTACTGCTTTTATTTGTTCTGGTGTCCTTCCAAGCATGTCTTTTGCTTCACTTCCTGTTGCTTTGATATTTCCTGTTTTTCTATCTATTGCAACTACTGAAGGTTCATTTAATATTATTCCTTTTCCCTTTAATGTTACAAGTATATTTGCTGTTCCTAAATCTATGCCAATATCTTTTGAACCAAAATTAAAAAGTTTCATTTTTAATCTTCCTTTCATTTTGTAAGTTTTTAATATCTTTTGTTTATTATATAAACTTCATAATACTTTCACAGCCATTCTCTGCAATTATTATGTGATCTAGTAGCATAATTCCCATAATATCTGTGCAACTTATTAGTCTTCTTGTTATTTCTATATCTTGTTCACTTGGAGTTGGGTCTCCGACTGGGGTGATTATGTACTATTACTATTCTTGGTGAGTTTGCTTTTATTGTTTCATATAATACATCTTTAGGTTCTAACATTGTAAAGTTTGTCCCACCAAAAGATAGTTCTACAATTTTTTGTATCATATTTTTTGAGTTTAAAAGTATCACTTTTGCTATTTCTCTTTTTTCGTATCTTAGTTCATTCATTAGTAAATCAGCTATATCTTGTGAATTTTTTATTTTAATATTTTGTATTTCTATTGGCATTGACATTCGTCTTGCAATTTCGCATGCCGCAATTATTTGTATTGCTTTTACTTTTCCTATTCCCTTTATCTCACATAGTTCTTCTATTGTCATTCCTTGTAAAAATCTTAAATCATTTATGTCCTTTTCTTTATTTAATTTTAATATTTTCTGTGCAAGTGTTATTGCTGTTTCCTCTTTTGTTCCAGTTTTTATTATTATTGCCAATAGTTCTGAATTTGATAACTTTTTTGCACCATATATTTCTAATTTTTCATATGGTCTTTCTGAGCTTGGAAGTTCCTTCATTCTTAAACTCATTATTATTTCCTTTCTTTTTAGAACCCCCATACTAAAATCTATATTTTATTTACTTTTATTAATGTATACTTTTTTTATATATGAATATTGCTATTGCAACACCTATGATACTTGCTATATTTATTTTAAATTGTAACGCGAAGGTAAGTGACACAACACTTAAGTCTAATACTAATGGCTCTGTTAGTCCAAAGTCTTTACCATATCCTAGAAACCATAAAAAATCTATTTTTGCTGCTAGTTCTCCTAGTAGCCCTCCTAGTACTATTCCAGCAAGTAAAAAAAGTATTAATATCCATGCATTTTTATCTTTTGTTGCCATGTATCTTATTCCTCCTAATTCTCTTTTCCGTATATATTATATACAGCTTTGTAATATTTTTCAAGAGTTTAAAGAAAACCTTTATAAATTTTCCATATTTTTATTATTTCTTTTTTGTATTATTAGGAGTATAATATAAATATACATAGCAAAATTTAGTTGCTTGAATGGAGGTTTTTATATAATATGAAAATTGAGAAACTTACTGATAATAAAATAAGAATTACTTTAAATATAGAGGATTTGACTGAAAAGAATATAGATTTTCAATCCTTTATGTCTAATTCTATTGAATCACAAGATATATTTTTTGATATGCTTGATAAAGCTGAGAAAGAAGTTGGTTTCAATACTGATGATTGCCGTATCATGATAGAGGCTTTAGCTCTTAAAGATGGGCATTTTGTACTTACTATAACTAAATTTGAACATAACAGTGAAAAAATGCTTCCTAATAAAAAGCATTTACATATAAAAAGAAAAAGTCCAAGTATAAATTTTGAAAAGACTATATATTCTTTTGAATCTTTTAATACTTTTTGTGATTTTTGTACATTTTTAAGTAATATATTGGAAGAAGATCAAATTTCTGATTTTGCTGAATCTTCTGATTTATATGAATATAATTCAAATTATTATTTGATACTAACTAATATAAATACTGATTCTCTTAATTTAACATATATATGTTCTTCTATTACAGAATTTGCACATTTTGTAAATAGTTCAGAATTATTTGAAAGAAAAATAAAAGAATATGGAAAAGTTATTATAAAAAACTCTGCAATACTAACCTGTATGGAACATTTTGTATAAAAAACAAATAAGAAAGAGCTACTCACGGCTCTTTCTTATTTGTTTTTTCTCTATACTTTTAAAGCATAATATTCAGCTATTAGTTCATCTAATTCTACACTTAGTTTATATATTTCTTCATAATCTTTTTTCTCTTCTATACTTTTGTTTAATTCATCCCTTTTTTTACATATTTTTTCATTTAACATACATTATTCCTCCGCTTCTCCAAGTTTTCTTTCGTTAATGATAAAATATCATAAAAGATTATCAAAGTCAATTATTTTCTAGCTTTTGGTGCTGTTTTCGTTTGTCATAATTCTTCTTTTTTATTTGTTTTTTATTCTAGTTTTATAGTTTATTTTGTTTTTCGACAGCGATTTTCTTCTTTGTAATACATTTGTAAATATTTTGTAACATTTTTTTCAAATTACTATTGATGTAATTTCTTTATCTAATACAAATACTTTTTTTAGTATTTCTTCTGCATATTTTTTATCCACATTTTTATATTCTTCCAAATACTCAAAACTATTTATATCTTTAAAATAGTCTGCAAGGAACATTCTAGCACTTTCTTCTACACTATTATATTCTGTTATATAATCTCCATATATTTTTTTCTTATTTCTCTCAAAGTCTTCTTCATTTAATCCGTTTGAAATAGCTTTTTCTATTTCCTCATTTATTCTTTTAATAACTTCTTTAGGATTTCTTGATTGTCCTGTAATTAAAATAAATGCATATTCTTTTGAAAATTCATATTCTAAATCT
Source organism: Clostridia bacterium (assembly GCA_022799935.1). Classification (GTDB taxonomy): domain Bacteria; phylum Bacillota; class Clostridia; order TANB77; family CAG-508; genus JAAWPK01. Next base: position 53,657 of record JAAWPK010000001.1, read on the forward strand.
AATGTTCCGAAGAAGTATATTACTATCTGTTAGCTCTTTATAAACTTTTGAGCTTTTTCCAAATAAAGTATTTAATATAATTTCTATTGCTATATGTTTTTTTACCATATTTTCTTCTACTTTATCTTTAATCCCGAATAGCAAATATAGGATTGCTTAAATTCATATTTACTTCTATATCTTTTTGTGCTATTTCTTCTGGTTCATTTGGATATATTCTCTTAGGGAGTTCCTTATTCTCTTTAATTGTAATTCTTTTTTTAATCTCTTCTAATATTTTTTCTGGCTCAAAGTCCCCACATATTACCATTGCCATATTTGCTGGTGTATAAAAATTGTCATAACATTTATATAGCATTTCTTTTGTTATTCCAGATATTGATTCTACTGTTCCAGCTATATCTAATCTTATTGGAAAGTTTTTATACATACATTTTATTGCATTTAAATATACTTGCCATTCTGGATAGTCTTCATACATTTTTATTTCTTGTGCAATTATTCCTTTTTCTTTTTCTACATTTTCATCTGTATAATATGGATTTTGTATATAGTTCATGTATTCATCTAGTGCATCATAAAAATTATCTGTTGCTTCATAAAGATAAGCTGTATGATCATTTGTTGTATATGCATTTGCATTTACACCTATAGCAGTTAGTGTATCTAAACTATTTATTCCACTTTTTTGTTCAAACATTTTATGTTCTAAAAAATGAGCAACTCCATCTGGAATTTTTATACTTTCTTTTTCTCCTGGAATTATAAAATTATTATCTATAGATCCAAAGTTAGGTCCACATATTATATATTTTTTTCTAACATTTTTCCTTGGTAAAATCATAACTGTTAAACCATTTTCTAATTTTTCTATATAAAGTTTTTCTTTTACTTTATTATTTTCTATTGTTTTCATATATCTAATCCTTTCTAAATCTAAGTTTTATAGAATACTAATTAGTTTCTTAAGAAATATATTGTGTCAATATTAACTTTTTTTGCAAAATCCATAATTTCTTCTTTTGAAACTTTATTTATCTCTTCTTCATATTCTTCAAAAGTCATTTTGTACTCTGATAATTCTTGACCTAGATAATATGTTATTCCTGTGTCTTGCTCATCTGGTATTGATTTTACTACTGATACAATTACTGATTTTCCGATTTATTATATCTTCATCTGTAAAATTGCCTTTTTTCATATCTTCTATTTGTTCTTTTATTAGTTCTACTGTCTTTTTATAATTATCTATTTCAATTCCACATCTTATGAATATACTATTTTTATGTCTTAAATAATTTGAAGCAGCAGTGTATGCTAAACTATGTTTTTCTCTTACTATCTGAAACATTTTAGATGTTGCTGATCCTCCAAGTATTGCATTATATACTACTGCAATATATTTTTCTTTTTTACTTTCTTCTGAAATAGAAAGTCCAAGTACTAAATTTCCTTGAGTTACATCTGCAGTCTCTATTACTTCTTTTTCATTTGTTTTTTTTAACATTATATTTTTTGTTTCATATATTGGATTTCTTTCATTTAATTTATTTATATTTTCATTTTTTGAGACTATCTCTTTTATTTTCTCTTCTTCTATATTTCCAGATATAAATATGTCTATTTTGCATTCTGCTATAAGTTTTTTATAATATTCATATAAATTTTCTGCATTTAAACCATCTATATCTTCTATATATCCATATTTATATAATCCAAATGGTTTATCTTTATACATTTCTTCTTGACATCTTAATGTTGCATATTTTGCTTTATTATCTTTTTTTCCTTCAATTATTATTTTTAGTTTTTCTTTCTCAGTATCTACAAATTCTACTTTAAAGGCATTATTTTCTATTTTAGGCTCAAAAATTATCTCAAGTAGAGTATTTATACCTTTTAAAATTAAATCTTCTTGTTCTGGCAAATATTTATTATCTATAGTCTCTAAATAAAATTTTAAAACCTGGTTATCTCCTGTTTTATCTACACCACAGTTAAATTCTGCTCCATACATTTCTTCAAGTGATTTATTTATTTCTTCAATATTGTTTAAATTTTTACTTCCTTTTCTTAGTATCATTGGAAGTATTGCATTTTTTGTTACATTTTCTCTTGTTAATTTCGTTGTAATAAATACTGATATTAAGTCTGTTTTAAAGCTATTTGTCTTTATTAAATGTAAATTTATTCCCTTTTTTATTTCCTGTTTCTTGTATTCCATGAAAACCTCCTTTTTTCTTTTCTATCTTAGTATACTATAATAAATCCGATTTATACAAGGCATTTCTCAAAAAATTTTCAAGTGTTAATAGGGAGAACGCTTCAGTTAAGTACACTAAAGAAATGAGCTGTTACATAACTTTCTAACGAAAGTGTGTAACCCACTATTACACTTTCAAAACTTCGTTTTGCAAAGTGAGGTGGGCTCCTAGCGGAGGGCTCATAAATCATCTAATCTTGCGATAGATAATTTATGTTTGAATTCGCCAAATCAAAATAATATTTTCATTTCCATTCAAATATTGTTTTTCAGTATCTTTTTGCTATGCTTTACGAGGATATAGTGTAATATCTATATAGTTTTTTTGCATAGTAAAAAGACAGGAATGACAAATAAAACTAGCTTAAAAACAAGTTTACACTAATTTTATTTGCACATTTCCTGCCATAATATTTTTTACTGGACGCATTATATATTTCTAAAACCAGCACTGTTTGGCTTGGCGGAACGAGTTAAACCCAGACTGCGAACCCAACTTAATGGATTCTCCCAAGTAGCTCATTATGTGTAATGTCATTATTATTTAATTTTTCAGTGTATAAAAAATACATATATTATATATCACAATTTAATGTAAATGCCAATTAAACTTTAAATTTTTATTGACACCAACATTAAAATATTATGCAATCAAACAAAAGTTCTTTAATATGAAGGAGAGTTTATGAGAGAATTAAATGTTTTAGATACTAAAATTACATATTATAATATGAATGATAAAGATTATATTTCATTAACTGATATGCTGAAATCAAAAGATGGAGATTTCTTTATTTCAGACTGGTTAAGAAATAGAAACACAATAGAATTTTTAGGAATTTGGGAAGAATTACACAATCCTAATTTTAATTATGGCGAATTTGCCATAATTAAAAGTCAAGCAGGATTAAATAGTTATAAAATAAGTGTTAAAGAATGGGTTAATAAAACAAATAGCATAGGAATTGTTGCAAAAACAGGACGATATGGTGGAACTTATACTCATAAAGATATTGCTTTTGAATTTGGTATGTGGATAAGTCCAAAATTCAAATTACTTTTAATAAAAGAATTTGAAAGACTAAAAGCAGAAGAACAAAAGCAACTAGGCTGGGATGCCAAAAGAGAATTGTCAAAAATAAATTATAAAATTCATACTGATGCAATAAAGAAAAATTTAATTCCTAAAGAACTTACTAAATACGAAACTAGCATAGTATATGCAGAAGAGGCTGATGTTTTAAACATGGCATTATTTGGAATGACAGCAAAACAATGGAGAGATAAGAATCCAAATAAGCAAGGAAATATAAGGGACTATGCAAATATAAATGAACTAATTTGTTTAGCTAATTTAGAAAATGTAAATTCAATATATATAAATGAGGGTATAAAACAATCTGAAAGACTTATCAAATTGAATAAGATTGCTATTTCTCAAATGGAAATATTAACAGAAACAAATAATAAACTGCTTAAAGGCTAACTAATGAGTGAACAGGATTACATAATACAAGAGTTGCTTTTTCTTTAAAAATGTTGTATAATTTAAATAAGACATAGATACAGTATAAAAATGTATCATTGTTGAAATAAGTATTTTCATAATTGGAGGTACAAATGATGAACAAATCAGCTCTTTATAGGCAAGCAGTCCGTCGGCTCTTTATGAAAGAGTGTCCTAATTGTAGTCCAAATCCGTATTGTCATCCCGTAACAGGCATTGATTATGTCCAATATGTACGAAATACCAAGAATCGAGTATGGTTTGAAGTACATCTTGAGACATATGCAGGTAACAAAACTTGCCTTTGCTTTGTTAGAAAAAAAGATTTCTCTAGCAGCATATGGGAGAATGGCAAAGCGGTTGTTGCAAGAGAAAAATTCGACGAGTGGGACAGCGAGAGATTGGAAGCATTGTACGAGATTTTTGGCATCTAAGAGCGAAGCCACCCGTTTCTCGGGTGGCTTTATTAAAATGAAGTCTACAAAACTCAATTATATATAAATAAGTTATTGTAATACAAATTCTTCAGCAGAATGTTTGTAATTATTCATAAGACCAGTCCATTTTAAAGAGTCAATATTTTTTAAGTTTTCATAAATAGGATTTTTCTCTAGCATTTGTTTCATGAGTATTTCAAATCTTCTTTTAGCCTGTTTATCAGTTTCTACAATATGTTTTCTTAAGGCTTTATTCATAAACATTATTATATATTCAGCATTTTTATAATTTTTTAAATATTCTAATCTTAAATGACCATATTTTCCAATAATATAATTTTTCTCATAATCTTCTTTCTCTAAATATAAGTCAGGAACGAAATAATCTCCTTCTTTGTGATAAGTATCTTTACCATAATAAAATCCTCCTAAAATTTAATTTTACTACTTTTAGAACTATAATTTTATATCTGCTAAAGCTGTCCTTATATATAAATTTTATAAAGTGTACTTAACTTAAGTCTACTGATAGAAAGTTTTGAAACATTTTTTAAAAAAACAAAAAAAGAAATGTCACGAAATGACATCTCCTTATATTTATTAAAATTTTCTTTTTCTTGCTGCTTCTGATTTTTTCTTTCTCTTTACACTAGGTTTTTCATAATGTTCTCTTTTTCTAACCTCTTGCATTACTCCATTTCTAGCACATTGTCTCTTAAATCTTTTTAGAGCATCTTCTATGTTTCCATTATTAACTTTTACCTCTGACATTATTACTCCCCCCTTCCAGTGTACATTTAATTTGCTTTTCTATTATATACCGCGATTTACAGTTTGTCAAGGATTATTTTTACATAAATTGACCAAATAAATCTCCCATTGCTTTATTTTCGTTTAATCTTCTTATTGCTTCTGCAAATAAAGGTGCTATTGATAGTACTTTTATTTGTGGTAATTCTTTCTCTTTTGGAAGTGGTATTGTATTTGTTATAACTAATTCCTTAAATGGTGAGTTTTTAATTCTTTCTATTGCTGGTCCTGATAAAACTCCATGTGTACAACCTGCATAAATCTCTCTTGCGCCAAATTCTTTTAGTATATTTGCAGCTTCTATCATTGATCCTGCTGTATCTATTTCATCATCAAATACTACAGCTATTTTATCTTTTACATCTCCGATTATTGTTGTTGCTATTGCTCTATCATCATTTCCTTCTCTTCTTTTATCTATCATTGCTATTGGGCAACCAAAAAATTTAGAATATTTGTATGCTTTTTTAGAACTTCCTGCATCTGTTGCAACAATTACCATATCTTTAAAGTTCTTTTCTTTGAAATATGCTTGAAGTAAGGTTTGTGCTGATAATCTATCACAATTTATATTAAAGTATGCTTGTATTGCTGAATTATGCAAATCACAACTAATCACTCTATCTGCTCCTGCTGCTTCTATTAGTTCTGCCATTAATTTAGCTGTAATTGGTACTCTTGGTTGATCTTTTTTATCTGATCTTGAATACATATAATATGGTAATATTACTGTTATTCTCTTTGCTGATGCTCTTTTTGCTGCATCTATTGCAATTAATAATTCCATAACTCTTTCGTTTACTGGTGGAGTTGTTGTTTGAATAAAATATACATCTTTCTCTCTTACTGTTTCTAGTAATTGAATGAATGTATTATCATTTTTAAATTTCATTCTTGAAATTTGTCCAATTTCTATTCCTAAATTATCACATACTTCTTTTGTAAAGTTATCTGCTGAGTCACTGCAAGAAAAAACTTTAAGATTTTCCATTTTTACTTCCCCCTAAAATATATTGGTATTACCCAAAATTAATTTTAGCCTTTTTTAGCGAAATAGTCAATATATTTGTCATAAATTGTTATAAATCAAAAAAATTATGTTAATAAAAACAAAGAAATTTGACAACATTGCCAAATTTCTTCATATTTATTAAGATTATCCTTCAAATACTTTTGCAAATTCTTCTCCATCTATCTTTTCTTTCTCAAGTAATATTCCTGCAACTACATGTAGTTTATCTATATGTTCTCTTAGTATATCTTCTGCTCTTTTGTATGCTTTATCTATTATATTTTTAGTTTCTGCATCTATTACAGAAGCTGTTTGTTCTGAATAATTTTTAGATTGTGTAAAGTCTCTTCCTAAAAATACTTCTTCTTGCCCTGATCCAAACATTATAGCTCCTACTACATCACTCATTCCGTATTTTGACACCATATCTCTTGCAATCTTAGATGCTCTTTCTATGTCATTACTTGCTCCAGTTGATATATCATCTAATATTAGACTTTCTGCAACTCTACCTCCAAGTAGTGATACTATTGTTTCTTCCATTTCAGATTTTGACATAAATGATTTATCTTCACTTGGTCTATACATTGTATATCCGGCCTGCCATACCTCTTGGTATTATTGATATTTGATGTACATCATCTTGTGTTGGTAAGAATTTACTTACTACTGCATGACCAGCTTCATGATATGCAACAAGTTTTTTCTCTTTTTCTGATCTTACTCTTGTTTTCTTTTCTGGTCCCATTGTTACTTTTACCATTGCATCTTCTATTTCTTGCATTCCTATTTCTTTTAAGTTTCTTCTTGCTGCTAGCAATGCTGCTTCATTTAATACATTTTCTAGGTCTGCTCCTGAAAATCCTGATGTGTTTTTTGCAATTGTTCTTAAGTCTATATCTTCTGCTAATTTTTTCTTTCTTGAGTGTACTTCTAATATTTGTTCTCTTGCTCCTACATCTGGTGCTGATACTACTATTTGTCTATCAAATCTTCCAGGTCTTAATAGTGCTTTATCTAATATATCTGGTCTATTTGTTGCTGCAAGTACTATTACACCTTCATTTGCTGAGAAACCATCCATTTCAACTAGTAATTGGTTTAATGTTTGTTCTCTTTCATCATGTCCCCCTCCAAGTCCTGCTCCACGTTGTCTTCCCACTGCATCTATTTCATCTATAAATACTATACAAGGGGCATTTTTCTTTGCCTGGTCAAATAGGTCTCTTACTCTTGAAGCTCCAACACCTACAAACATTTCTACGAAGTCTGAACCACTTATTATAAAGAATGGTACTCCTGCTTCTCCTGCAACAGCTTTTGCAAGTAATGTTTTACCTGTTCCTGGCTGTCCTACAAGTAATACTCCTTTTGGAATTCTTGCTCCCATATCTGTAAATTTCTTTGGACTTTTTAAAAATTCTACAACTTCTTGTAATTCTTCTTTTTCCTCATCAACACCAGCAACATCTACAAATGTTACTTTATTTTTATCTGCTGTTGTCATCATTTTTGCTTTGCTTTTTCCAAAGCTTAATGTTTTATTATTTCCTTGTGATGATGTATTCATTGTTAAGAACCAGAATATTAAGGCAATTATTAATAATCCAAATGGTGATAGTACTTGAAGTATTGTTATTAATATAGATTGTGAATTCTCTTTAAGTTCTAGTGTCCCTGCTTTTAAATATTCTGTTATATAATCCATAAAACTTTCTGTGTTTGGTATGTTTACTTCTTTTTTCACTGAGTCATTTTTTAATGTAACATTTGCAGTTTTTCCATCATATGCCATTTCTATTTCTGTTACTTCTGATGTTTCTATTTTACTTATTAACTCTGAATATGTTATTTTTGTATCACTATTTTCCAAAATAGAAGTAACCAATACCACAACTATAATACCTATTATTAGCCACATAGCTAATGTTTTTATACTATTTTTCAAAATTGTCCTCCTTATAGCTTTAAGTAATTTTAGCCTTTTTACTCAGCTTTTTACTTACCTTTGTTTTCTTTACAGGAATATTATCATATTTAAAATCCTATTTCAATAGTTTTCTTAAAGTTTTATTTTAGCAAATCAGGCTTGTATGTAAGTTTTCTTACGGATTTACTGCTTTAGGTTGTTTGTGAATTTTGTGTTACAAAATAAAACATTTTCCCCTTATTAATAGCTATTTTTATGTTTTTATTAGGTGTTAGATACTTATTTCCTATATTAGTTTTGCATAATTTTATTATGTCATCTATATGAATCTTCTCTATTCCTTTAGTAGAGCCAAATAGCCTTTTTATAGTATATAATATTATCCTAGATTTTATTACTTCATCTTCTTTATTAAATTCCTTCAAGTTTAATATTATCTCTTTTTTTTCTTCTTTTATTAATAATCTTTCATAAGTTTCTTTTGTTACTTTTTCTAAATATTCATTTTCTTTACTTGCTAAATTAGATAATCTATCTATTGTTTCTACTATATTTGGATTAAACTTTTCTTCTATTAAAGGTATTAATATATTTCTTACTTTATTTCTAGTATATATATTTTCATCATTTGTTTTATCATATCTTGGATTTAACTTATTTTCTTTGCAATATTCTTCTATTTCTTTTCTGGATATTTCTATAAGTGGTTTTATATATTTATTTTCTCTCTTGGCTTCAATTCCTTTTAATCCTGCTGTTCCAGCTCCTCTAATAATATTCATAAGTACTGTTTCTACATTATCATTTTTTGTATGTGCAGTTGCAATTTTATTAGCTTTTTCTTTTTTTAGTATTTCCTCAAAAAACTCATATCTTACTTTTCTTCCAGCTTCTTCTGTTCCAATTTTTAGTTTTTTTGTTAATTCTTCTATATTAGCATGTTTTGAAAAAAATGGAATTTTCTTTTTCTCACAATAGTTCTTTACAAATTCTTCATCATCTTTTGCTTCAATTCTTATCATATGATTAATATGACATACATATATTTTAAACTCTATTTCTTTTGCATTTTGTATATCATAAAGTAGGTTTATAAGACAAATAGAGTCGGGGCCTCCTGAAACTCCAACTACTATTTTATCTCCATTTTCAATTAAGTTATATTTCTTTATTACATTAATTACTTGTTCTTTAAGCACTTATTATTTTCCTTCCTTATTCTAGTATCCATCTTTTGCTAAATTTTCAAATCTTGTATAATTTCCAAGCCATAAAAGTTCCACTGTACCTGTTGACCCGCCTCTATGCTTTGCGAGTATTACTTCTGCTATGTTCTTTTGCTCACTATCTGGGTTGTAATAATCATCTCTGTATAAAAACATTACTATATCTGCATCTTGTTCTATTGCTCCTGATTCACGAAGATCTGAAAGCATTGGTCTATGATCATCTTTTCTTTGTTCTACTGCACGAGATAGCTGTGAAAGAGCAATTACTGGTATATCTAACTCTTTTGCAAGTATTTTTAGTGACCTACTTATTTCTGATATTTCTTGTTCACGACTTCCATTTTTCTTACTTCCTGATCCAGTTATAAGCTGTAAGTAATCTATAACTACTAATCCAATATTTTTTTCTAACTTAAGTTTTCTACACTTAGCTCTTATCTCTGTTATCGATATTCCTGGTGTATCATCTATATATATTTCAGATTCTGATAGTGGCTCTAGCCCTTCTGCTAGTTTTATCCAATCTTCTTCATCCATCTTTCCTGTTTTTAATTTATTACTGTCTATCATTGTTTCACTTGCAAGTATTCTTGTTGTAAGCTGTTCTTTTGACATTTCTAGACTAAATAAAGCAACTGGAATCCTTGCTCTTACTGCTGCATTACTTGCAATATTTAGTGCAAATGCTGTTTTTCCCATAGCTGGACGAGCAGCAACTAAAATTAATTCTGAACCATGAAGTCCAGCTGTTTTATAATCTAAGTCTATAAATCCAGTTGGTATTCCTGTAATATGTTCTTTTTGATTATATAATTTTTCTAAGTTTGCAAAAGCTTCTACTAATATGTCTTTTATTGGAGTGTATCCTTTTTGATTTCTATTTTTCATCAAATTAAATACGCTTTTTTCTGCTTTTTCTATTATTTCATCTACTTCTAATGTCTGATCATATCCAAGATTTACTAACTCATTTGAAGTTTTTATAAGATTTCTAAGTATTGATTTTTCTTCAACAATTTTCACATACTTGTCTACATTTGCAGTAGTTGGAACTTTCTCCGATAAATCTGCTATATATTCGATTCCTCCACATAGTTCAAATTTCCCAAGTGATACTAGTTCTTCTTTTACAGTTATTAAGTCTATTGGTTCTGATCTACCATAGAGGTTTAACATTGCAGAAAATATAAGTTTATTTTCTTCTCTATAAAAATCATCTGGTTTTAACACTTCTAGCGCTAATGCTACTGATTCACCATCTAGTAGCATACAGCCTAACACCGCTTGTTCTGCTTCTATATCATTAGGTGGTATTTTTCCTACATCCATCTCTTTCTCCTTTCGAAAACGAGCATTTCTCTAAAATGATGCTTACTCTTTTTCTGAAATCACTGCCACCTTAAGCTTTGCTGTAACGCCTTCAAATAGTTTAAGTTCTACTGTATATTCTCCAATTTGTTTTATTTGATCTTTTATTACTATTTTCTTTTTGTCTATTTTTTCTCCAAATTCTTTTTCTATATTTTCTGAAACTTCTTTTGATGTAATACTTCCAAATGTTTTCCCATTTTCTCCTGCTTTAACTTTTACTGTTAATGTTTTTGGCTCTAATTTTTCTTTTATTAAAATAGCTGCTTTTTTTTCTAATTCTTTTCTATGTGCTTCTGATGATTTCTTTGCTGACCATTCATTAAGATTTTGCTTATCTGCTGGTATTGCAAGTTTTTTTGGAAACAAGTAATTTCTTGCATGACCATCACTTGCATTTACTATTTCTCCTCTTTTTCCCATTCCTTTTACATCTGTTTGTAATATAACTTTCATATAAAAACCTCCATTTGAGCAATTTATGCTCTAACAAATATTTAATTAAAACTTCAAAAGCTTCCTAATTTCTAGTCTATATTTTGTTCAAAATACTCATTTATTGCTGCTTTCAAATTCTTCCTTGCCTCTTCTATTGTAATGCCTTCTATTTGTACCCCTGCAACCGTACTATGACCGCCTCCTCCGAAGTTTCTCAAGTATTATTTGTACATTTATTTCTCCTATTGATCTACCACTTATACATACAGTATCTTTTATTTTTCCTAATACAAAAGATGCTGTTATATCACTTATAGTTAATAATTCGTCTGCTGCTTTAGCACATATTAAATTAGCATTTTCATCTTCTTTACTGTATTCCGAAATTCCAATTGTATCTCTTACAACTTCTGTATTTCGTACTATGTCTGATATTACATTATAGCTTTCTAAGTCACTTTGGAACCATTTTTTTACTTTGATAATATCTATATTATTTTTTCTTAAATAAGCTGCTGCTTCAAATGTTCTAACTCCTGTCTTAAATGTAAAGTTCTTTGTGTCTACCATTATTCCTGCATATAAGCTTTCTGCTTCAAATGTTGTTAATGTTGTTTCATTTTTAGTATATTGCAAAAGTTCTGTTACAAGTTCTGCTGCTGATGAAGCATATACTTCATGAAACATTAATGTGCTATTTTCTATATAATCTGGTCCTCTTCTATGGTGATCTATTACAACTATTTTACTTGTTTTATTTAATAGTTCTGGCACTTCTACATATGACCTTTTATGTGTATCTACAACCACTAATAGGGTTTCTGGTACAATTTCAGCTAAAGCTTCGCTTTTATCTATTATAACTCCTTCATATTCTTCCTCTTGTTCAACTGCTTCTATAAAATCTTTTAGTGTTAATCCATAAGTATTGTTAACAATTTTTGCTTTTTTCCCAAGAGATTTAACCATTCTATATATCCCAAGACTTGATCCCATTGAGTCTATATCACCATTTGCATGTCCCATTATTAATATATTTTCTGCCTCTTCTATAAGTTCTTCTAATGCGGTTGCTACTGTTCTTGCTTTAACTTTTGTTCTCTTTTCTACTTCTTGAGTCTTACCACCAAAGAATTCATATCTTCCATTTCTTCTAACTACTGCTTGGTCTCCACCACGACCTAGTACTAAGTCCATTGCAGACATTGCCATTTTATATTTTTCATAATTTGAGTTTCCGTTCAGATGATATTGCTATACTTAGAGTTGTTGGTATTACTCCTTCTGTTTCAGTATCTTTTGCCATTCCCAAGATTTCAAATTTGTTTTCTATTATTTTATTTAAATACTTTTGTTCAAAAATAAATACAAATCTGTCTCTTTCTGTTTTTAATGCTATTCCTCCAAATTTTCCAACCCATTCATATATCTTAGTTTCTATTTCTGTAAAAACTTGTGTTTTTTCTTCTTGTCCCATACTTTGGAATAATTCATCATAACTATCTATCATTATTATTCCTGTGCAACTTTTATTTTCCTCAAATTTTTTTAGTGCACTTAATACTTCTGTATTATCTATTAAGTACATAACAAACATATTATCAAATCTTTTTTTTCTATTTTTGGATCTTGCTTTTATTATTTCTATTATTACTTTATAATCTTTTCTTCCTATTTTTATTTGTTTAGTTATTACATTTTCTTTTTTATTTTCACTATTTTCATTTTCATCTATTTCTGACGAAACTGTTTTTGCAAGTTCTGCTAATATATTCTTTATATCAATATTTCCAAATTCATTTACAAAACTTACACTTTTCCATGAAATATTTCCTTCACTTTCTACTATTGCAAGTGGAAATGGTGAATTTATAAGTGTGTTTTTAGCTATAGTGTCTACATTAAAAGTTAACTCTTGTATATGTTTATCCAACTCATTCTTATTTTTATTATCTGTCCAAAATGTATATATTAATAATAACCCATACACAACTATTGATGGGATTATAAAATTCATATTTTCTATACATAGTATAAGTAATACTACTGCTATTATTACTAAGTATATTTTGGTTTTTGTGAGTATTGTCTCAAAAGTTTTCTTTGTATTATATGGCATAACTCCTCCTTTTATAACATATACTATTCTACATCTATATCCTTAATTTGTCAAGGTTCTAGGGGATTCAAAGACTCAACATTAATAGGTAGATGTTAATAAGGACGGGAAATTTTGACAATAATAATTTTGTCAAAATTCCCCGTCCTTATTAACATTTGGTTTTATGCTTCTAAGTCATTTTTCACTTTAACTATTTGTTCTTCGTTAACTTTTTCTGCTGGCTTGTAATATCCTTTTGTTTGTGCTATTTTGAATAGTTCATATTGAAAACTTTCTGATGAATTTCTTATTTGCTGTAAAGTATTTCTAAGTTGCATATTTTCTGATTCCGATATTGCTTGTCCATATGTTGTAAGTTCAGTTTTTACCCCTTCTAAAATATCATTTATCATTGTTTTTTCGTCCATAGTAACCTCCTAATTATTTAAAAATGTCATTAATTTCTGTTTTGTATTTAATGTATCTTGTGCTGATTTTGTAAATGCCTGTTTTATTTGTGGGTCAATTGCTTGAGCTGCATAAGTATTTAACTTTTGATAATTTGTTTCTGCTCCTCCTATTAAATGTCTCAAATTTTGTAGTTCCACTTGGTTTAAGTCTGACATAAATTTTAACCTCCATTCAAACAATAATTTAATTAGTATTATTTACATTTTTTCGTAATTTATACAAATAAGAAAATTGTATGTTAATGAAAACAAAGCTCCCCTGACACATAATATGTCAGGGGAGCTGGAAGTCTAGGTTTGATACAGTTCTTCTAAGATGGCACCTATTGCATTTGCACAAGGTCTGAGGAAAAGTGCCTCTTCATAGTAGAATCCAAGCTTCATGAGTCCGCTAAATTGGAATCTTTCGTTTCTGCTTTTGAGTTTCCTTATGGCTCTTTCGACTTTTTTGGGGTCTCTGTCTTTTTTGATGTATTTCTCGATCACTGTCATTGCGATCTGAATTGTTACCTCATCGCCCTTTGCAGCTTCCTTAAGGGCAATGACATTCTCCCTCCTCTTATATGGAGCTTTCAGATATTTCTTGCCAAAGCTCCACCAAGGATTTTTGAGCCGATACCTTCTGAGGATCTCTTCTCGTGTTTCCATAATCTGAGTCTCTGTCAGTTCTTCTTCACTCATCTGAACAAACATCGACTGCTTCGGGAAGTAGGTAAGCTCCCAGACAATCGCCTCCACCTCGTCCCTATGATAATTAACAGTTTCATCTATTAATTTGTCTAAGAACAGTTGAGTCTCTAGTCTTAAGAACTGCACCTCCTTTCCTTCTCCGAAACCGGGGGGGATCTTAGAATCTTCTTGCATCCTTTTAACCTCCTTGTAAGTATTCCAAGTATTACTCAGATTCTATAATTATATCATCTAAAAATATAATATGTCAACTAATACTATGTTCCTACTTTATTATTTCAAGTCCTGCAAATTTCGCCATTAGTCTCTTATGTCCTACTTTGTCAAAGTTTATATCTACTTTATAGTCTTCTCCTTCTTCTTCAACATAGTTGATTGTACCTTCTCCGAATTTTTTGTGATATACTCTTGTTCCTTCTTTGTATTCTGATATATCTACATTGCTACTCTTCTTTTTAGTTAGACCATTCAAGAAGCTTTCTGGAGTTTTAAATGAAAAACCACTTGCTGCAACCTTTGGTATGCTTTCATTTGTTCCAATATTATATTTTTTAACACTTGAACCTCCATAATTCCATTCAAAGTTTGAAGTATTGTCAAATGTTCCTTTTAAGTTTGTAGTATCATTTGAAAGAATGCTTTCTTCACTTAATAATTCTTCTGGTATCTCTTTTAAGAATCTTGATATACCGGTTATATGAAGTTGATCCAAATAGTGTTCTAGATTTTGCACATGTCATAAATAAGTTTTCTTTTGCTCTTGTTATTCCAACATAACAAAGTCTTCTTTCTTCTTCTACTCCATTTGGGTCATCTATTGATTTATTTCCTGGGAATATCCCCTCTTCCATTCCTGCTAAAAATACTACTGGAAACTCTAGACCTTTTGCACTATGAAGTGTCATTAGGGTCACTTGTTCTTCTGGTTCTTCAAGTTCATCAATATCACTTGAAAGAGATATATTTTCTAAAAATGTTCCTAAGTCATTTTCTGCTTCTTCTTCAAATTCTATTGTTACTGTTAAAAATTCTTCTAAGTTTTCTATTCTGTTTTCTGCTTCTTTTGTATCTTCTAATTCTAATGCTTTTATATATCCAGTATTTTTTAATATACTTTGTGTTAATTCAGATACTGTCATTCCTTGAGATTTATCTACAAGTTCATCTATTGTCTGTACAAAATCACGAGTATTTGTATATACTCTATTTAGTCCGTAATTTGCTGCATCTTTTATTATTTCATACATTGATTTTCCTTCTCTATCTGCAATCTCTGAAACTTGATCTAAACTTGTTTTTCCGACTCCTCTTTTAGGTTCATTTATTATTCTTCTTAAACTCAAATTATCTTTTGTATTGTATACAAGTCTTAAATATGCCATGATATCTTTGATTTCTTTTCTTTCATAGAACTTTAAACCACCTATAATTTTATATGGTACATTTTCTCTTCTTAAAATATCCTCTATACTACGAGACTGTGTATTCATTCTATATAACACTGCAAAATCTGAATATTTGTAATACTCTTCTCTTTTTAAGTGTTCTATTTGTTCTACTATATATGTAGCTTCATCATATTCATTATTTGCAAGATGTGCTGTAACTTTTTTACCAGTTTCATTCTCTGTCCATAATTTTTTCTCATATTTAACTTCATTATTTTTTATTACAGCATTTGCAACATCCAATATACTTTTTGTACAACGATAGTTTTGTTCTAGCTTTATTATTTTTGTACCTGGGAAATCCTTTTCAAAGTTTAATATATTTTTTATGTCTGCTCCTCTAAATGAGTATATTCCCTGATCATTGTCTCCAACAACCGTGATATTACCGATTTCTTGCAGAAAGCAGTGTGATTAGTGTAAATTGAGCTTTATTTGTGTCTTGATACTCATCCACAAGTACATATTTAAATTTCTCTGAATAGTATTCTAATGCTTCTGGTTCTTGCAAAAGTATTTTTATTGTGTAATTTATAATATCATCAAAGTCTAGTGCATTATTTTCTTTTAATTTCTTTTGATAAAGGTTATATACTTCTGAAATTTTTTCTTTTCTTATTTCGTTATTTGTCCTTTTTGCATATTCTTCTGGTTCTAACATATCGTTTTTTGCATTACTTATTTCAAATATTAAGCTTCTTTCCGTAAACATTTTATCATCTATTTCTAGTTCTTTCATACATTCTTTTACAATACTTTTTTGGTCTGATGTATCAAATATTACAAATGATGATGTAAATCCTATTCTGTCTATGTATCTTCTAAGTATTCTAACACATATTGAATGGAATGTTCCTATCCACATATCATTTGCCATATCTCCAAGTAATTTTCCGAACTCTTTCTTTCATTTCGCTTGCTGCTTTATTTGTAAATGTTATTGCAAGTATATTCCAAGGTTTTACTCCTCTTTCAGATATCATATATGCAATTTTATGTGTTAATACTTTTGTTTTCCCGTGAACCTGCACCAGCTATTACAAGGCATGGCCCATCTACTGCAAGTACTGCTTCTTCTTGCTTATCATTTAATCCTTCTACTATATCTATCATTGTTTTTCCCTTTCTTTTTAGATTATATTTAGTATATCTTTATATCTCTCTGGTTTTTCTTCTTCTATTTTATATGCTTTTTTAATTTGTTCAATTGCTTCTTCTATTTTATCTTTTTTGTTAACATGAATGTATGCTATTGTTTCTCCTATGTTTACATATTCTCCTATTTTTTTCTCTAGTACTATTCCTGATGTATAGTCTATATCATCTTCTTTTTTCATTCTTCCGCGCACCTAAGAATATGCCTGTTTTTCCTATTTCTTCTGCATTTAATTCTATTATATATCCTTCTTTTTCAGCTTGTACAGGTATTATATTCTCTGCCTTTTTTATACTTTTTAGGGATTCTATATCTCCATACTGTCTTTCTATGAGTTCTATAAATTTTTTATATGCTTTTTTATTTTCAATGTTTTCTAATATTTTTTTCTTATTTTCTTCTAAATCATTTCCAATTCCTGCCATTTTCATTATGTATGAAGAAATGCAAAGTACAACTTCTTTTACATCTTCTTCCATTTCTCCATTTAATGCTTTTATAGCCTCTTCTACTTCAAGTGAATTACCGTACTGCTTTTCCTATCGGCTGATCCATATTTGTTATAATACATATTGTTTCTATTCCTGCAAGTTTTCCAATTTCACTCATGACTTTGCTTAACTTTTCTGCTTCATCTTGTGTTTTCATAAATGCACCTTTTCCACAAGTAACTTCTAATACTAGTTTATTTGCTCCGTGCTGCTATTTTTTTGCTCATTATACTTGATGCTATAAGTGGTATGCTCTCTGTACATGCAATTGTATCTCTTAATGCATATAATTTTTTATCTGCTGGTGCTAAATCTTTTGTTTGCCCAATCAAGCTTATTCCTATTTCTTTTATATTTTTCTTAAATTCTTCTATCCCTATGTCTGTTCTATATCCTGGTATTGATTCTAGCTTATCAATTGTCCCTCCTGTTATCCCGAAGTCCTCTTCCAGACATCTTTGCAACAGGTATTCCAAAAGATGCAACTATTGGCATTACAACTAATGTTATTTTGTCTCCTACCCCTCCACTTGAATGCTTATCTATTATTGTATCTGAGATATCACTTAAGTCTAAAGTTTCTCCTGAATATGCCATAGCCATTGTTAAATTTTTAGTTTCTTCATAATCCATTCCGTTTATATATATTGCCATAGTAATAGCCGCTGCCTGATAGTCTGTTATTTCTCCATTTGTATAGCTATTTACAAAAAATTCTATCTCTTCTTTGGAAAGCCTTTTATTATCTCGCTTTTTGCTTATTATATCTATAATATTCATTAACTTACCTCCAGTATTTTGTCATTATACAATATATTGATTTAAAATTCTAGCGAACAAATAAAACTTTTGTAATAATTTTTAGCTATTTACAAATGTACCTATTTTTTATTTGTTTAGATAATTTTATTTCTTAAATAGTTACAATAATTATTTTATTTACTTATTTTTTGTATAGTGATATAATATTTTATATATTTATTTTAGAAAGGATTTCAAATATATGGATCAAGATTTATATGAATTAATGAGAGAAGTTTATGAAGCTAAAAAGTCAGATTTTAGCAAAGATATAAAATTCGTTGGAGCTATTTCTTCTGATGAAATGACTAGTACTCGGTAATGTTACTGTAACAAAAGATATTTTTATGATAATTGATGAAATGCCTGATGGAAGTATCATCCAAAAATTTTATGATGGAGATAAAAATTTCATTGCAGGTCGTGATAAAGATGGAAAAATTTATCCTGCAGCTGAATTTGCACATGCGGATTTAAGTTTTTTAGGACAAATAGAAGAATTAAGTAATGGTCCTAGTATTTCTTTAAATGATTTAGATGATAAATTAGAAGTTATATCTAAAAAACTTGGTATTTCCAAAAGTGATGTTTTGTCTATGTCTGAAACAGATTTGGATGAATATACAAAGGAAAATGCTACTCCTCAAATTTCTTTAGATGAAAATGCTAGTGATGACCAAATAGAGCAAAATGAAAATGCTTTAAACAATATTTCTTCAAAACAAGAGACTAATTTAGATAATAAAATCGATGATAGACATACTTTAGGAGATATTTTAGGTGTTCCTGCTGGTTCAAAGTTAATTGCAGTTTATTCTAGTGCAATAGCAGGAAATACTAATACTACTAGATTTTCATTTATTATACAGCATTCTGATGGTACATTAGAACCAGCTGACATGCTTGAACAAGTTGGTGGCAAAGACTCAGATAAAAAAATTCATGAAACTAATCGTGATGGCTCTGAAGTTGAAGAACTAAGTGTTCAATCTTCTTATGCAATTGATTCACCTATTATTAAAAATGGGATTTTAACTGCTAGAATTGGTTCTATGGGATATATTGAACTTCGGTTATGGTCAAATTGATAAAACTGCTAATAAAGAAGCTTTTACACAAGAGTTAGAGACAGATCATACTTATTATACGACTCGTGAAGTAAGAGAAGTATTTAGTAAGGATAATGGAACTGATAATATTTCTGAAATTAAAGATGAAATTGAAAGACATGAAGAATATGGTTGTAAAGATTTAAGTTTACATGAAGCTGATGGAGATTTATCTACTGGTCATATTCATGAAAAAGCTATTATAGAAGTTAAAGCTTATGATCCTGACATTGCTGAGGTCTTTACTGATGATGAAATTGCTGATCGTGTTCAAAAAATGGCTGAAGAACATCCTGATGATAGTTTTGAAGAAGTTGTAGATCGTGCAAAAAAAGATTTGTCTGATGATGCAGCCAGAATGCACCATGGTCCATCTGGTCGTTAATATAGATATTATTAAAAAATAAAAATCAATTATCAAAAAAGATAAATTGATTTTTATTTTTTTGTTTACAGGCTAACTGCAATTATTCCTATTAGAAATCCAATTATATTGCCAAATGCAGACATCCTGCCTCTATATAATCCATTTGCTTCTGGAATTAGTTCTCCTGATACTATGTAGAGCATTGCTCCCGCTGCAAATGCTAAACATAACGATATTATTGTATATGAAATCTGTCCTATTAGGCTTCCGAATTAGAGCTCCTATTCCTGTTGTTATTCCTGAAAGTATTACATAGAATATTACTTTAACAGATTTTATGCCTCCATTTTTCATAGGCACAGCCATTGATATTCCTTCTGGTATATCATGTATCGCTATTGCTATCGCAAGTGAATATCCGAAGTTTTAAAGAAGCTTCAAATCCAGCACCGTATACTTAGTCCCTCTGGCAAGTTATGTAATGCAAGCCCAACTCCTACTGCAATTCCTGTTTTTAATAAGCTATTTTTTCCATATTTATTTTTTTTAGCACTTATTTTATTTTGTACTATCATATCACAAATTACCATAGTAATTATTCCGAATATAATTCCTATTATTACTGTTTCAAAACTTGCTATCCCTAAAGCTTCTGGAATTAAGTCAAAACATACAATTGCCATCATTAGTCCAGAAGCAAAAGATAATATAAAACTAAGCATTTTATTTGATGGATTTTTAAATTTTACTCCTATTATTCCTCCGTATTGTGGTACCAAATGTCCCAAAAAATAATCCTAATAGTGTATTTTTTAGTATATCTTGCATACAAAAACACCCCTTTAACATTAAACTTATGCTAAAGAGATGTTTTTTATGAAGAATAATATATTCTTTATTTATTATAAAATTGCCATTCTGACTATCTTCCGCCCATTCCGGCCACCACCACCACCGACCACCGGCCTCCTCCTGAGAATCCTCCGGCCTCCGCCGCTTCCGCTTGAGTAACTACTTGCAGCAGCTGCTTGTCTTGCTTGCCTTGCAGTTACTCCTGCACTGTATGCTTTTTGCATTCCTGAGCCTATCATTCTATCAAAATTATATCTATTCATCATATACATATATGTATATCCATGAGCTATCATGTAGTTTTCATCTGAAAGTTCTGGATATTTTACTTTTAATTGTTTTAATACTTTATCTGCAATTCCAAATGCTGTTGCATATACTAAATATTTTTCCCAAAGTACAAGTTCTGGTACTTCTCTTTCATTAAGAAGAGAAAAATCTTCCATATATTTTTTTAATCCTTTCCATTCTTCCTTTTCATTTGTTCCTTTTTGTGTAAGATTTCTTGTTTTTGCTTCAATTTTTCCACAAATTATTCCGCAAATTATACAAGGAATAACTGCAATTAATGGTAACACAAGTGCTATAAAACAGAAACACATAATTGCTACCAAATAGTAATTGTTTTTTTTCTTTTTCCACTTATTGGACTCTTCCATTAGTTCTTTATCATAATTTCCTTTTTGTTCTTCTCCACTTTGTGCTACTTTTTTTAAACCTTCTATTTTTGACAAAAATGCTCTATCATTCTTTTTTGCATAATTTTCTATGTCTTCCATCGTTATACCATATACTTGTTCTTTACTCTTTTTATTTGTATATTCTTCTACTTTTAATAACATATCATATATATTCTTTTCATCTGCATTCATATTTTGCCATTCAAATGTTTTTGTTAAAATTATGCAAATTTTATCTTTTTGCTTTTCTTCAAATCTTATAGCTTTTTTTAGTGCTAAATTTAGTATTGTTGCAGATACTATTTTTGATACATTACTATTAAAAGCTGTTTCTTTATCAAAATAATATAGAAAAGCTGCTTCAGCAGGTGTTGCACTTTCATCTGGAATATCCCTAAAATATTCTATTTCTTGTTCTGGCTTTATTTTTTCTGTTTTTGATAATATTTTTGCATATTTTATAATTTTTAATATAAGTGCTATAAGAATACCTAATGCTATTATTCCTACTATAATAATTACTATTTTTATTATTAGTTCCATTGTTTCTTCTTGTTTTCTTAATCTATCTCTTTCTCTATTTGCTTCATTTGCCCATTCTGTTTCTTCTTCTATTATTTCTTGTATTTTATCTCTATTAATTATATTTAAATTTTGAGTAAATACATTTTCTGTTGTTACAATTCTTACCTCTACCATGGTTCTTGTTGGTAAATATTTAATATCAAATGTTGCTGTTTGATTATCTAACATTTGTATTTCTCCGATTTAAAGGTCCATGTGCCCATACTCTAAAGTCTTCTTTTGAAGTTAATGACTTTGGTAATTTTATTGTCCCTTCTATTTCTTTTACTGGAATTTCATTAGTATCTCCTATGAATTGCCAATAAAACTCTGAGCAATCATTATAATTTTTAACAGCATTCTCTATTGTATAGCTTATTCTATATATTTTTGATTCTTCACTGCCTATTGATACTCCCCAAGCTATTTCAAATTCATTTTTCTTTGTTTCTAATGCATAGAATTTTCCTTTATCTACATGATAAGCATATGTATTTGTTTGTATAAAATTTATTACTTTTCCTCTAGTTGAAATTTCTTCAACTTTTACATTTGTAATTTTTCCATATTTTGAACTGTCTAATATAAAAGTTTTAAACAATGTATTAGTTTCTTCTACATCTATATGCCATATTTCTGTTACAGCTGCACTTCCATCTTCTTTTAATTGTACCTCATATTTTAAATTTCGTATATCTTGCTCACCTGCATATGATGGGATATTAAACATTAAAATGAAAAATATAGATATTATAAATATTAATAATAGTTTCTTTTTCATTTGTCTCCTCCTTACATATTTTATTTTATTATAATTTCAGCTATTATTCAATAAAAAATAGATATTATAATCTAAATTACAATATCTATTTTCTAAATTCAAAAAAGAAATATCTAGTGTTATTCATCACCTTTTAATTTCTCTGCTCTATCTGCTGTAATAAGTCCTTCTATCATTTCGTCTAAGTCTCCATTTAAAAAGTTTTCCATTTGATATATACTCATTCCTATTCTATGATCTGTTATTCTTCCTTGTGGATAATTATATGTTCTTATTTTTTCACTTCTATCTCCTGTTCCTACTTGACTTTTTCTTGCACTGGCAAGTTCTTCATCTTGTTTTTGTTTTTCTATTTCATATAGCCTTGACTTTAAAAGACGCATTGCATATTCTCTATTTTGAAGCTGAGATCTTTCTGTTTGACATTCTGCAACAATTCCTGTTGGTTCATGTATAAGTCTTACTGCTGATGATGTTTTATTTACATGCTGACCTCCTGCTCCTGATGCTCTGTATACTTCCATTTTTATATCTGCTGGGTTTATTTCTATTTCTACATCTTCTACTACTGGAAGAATTGCAACTGTCGCAGCTGATGTATGTATTCTTCCACTACTTTCTGTATCTGGTACTCTCTGAACTCTGTGTGCTCCACTTTCAAATTTTAGTCTACTGTATACTCCTTTTCCTGTAACCATAAATGTTACTTCTTTATACCCTCCAAGTTCTGTTTCGTTTTCATTTAAAATATCTATTTTCCAATGTTTTTTTTCTGCATACATTGAATACATTCTAAATAATGTTCCAGCAAATAATGCAGCTTCTTCTCCTCCTGCCCCAGCTCTTATTTCACATATTATGTTTTTGTCGTCATCGGGATCTTTTGGAATTAATAGTATTTTTAATTCTTCTTCTATTTTAGGCAAGCTTTCTCTTGCTTCATCTATTTCCATTTGTGCAAGTTCTTTAAGTTCTGGATCTTTTAATAATTCTTCATTCTCTTCTATAGTTTTTTTAGCATTTTTATATTCTCTATATTTCTCAACGATAGGTGTAAGTTCTGAGTGTTCTTTCATAAACTTTTGCCATGAACTTGTTTTTGCAATTTCTTCTGGATCGCTTATTTTAATTGTAAGCTCATCATATCTTTTTTCTACATCCTCTAATCTTTGAAACATTGTTTACCTCCAATATTAAACTACATTGGTATTATATCGTGTTTTAGCTAAAATGTCAATCTATAAGGCTATCTTGTTATATGATATATGCTTATTCTTTAATGCTTCTTCTTCTCTATTTGTACAAGTTAAGATTAATATTTGTTTATTAGCATATTCATGGCTTAAAAATTCTAATACATTTTCTAGTCTTTCTTTATCAAAATATGCAAAGGTTTCATCTAATATTATTGGCATATTTTCTCTTGTAAGTTCATTTATACTTGATATTCTAAGTGATAAATACAGCTGATCTATTGTCCCTAAACTTAGTATATCTGCTTTTACATAATTTCCATTTTCTGTTTCTATAATTAGTTCATTTTCTTCATTGACTTTTACTGTTTTATATTTTCCGTTTTGTTATATTTTTTATTGTGTTTGATAAATTTACTGTAAATTTAGGTGTAATATTTTCCTTCATTTGTGTATAAGCTTTTTCTATTGCTTCTTTTGCAATATTAATTGATTTATCATAATCAATTAATTTTTTCAATTCTTCTTTTTCATTTTCCAATTTTTCTTCTATATTTGTAATACTTTCTTGTTTTTTTAAAACTTCTTCTTTTTCTAACTCCATTTTTGTTAGTTTTAGTCTTAATTCATTTGTAAATTTTTGCTCCTCTATTATATTATTACTTTCTATTTCTTGTTTTAATATATTATCTATGTCATAGATTTCTTGAAATGTATTTTTTATTTTTTCTTTATTCATATTTTCTTTATTTAATATTTCATTTTCTATTTCTTTTATTGCTATTTCTTTTTCTTTTATATCATTTTCTAATAATTCTATTTTATTTTTTATATTATTCTTTTCTTGATTTTCATTTTGTATTAATTTATTTGTTTTTTGTTTTTCTTTCATAAATATTGTAAAAATTATTATAAAGCTTATAATTTCAAGGCTTGCAGTTATTATAGTTAGTATCTTTTGATTTAATACAAATAATATTATGCTTATTATTATTAAAAGTAATGGTATTATGTATAATGTTTTTGTTCTTTTCTTTTCATTATTAATTGTTTTAATATTTCTTAATTTTTCTTCTTCTATTTCTTTTTTTATTTGTATTTCTTCTTTTGCTTTTACATTTATTTTTATTTTCTCTTTTTCAATTTTTAGTTCATTTTGTATTTTTTGAATTTCTTGCATTATTTCTAACTCTTTTTCAGCTTCAATTATTCTAGATTTTAATTCTTTTTTTTCTTCTTCTATTTGATACTGTAATGGCAATATTTCTTCTATTTCTTTCTTTTTCTTTTCTAGTTCTTCTATGTTTTTTTTACTTATGTATAATGGTTTTGTAGGACTTTTTTCAGTACCAATTTCATCTGCTTGTCTTTTATTTAATTTTGAAATTATTTTTGAATATGAAACATCATCCTCTCCAGATACCATTATATTTGAAGCTTTTTGTATTAATATATTTTGCTTCTTTTCATCAAGTTTTACCTCATCTTGAAATATTACCATAGACATATTAAATAATTCTTCATCTACTTTAGTTTGTTCTACAAAAAACTTATTTCCGTAAGTTTTATCTACTTCATAATTTTTACTTATATCATTTCCTAAATCATCATATACAATTGGATTTTTCTTAGAAAAATTTCTATAAACTTCATATTTTTCATTATTATCTAATTCATATTTTATTTTTCCTGAAAACTCTCCGTTCTTCCCATGGAGTATATTTATCATAATCTGATAGTCTTTTTCCATTCTTGTTTTTATTTGCACCATAAAACATGCTGGTTATAAATTTCAAAAGTGTTGATTTACCACTTTCATTTTCTCCATAGATAATATTTATACCTTTATTTAATTCTATATTTCTATTCTTTAATTTCCCAAAATTATTTATTTGTAAATTTTTTATATTCATTTATTTTATCCTCTCTATATTTTTAGAA
Organism: Clostridia bacterium; assembly: GCA_022799935.1. Taxonomy (GTDB): domain Bacteria; phylum Bacillota; class Clostridia; order TANB77; family CAG-508; genus JAAWPK01. The sequence continues at coordinate 79,295 of JAAWPK010000001.1, forward strand.
TGCATTTAATCCTATCTCTATTGCTCTTTCTATTAATTCTCTTTCTTCTGGATTTTCTTTTTCTCTTTCTAATAAGTTTTTTATAAAAAATCCTTTTAAATTATTTTGGCTTGCTATTTTTTCCAAATCAATTTCTAGTTTAGTTTTATCTTTTATTTTTATTATATTTTGATGAATAATATTTTTTAATATTTCATTTGTG
>JAAWPK010000028.1 GCA_022799935.1 Clostridia bacterium
AAAATGGAAAATACATAATAATGTCAAGTCATCAAATGAGTTCTATTGAAGAATTTTGTACAGAAGTAGTAATATTAAATAGAGGAAAGACAGTACTTAAAGGAAATTTAAAAGATATAAAAGAGCAGTATCCAGCAAATAGAATAGAGCTAAGTACAAAAGAAAATGTAGATAGATATATTAAAGAAGCGGAGCTTGAAATATATAACAATGTAAATAATGAATATGAAATAAAGATAACTGATGAAGAACAAGGACATAAGTTATTCGATTTACTTGCTAAAAATAATATAAAAGTTTTAAAATTTGAGATAAAAAAACCTTCACTTAATGATATTTTTATAGAAAAGGTAGGTGGTGAATAGAATGAAAGATTTATTAACAGTTGCAATTTTTACTATAAAAGATATGGTAAAAAGAAAATCTTTTATTATTTCAAATATAATAATACTATTATTAATAGTTATTGGATTCAATATACCAAACATAATAAGCTCTATAAAAGGGGATAGTAATGGTGATGCAGACAACACAGATAATACAAAAATATTAATAGTAGATAGTGAAAATATATTTGAAGGTTCAGCTTCAATGTTAAATAATATGGAACTTGGGTATGAGGCAGAAGTATCAAATCAAGAAGTTAGTTTTGACACAATAAAGGAAAGAATAGAAAAAGAAGAAATATCAGAAGCACTTGTAATAACAAGAAAAGAACGGAAAAATTAATCTGGAATATGTAGTAAGTAATTTAATATTTGTAGACCAAATGCCAGAAAGATTGGTAAATGCATTAACTGCACTTTACTCTAATAAGGAAATAACAAAACTAGGATTAACTGAAGAACAAATAGCAAATTTAAATCCAGAATTTACATTTGAATTAAAACAAACAGAAGATGATGAAATGGAAGGTAACCCATTTGTAATGATGATATTATCACTTGTATTATTCTATGCAATATATTTCTGCGCATATCAAGTATCTAGTTCAATAACAACAGAAAAAACATCAAAGATAATAGAAACATTAGTAACATCAACAAAACCATCAACAATAGTTCTTGGTAAAACAATAGGTATAGGAGCAGTAGGATTATTACAAATACTTGCAATTATAATAGTTGCACTAATATCAGCATCAGTTTGCTTAGAAGAAGGATTATTAGAACAAATTATAAACTTAGACAATATGACACCATTTTTACTTATAATAACACTTTTATATTTTATACTTGGATATTTTACTTATGCATTATTATATGCTTTAACAGGTTCAACTGTAAGCAAACCAGAAGATGTACAATCAGCAAACTCACCAGTTGCAATACTTGCAGTTGTTGGATTTTATCTAGCATACTTTACTATGATGAACCCAACAAGTGAATTAAATAAATTTGCAGGAATATTCCCTATATCTTCACCATTTTGTATGCCACTTAGAATTATGTCAGGACTAGCAAGTGGTTTAGAGATATTAATATCAATCGCTGTTTTAATGGCTACAATATTTATAATAGCAAAGGTATCTATAAAGATATATTCAAATGCAATATTAAACTATGGAAGTAAAATGAGTCTTAAAGATATTGTAAGAGTATATAAAGATAAGAATAATTAATAAAGAGTACCTCGGATAACCTATGGGTCCGAGGTCTTTTTATTAAGAGCAATCCTTACAATTTATTGGAAGAACGGGGTGTTTAAATAAAAAAATAAATATTCCTATTGACAAATGCGAACGACTGTTTTATAATACACTTTAGGTGGTGGTTTTAGAAATGGAAAGACAGATTTTGCATATAGATGTCAATAATGCTTTTCTTAGCTGGACTGCTATTGAAATGCTTAAAAATGGAAGTAATATAGATATAAGAGAAATACCTGCAGTAATTGGTGGAGATGAAGCAAAAAGGTCAGGAATAGTACTTGCTAAAAGTATGTTAGCTAAAAAATGTGGAGTAAGAACAGCAGAAACTATATATTCAGCAAAGAAAAAATGCCCAAATCTTAAAATATTTCCAAGCTGTGGATATAGAATATATAAAGATTATTCAAACAAATTATATAATATGCTTTTAGAATATACAGATCAAATTGAAAGATTTAGTATAGATGAATGTTTTTTAGATATGACAGGATATTTAATGAATAGTACTCTTTTAGAAAAGGCATATGAGATAAGCAAAAGGGTGAGAGAAGAATTAGGATTTACTGTAAATATAGGAGTCTCCCATAACAAGCTACTTGCAAAAATGGCCTCAGATTTTGAAAAGCCAGATAAAGTACATACCCTATTTGAAAATGAGATAGAAAAGAAGATGTGGGAACTTCCTGTGTCAGAATTATTTATGTTAGGTAAAAAAACAGTTCCAAAACTAAATAATATGCATATATATAAAATAGGAGATTTAGCCCAATATGATGAAAATGAAATAATAAAGAAATTTGGTAAACATCGGAAAAATGATGTGGGAATATGCAAATGGCATAGATAATTCAGAAATTGTATGTAAAAGAGAAAGACCAAAAAGTATAGGAAATTCAGTTACACTTCCACAAGATTTAAGAAGAGAAGATGAGATACAAAAAATATTACTAACTTTAGCAGAACAAGTAACATACAGATTAAGAAAAGAAAATTTACTTGCAAATGTTGTGAATGTACAGCTTAGAACTAAAGAGTTTAAAGATTTTTCTCATCAAAGAAAATTAGACTTTGCGGTGTCAAATACAAAAGAAATATATAGTGTAGCAGAAAAATTGCTAAAAGATATGTTTATATCAGGAATGGCAATAAGACTTGTAGGATTGACAGTTCGGAAATTTAAGTGACAAAAATGAAATGCAATTATCATTATTTAATAATAATGATAATGAAAAACAAGATAAATTGGAAAATACAATAGATAAACTTAAACAAAAATATGGATATGATTTTATAACAAGAGCAGGAAGTTTAGATGTAGATGAAACAGCGAAGAAAAAAAGAAAAGATTGAAATTTCACATAAAAGTCACACAAAATAGATTTAGAATTAACAATTTATTTATATAATGCAGTTAGCAAATGAGAAAGGAGGAGATTAAAAGAGAAAATATAGAATTAAAAAATGAAGAAAGTCTAATACAAAATGCCTTAGTACCAATAAATATAAAAGATAAAGAATTTGGAAGATTTATAGAAATATATAAGTGTGCAAATGATGAGTTTTTAAGAAGATTAGTTAATGTTAAGAATGAAATAAATGAGACATATGGTTATGATATAATAACAAATATCACAAGTAGAATAAAGACTCCTCAAAGTATAATAAACAAAATGAAGAAAAAACACTATGATATAAATTATAAAAATCTTGTTCAGAACATTGATGATATAGCTGGTATTAGGATAGTTTGTCCATTTCAAAGTGATATATTTGCAATAAAAGATATAATAGAAGAAATGGAAGATATTAAAATAATAGAAGAAAAAGACTACATAAAAAATCCAAAGCAAAGTGGATACTCTGCATATCACTTAATAGTAGAAATACCTATAATATATAATGAAAAAGAGCTATATGTGAAAGCAGAAGTACAAATAAGAACTATGACCATGGACTTATGGGCGACAGCTGAGCATAAAATGAGATATAAATCAAAAAAGAAGCTATCATGGATAGATTCTAAGAGATTATCTTTATATGCGAAAGTCATAAATTTATTAGATAAAAAAGTAATAAAAATGTATAAAAAACAAAAAGAAACTGTCCTATATTAAAGGGGCAGTTTTATATATTAAAAATTTTATGAAATATCAATTGTAAATAACTAATGATTGTGATATAATCTAAAAAATAATCTTCAGGGCAGAGTGAAAATCTCTACCGGTGGTAAAGCCCACGAGCTTGAAATTCAAGCAGATTTGGTGAAATTCCAAAGCCGACAGTTAAAGTCTGGATAAAAGAAGAAAAAATAGTATAAGTGAAACTTATACTAAAAATTGTGCTTTGAAAATTATTTTCAAAGTTTTTTCTATTTTAGGAAGGAAAAAATTAAAATGGAAGAATATATGCAAAGAGCAATAGAACTTGCAAAACTTCGGAATACGGTCATACTTCACCAAACCCGATAGTTGGATGTGTAGTAGTCAAAAATGGTAAGATTATTGCAGAAGGATATCATGAAAAATATGGAAGTTATCATGCAGAAAGAAATGCTCTACTAAACTGCAAAGAAGATTTAAAAGGGGCAGAATTGTATGTAACACTTGAACCTTGTTCTCATTTTGGAAAGACACCACCATGTACAGATATAATCATAGAAAAGAATATAAAAAAAGTAGTGATAGGTTCACTTGATTCTAATCCAAAAGTAGACGGAATAAAAAAACTAAAAGAAAATGGAATAGAAGTTGTTACTAGAATATGTGAAAAAGAATGTTTAGAATTAAATGAAATATTTTTTCATTATATAAAAACACAAATGCCATTTGTTGCATTAAAATATGCTATGACATTGGACCGGAAAAATTGCAACTTACACAAAAGATTCAAAATGGGTAACAGGAGAAAGCTCAAGAAAGACAGTACAACTTTTACGAAAGAAGTATTCAGCTATTTTAGTTCGGAATAAACACAGTAAAACAAGATGATCCAATGTTAAATTGTAGGATAGAAAATGGAGTAGACCCAATAAGAGTAATCTGTGATACAAACTTAGAAATACCTTTAACTTCTAAAATTGTGAAAACAGCAAAAGATATAAAAACAATAATAGCATATTCAAATGATAATGAAGAAAAAGCAAAAGAATTAAAAAAGCAAAATATAACTTTACTAAAAGTACCATATAAAAATGGAATAGATTTAAAAGAACTTATGAAAATGCTAGGAGAGATGAAAATAGACAGTGTACTTGTAGAAGGTGGAGGAATAATTAATAGTTCTTTTATAGAGTCAGGTATTGTAAATAGAGTATATGCATATATAGCTCCAAAAATAATAGGAGGAGAAAAAGCACTATCACCAATAACAGGAAAAGGGATAGAATATATGAAAAATGCAGTAGAATTGGAAGATTTGAAATTAGAAAAAATAGATAAAGATTATTTAATAACTCGGTATTATAAGGAGGAATTAATGTTTACTGGAATTATCGAAGAAATAGGAAAGATAAAAAACATTAATAATGGAAAATTAAGCATAGAATGCAAAAAAGTATTAGAACGGAAGTAAGGTAGGAGACAGTATAGCAGTAAATGGAATTTGTCTTACTATAACAAATATAAATGAAAGTGGATATGATACAGATGTCATGCCAGAAACAAAAAATCGTTCTTCATTAAAAAATATTAAAAAAGGAGAAAAAGTTAATCTAGAAAGAGCAATGAGAATAGATGAACGATTCGGAGGACATATAGTGTCTGGACATATAGATGGAACTGGAGTAATAGAAAATATAACAGAAGATGAAAACGCAAAGTGGTATAAAATAAAGGCAGAAGATAGTATTTTAAGATACATTGTGCAAAAAGGTTCTATCGCAATAGATGGAGTAAGCTTAACCGTTGCGAGAGTTCGGTAATACAAATTTTCAAGTATCAATAATTCCACATACAATGCAAGAAACAAACTTAAAAGACAAAAAAAGTGGAGATATAGTAAATTTAGAATGTGATATAGTTCGGAAAATATATAGAGAAATTTGTAAATAAAAATAATAAAGAAAGCAGAATAACAGAAGAGTTTTTGAAAGAGAATGGTTTTTAAAGTGAAAGAGAATTAATATCTTTTAAATAGGAAGGAGAAAAATATGAATAACAGAGTAAAACAAGCGATTGAAGATATAAAAAAAGGAAAAATTATAATTGTAACAGACAATGAAGCAAGAGAAAATGAAGGAGACTTAATATGTGCAGCAGAATTTGCAACACCAGAGAATGTAAACTTTATGGCGAAATATGCAAAAGGATTAATCTGCATGCCGATGAGTAAAGCTGTATGTGAAAAGCTAGCATTAAGACCAATGCTTGAAACAAATACAGATAATCATCAAACAGCATTTATGACATCAATAGACTATAAAGATACAAAGACACGGTATATCTGCATATGAAAGATCAGAAACAGCAATAAAAGCAGTAGAAGATCGGAACTAACCGGTACAGACTTTAGGAAACCAGGACACATGTTTCCACTAGAAGCAAAACCAAATGGCGTATTAGAAAGAGATGGTCATACGGAAGCAACAGTAGATATAGTAAAGCTTGCAGGACTTAAAGAATGTGGACTATGCTGTGAAATAATGGAAGAAGATCGGACATATGATGAAAAAAGAAGCTTTAGAAGCAATGGTAGAAAAGTTCGGACTTACAAAAATAAGTATAGATGAATTAATAGAATATAGATTAGAAATGGAAAAGCAAGTAGAAAAGAAAGCAGAAGCTAAACTTCCAACAAAATATGGAGAATTTATAATACATGTATTCCAAAATATACATACCGAAGAAGTACATATAGCACTAACAAAAGGAGAATTTAAAGAAAATGAGGAAGTACTATGTAGAGTACATTCAAAATGTTTAACAGGAGATGTCTTCTCTTCGCTAAAATGTGACTGTGGAGAACAATTAGAAATAGCATTAAAAATGGTCGCAAAAGAAGGAAAAGGTGTGATATTATACATGGATCAAGAAGGAAGAGGAATAGGTATAATAAACAAAATAAAGGCATATAAATTGCAAGAGGAAGGACTAGATACAGTAGAATCAAATATAAAACTAGGTTTTGAGCCAGACTTAAGAGATTATAGAGATACATCAGAAATATTAAAGATATTAGGAATAACAAAAATAAAGGTTTTAACAAATAATCCTAAAAAATTAGAAGGTCTTACAAAATATGGAATAGAAATAGCAGAAAGACTAAAAATAGAAGTGATTCCAAATAGTATAGATAAAGAATATTTGCTTACAAAACAAAACAAAATGGGACATTTAACAGATTATAATTTTTAAAAAATATAAAAAAAGGAAGGAAGAAAAAATGAAAATATTAGAAGGGAATTTAGTAGGAAGCAAAATAAAAATAGGAATAGTTGCTTCAAGATTTAATGAATTTATTGTATCAAAACTTATAGGAGGAGCAGAAGATGCACTAGTAAGACATGGTGTAAATACAGAAGATATAGAACTTGCATGGGTACCAGGAGCGTTTGAAATACCAGTAATAGCAGAAAAAATGGCAGAAAGCAAAAAGTATGATGCAATAATAGCACTAGGGGCAGTAATAAAAGGAGCAACAGACCATTATGATTATGTATGTGCAGAAGTAAGTAAGGGAATCGCAACAGTATCAATGAAAACAGGAATACCTGTATTATTTGGAGTACTTACAACAGACAATATAGAACAAGCAATAGAAAGAGCTGGAACAAAAGCTGGAAATAAAGGATATGATGTAGCTTGCTCAGCAATAGAAATGGTAAATTTAGTAAGAAATTTGAATTAAGATCAAAGAAAGAATGGATAACTAATAAGCAAAAGATATTTAGGGCGACTTATAGTCGTCCGTTTTTTTGTGATAATCTAAAATTTAAAATCATGAATTCTTTTTGTATGGTTCTTTTTCATCTGTCAAACCAAGTATATAATCAACAGATGTACCATAAAGTTCAGCAAGAATAATTAAAGTATCAAGTGGTATATCTCTTTTTCCGCTTTCATATCTGTAATATTGTTCTCTTTTCATATTTGTTTTTTTACCAATAAATTCTTGAGTATAATCATGATCTTCACGCAATTCTCTTAACCTTTTTAAATACATATAGTTCACCTTTTCTTAATTTTTCTATTGACATTGTAACCTAATGGTTATATAATGCGGATAAAAGAAACCAAAAGGTTACTAGAATATAGAGTGTAAAAGGAGGAAACAAATGAAGCTTACAAATAAACTAAAGAAAGATAAACGGAATAACACTGATAGCACTAATTATAACAATAATAATACTTGTCATACTAGCAGCGGTATCAATAAGAGCAGTAGTAGGAGATAGACTAATAAAAGTTCGGTGCAGATGGAGTACGGAAACTATCGGGGTAGAGCAGAAAAAAGAAGAGGAAACATTTAATAATGTAGTAGATTATATAGATATAGCAACAAATAAAAAGCCATATATAGAAGTATTAAAATATTCAGATAGAACAGAAAGCACGATAAAAATAACAGCTATGGCAAAAGATGAAGACGGAGAGACTTTAACATATAAATTATATATAGGAACTTCAAAAGATAATTTATTAGGGCAAACAGAAATAAAAGAAAAAGTAGAACCAGGAACAGAAGTTACATGGATAGTACCAGTTGCAGACAGGACAAGTAAATACTACTATAAAGTAGAAGTAAAAGATAGGTTTGCGACAATAGAAAGCGAAATAAAAGAAACAAACAATGCACCATTATTAGAAAAAGTAGAAATGACAAAAGATATAGATGAAGAGACTGGAAATAACTGGGCAAAAGTAACCGCAAGAGCAACAGATATAGAAAATGATAAACTAACATATAAACTAAAAATGTGGAAAAAAGAAGAAGGAACAAATGAAACAGAACTAATAGCAAAGACGCCAACAAAAACAGGAACGAAGACAAATGTAATAGCAGGAGAAGAAATACAAATACAAATAAACGGACTAGAAGAATATACAGATTATATTTATAGAATAGATGTAGCAGATGAGAATAACATGACAATAGGAACAATAGCAGGAGTAAAGACATATTGCAGTGGGAAAACGGATACATGTGAACGGTGGAAAATTGTGTGACGAGTGTGGTGGTACTGGAAGACATACTCCAACACTGACAACTAGTTATAAGGCTGAGGGGATTCTCCATTATAACCCTAGTGATACTGCTATTAATTTGGATTGTAAAGTATGCAGTAGAATGACACATTGGTCATACTGTGCTTATGAAGCTAAGTGTAGCTGTGGGTTTGGTCCATTTGCATTAATTGTTTTTTGGTGTACAGGACACAGTGGGTACACTCCACATGGAAATCAATCTTTACCAGGGGCACATGATTGTGCTAAATGTGAGAATAAAGGAAAACAAAATTGTATACATAACTATACTAATTCACATGAAATATGTGACCATGTTGACGATGATTCTAATCATAAATGGCATTATTCGAGAGCTGAATAATAATTTAGAAAAACAGGAAGCAAAGTACAAATGAAATTCGAGGAAAAATGAATTATTTTCAAAAACTTTTTTTCAAAAATCTATTCTTTTTATATTTTTTATGATAGAATATAGAAATCAAAGAATTGAGTACAAAAGAAAGATTTATTAAGGGGAGAATAGAAATGGATAAAAAAAGAATTATCATAATTTCAATAGTAGTGTTAGCTTTGATAATAATTGTAGCAAGTATATGTATATATTTAAATTCTCTAGTAACTAGAAGTAAACCAGAAGATGTTGTAAGCGCATATATGACATATTTAGTTAATGGAGAATATGAAAGAATGTATGAACTTATAGATCAAAACTCGAAAAATAATAATAGTCAAGAAGTTTTTGTATCTAGAAATAAAAATATATATACTGGAATAGAAGCTAGGAATATAATGATAACAAATATGCAAGTACAAGAATTTGAGAATCGGAACAGCAGAAGTTAAATATGATACATCTATGGATACATTAGCTGGAAAAATAAATTTTCCTAATATAATAAAGTTAAGTAAAGATGCTGAAAAACAATATAAAATGGAATGGAACTCACAAGTTATTTTTCCGTATTTAGGAAATGCAGATAGAGTAAGAGTTGGGACAACAGAAGCAAAAAGGGGAAATATATATGATAGAAACAATGTAATCCTTGCAGAAGAAGGCGTTGTTTCATCTGTTGGTTTTGTTCCAGGAAAAATGAGTGAAAGAGCTTCAACAAAAGAGGAAGATATAAAAAAGGCTTCTGAGCTGTTGGGAATAACAGTAGATAAGATAAATTCATTATTAAGTGCAAGCTATGTAAAAACAGATACTTTTGTGCCAATAACTAATGTATCAAAAGGAAATATGGAATTAAAAGAGAAATTGTTAGCTATACCTGGAATAAAGATTACAGATACAACAGCTAGAGTATATCCTTATGGTGAACAAATGGCTCACCTTATAGGATATGTTCAGAACATAACAGCAGAGGATTTAGAAGCAAATAAAGATAAAGGTTATACTTCTAATAGTGTTATTGGAAAAACAGGATTAGAGAAAATATATGAAGATAGATTAAAAGGAAGTAATGGTTCTGAGATATACATAACAGATAGCCAAGGAAATAGAATTGATACATTAGCTAAAATTGATGTAAAAAATGGCGAAGATATAAAACTTACAATAGATGCAAGAATTCAAAAAGATGTGTATGAACAATTTAAAGAAGATAAAGGCTGTGGTATAGTAATAAATCCTAAAACTGGAGAAATACTTGCGATATGCAGCACACCTTCATATGACTCAAATGATTTTGTACTTGGCATTTCAGATGCTAAATGGCAGGGAATTTTAAATGATCAAAGTAAACCTTTATATAATAGATATACAGCTACATATGCACCTGGTTCTTCTTTTAAACCAATAATTGCAGCAATAGGACTTACAACTAATAAATTTACATCAGATGAAGATTTTGGAGCAAGTCGGAAAATCATGGCAAAAAGATAGTTCATGGGGAACATATAATGTCACAACTCTTGCAACATATAGTGGAAAAGCAGATCTTAAAAATGCTTTGATATATTCAGATAATATATATTTTGCAAAAGCTGCTCTTAAAATTGGAAAAACAACTCTTGCAAGTGAACTAGACAAAATAGGGTTTAATAAAAGTATAGATTTTGTGCAAACAATGTCTGCATCTAAATACTCAAATACAACTGATTTCCAAACAGAAATACAGCTTGCAGATAGTGGATATGGTCAAGGGCAAGTTTTAACTAATCCATTACATGTAGCTTCAATATATTCAGCTTTTGTAAATGATGGAAATATGATTAAGCCATATCTAGAATATAGTGAAACTCCAAAAAGAGAAGTTTATATAGAAAATGCATTTAGCAAAGCTGCTGCGAATACTATAAAAGAAGATTTAATTCAAGTTGTAGAAAATCCAAATGGAACAGCAGCAGCAGCTAAGATAAATGGAGTGAAACTTGCAGGAAAGACAGGAACAGCAGAGATAAAAGCTTCGCAAGATGATACTACTGGAACAGAGATAGGATGGTTTAATAGTTTTATTGCAGATGAAAATAGCAACAAACAGCTACTAATAATCAGCATGGCAGAAGATGTTAAAAATAAGGGTGGAAGTCATTATTTACTACCAAAAGTTAAGACAATAATGCAAAGAGCTATAAATTTATAGTATAGATATATTAGTTTTAAACTAAAGAAGTCAAGAAAATAAGTAGAAGAATAGACACATATATAAACCTAAAATATAATGTTTGAGTATAAGTAAACATTACTAGGTTAATATATGTGTCAAAATAATTATAATACATATTAAAGTTAGAAAAGGAGATAAACAAGATGATAAAAACATTAATGAAACAGATAAAAGAATATAAAAAGTATGCGATATTATCACCTATACTTGTTGCTATTGAGACAATAATGGAAGTGTTTATTCCATATTTAATGGCATACCTTATTGACAATGGAATAAATAAAAATGATATGGCAGCTATATATAAAATAGGAATACTTTTAATTATATTCTCTATTGGTTCGCTAATCTTTGGTATACTATCTGGAAGAGTTGCAGCGAAAGCGTCAGCAGGTTTTGCAAAGAATTTAAGAAAAGGACTTTTTTATAATGTACAAAATTTTTCTTTTTCTAATATAGATAAATTTAGTACAGCAAGTATTATAACAAGACATACGACAGATGTAACAAATGTACAAATGGCATTTCAAATGATAATTCGTATAGCCGTAAAAATGCCTTTACTTTTAATATTTTCATTAATCATGGCATTTACAATAAATGTAAAATTATCATTGATATTTTTAGTTGCAGTTCCATTTTTAGGTATAGGATTATATTTGATTGCAACAAAAGCCCATCCTATGTTTGAACATACATTTACTATATATGATAAACTAAATGCAACTGTACAGGAAAATGTAAAAGGAATAAGAGTTGTAAAATCATATGTTACAGAAGATAAAGAAATAGAGAAATTTAACAATACATCAAAAGAAATATATGATGGATTTTATAAAGCAGAGAAGTTGGTTGCATTAAATAACCCTCTAATGCAATTTACAGTAAATGTGGTAATTATACTAATAGCATGGTTTGGTGGAGTTTCTATAATAAATAATACTTTAACAACAGGAGAGTTAACAAGCCTTATTTCATATGCAATGCAAATATTAATGTCACTTATGATGCTTTCTATGGTGCTAGTTATGATTATGATTTCTAGGGCTTCAGCAGAGAGAATAGTAGAAATATTAGTGGAAGAAAGTGATATAAAGAGCAAAGATAACTCAATAAAAAAAGTAAAGAATGGTTCTATATCATTTGAAAATGTGAATTTTAGCTATGTAAATGATGAAAAGAAAACTTGTTTAAAAGATATAAATCTTTATATAAAGTCAGGAGAAACAGTAGGTATAATTGGTGGAACTGGAAGTTCTAAGACAACACTTGTACAGCTAATTCCAAGATTATTTGATGTAACAAGTGGTTCAGTTAAAGTTGGAGGAGTAGATGTAAGAGATTATGATTTAAATGTACTTAGAAATGAGGTTTCTATGGTACTACAAAAAAATGTGTTGTTTTCAGGAACAATAAAGGAAAATCTTTGTTGGGGAGATGAAAATGCAAGTGATGAAGAAATTATAAAAGCATGTGAATCTGCAAGAGCTGATGAATTTATAAATACTTTTCCTAAGAGATATGATACTTACATAGAACAGGGAGGTACTAATGTATCAGGAGGACAAAAACAAAGACTATGTATTGCAAGAGCACTATTAAAAAAGCCAAAAATACTTATCTTAGATGATTCAACAAGTGCAGTTGATACAAAGACAGATAGCCTTATTAGAAAAGCCTTTAGAGAAGATATACCAAATACTACTAAGATAATAATAGCACAAAGAATATCATCAGTTGAAGATTCAGATAAAATCATAGTATTAGAAAACGGTCAAATAGATGGAATTGGTACACATGAGGAATTATTAAAAAATAACGAAGTTTATAAAGAAGTATATAATTCACAGATGAAAGGAGATGATAAATTTGGAGAAGCCTAAATTTGATTTAACTACTATAAAAAGAATATTTATGTACATAAAGAATGATTATAAAAAAGAACTTATATTGGTTATAACTTGTCTTATAATAAATACTATAGCTAATATAGCAGCTTCACTATATTTAGAGACTCTTATAGACAAATATATAACGCCTTTAATTGGAGTAACTAATCCAGAATATATAGGTGTAATAAAAGCAATTGGAATAATGTCAATTTTATATATAATAGGAATAATTACAATTCATATTTGCACAAGAGTAATGGTAAAAATATCAGAAGGAACATTAAAAAATATTCGTGATGAGATGTTCATAAAAATGCAAAGTTTACCAATAAAGTATTTTGATACTCATACACATGGAGATATAATGAGTAGATATACAAATGATACAGATACACTAAGCCAGCTTATTTCACAGAGTATGCCTCAAATGTTTTCATCAGCTGTAACTATCATAACTGTATTTATTGCAATGCTCATTGCAAGCATTCATTTGACTGTTGTTGTAATTATTTCTCTTGTAATAATGCTTTATATAACAAAGAAGATTGGAGGAAATAGTGCTAAATATTTCATAAAACAACAAGAAGAAGTTGGAAAGGTAAATCGGTTATATTGAAGAAATAATAAATGGACAAAAGGTTGTAAAAGTATTTTGCCATGAAGAAAAGGCAAAAGAGGAATTTGATAAAATTAATGAAGAACTTGCAAATGCGACATATGCAGCAAATAAATTTGCAAATGTTTTAATGCCTACACTTGTAGCACTTGGAAATTTACAGTATGCATTGGTTGCAATAGTTCGGAGGAATACTTGCTTTAAATGGTATAGGAAATATTTCAATAGGACTAATAGTAGCATTTTTACAACTTAGCAAAACATTTTCAAGACCAATAGGACAGATTTCTCAACAGTTGAATTCTGTTATAATGGCACTTGCAGGAGCTAAGAGAATATTTGCACTCATGGATGAGAAACCAGAGGAAGATAATGGATATGTTACATTAGTTAATGCGACATATGAAGATGGTAAACTAATAGAAGCAAAAGAGAAGACTGGCATATGGGCATGGAAGCATCCTCATCATGATGGAACATTAGAATATGTTGAAGTAAAAGGAATGATAGAACTTTTTGATGTAGATTTTGGATATGAATTAAATAAGTTAGTCTTACATGATATAAGTTTATATGCAAAACCTCGGACAAAAAATTGCATTTGTTGGAGCAACAGGAGCACGGAAAAACCACAATTACAAATCTTTTAAATCGTTTTTATGATATAGAAGATCGGAAAAATAAGATATGATGGAATAAATATTAATAAGATAAAGAAAGATGACTTGAGAAGATCACTAGGAATGGTACTTCAAGATACAAATCTTTTTACAGGAACTATAAAAGATAATATAAAATATCGGAAAATTTAATGCAACAGATGATGAAATTTATAATGCAGCAAAGCTTGCAAATGCACATGATTTTATTATGAGACTTCCTAATGGATATGATACATATCTAACAGGAGATGGAGCTAGCTTGTCTCAAGGCCAAAGACAACTTTTGTCTATTGCAAGAGCTGCAATAAATGATCCTCCAGTTATGATACTTGATGAGGCAACTTCCAGTATAGATACAAGAACAGAGAAGATTGTACAAGATGGAATGGATAAACTTATGGAAGGAAGAACGGTTTTTGTAATAGCTCATAGACTTTCAACAGTAAGAAATTCAAAAGCAATACTAGTTTTAGATCATGGAAAAATAATAGAAAGAGGAGAACATGAAGAATTAATTGAACAAAAAGGAACATATTACCAGCTGTATACAGGAGCTTTTGAATTAGAATAATTCTTTAATAATAATTTTGTTAAACTACACTCTTTCTATAAAGTAATCTGAAAATATTGAAAGATTATGTGAAGTATGATATAATAAATAATGTTTTATATAAGATCAAGTATCTTTAGTAGATAATTCCCAATGCACTCCTAACTTTCACATGAAAGTTAGTTTGTAATAGATGTAATTCTTAAATTTTAGGAGGGAAACAATGAAAAGAACAATAGCGATGTTAGTGGGAGTGATTTTGCTTGCACTTGTTGCATGCAAGGATCCTCGGCCACAAACGGTTTCTGTTGAGGAGCACACTGCAATTACAGGATGGGAATTTGTCACTAGTGCTGTTGTGAAAAGTTTTAGTGACTGCGAAGAATTTTCAGAAGAAGCTGAAATAACGATGGCAGTGACAAGTGAATATCTTAGAAACTTGTCGTGGGAACAGCTTGTAGCAAAGTGCAAGCTGTTTAAATCCGAAGAGGATTTTGCAATAAAATGGCTGATATACGCGCTTGAAAATCCAAACAACTATCAGTTACCTTATGAACACATCTCTACAGTAAATGGGCTTATAAAATGTAGTGATACTGAGTTTTATACAATTTATGACAAACTACAAACTGTTGTAAATGTGTTCAATTCATCTCATGACTTACAAGTTAAGATGTATGCTCATAAGGTAAAAGATGAGGAAAGAATGGTAGTCCAAGCAATGTCAACAAACAATCCTGTTACCAGTGTAGGCCAAATTGCTTTTATAAAAGATATGAGTTTCTTCTATGAAAGCAGCAAAGACTTTGGGACAGGGAGATGTGGCTCTACCAAAACAATAATTAACAGTTGTATGGTATATAATCCTGTTTTACCAGAAGACTTTCAAGTTATTGTAAATGGTGTTTCATATCTAGCGAATACAGGAGAAGTTATTAGCCGTATTTACAAGAAGCCACATGAAGTCAGAAATGGGAGTATAGATATTCCAATTGATAGGACCAAGCGATTTATGCTCCACATTTGCGATGGTAAGAAAGATATCGGATGGATATTACCTGAAGGACTTATGATTGTCTCGTAAGTCAAATAAGGCCAAAACATTGCAAACTTTGAAGGCAGGGGAGTTATTCCCTTGCCTTTAAAGTTTGCAAAATTAACTTTACAAATGTATTAAAAGAATATATAATATCAAAAAAAGTATTTGATTACTTTTTTGCTAACTAGCAAAAGAGATTAAATCTCTTTGCTTTTATATAGATGTAACTTCAATTACCTGCGGAAGTGGAAGGAGAAGATGGGAATGCTAAGAAATATAATTAGTACCAATCTTATCAGCAGCATTATTGCAGGGGGAACAACAATACTTTTTTGCTTCATATTAGTGGTGGCTGTATCTGCTTTGTATGAAGCAAGAAAGCAGGGGAACAAAAAAACTATTGCGTGGGGGGTGATATTTGTAGTTCTTCTTTTGGTGATTACTGTAATCATATTTACAGTAACCCTATCATTGTTCGGAATAATAAAGTTTTAGACTATATAGCGAGGAGAAAAGTCGATAATGGTTAGTACGATTGTTACTTTTGGTCATGTATTTACGAAAGCTTTTGCTGCTTTATGTAGTGTAATGCTTTTCATAGTCATGTACCGAAATGTAAAGGAAAGTCAGAAGGCTGGAGATAAGGTATGCTTTAGGCTGAGCTTTGCTTATATGCTAATAGCAGTGCTGGTCTTTATATTCATTCCCTTACTCAACTTCTGAAACAATCACTCCAAGGACTTATATGCACGCGGTCAGAAGTATTATCTTCTGGCTGCGTGTATTAATTATAATAATATAAAAAGTTTACAAATTATGTAAAATGATGTATAATATATATAAGTGCTAATTTGCAAATTATGTATTTGCTGATATCTTACAAGTATGGTAAGATAATGCATAGACTCTTTGCCAGTTAGTTTTATATAGATGTACCTTTCATAAACCATAAAAAGGAGGAGCAAAACAATGGTAGAAACGAATCTTTTATTCATGGTTATTGCAGTTTGCATTCTATTTGACTTGGTATTTGGTGTCTTCTTCAAATGTTATGCGGCAAAAGCTGTAATGAGCAAAAGAATGGGACTCAAATACTCAAGCAACCGGAAATGTTTCACAAAATGCACAATAATCAGCTCGATGGCAGGTATAGGATTTGCAGCAATAACATTCATAGCGATTATTGCTGTAAATGCTGTCAACCATGGTATGTGAAATGAGAGGAAAGCAAAGAGTGAAAGGCGTGGTGCTATTCCTATAGCACCACGCCTTTATATAATATTAAGAATAAAAGCTTTAGCTTTATTCTTAATTTGCACTATATTTTTGCTTTGCTTCATCTATTTTTGTTTGTTCTACAACACATGTTTTATACCAACCTTTTTCTGACATTAAGTTATATAACTTGTTTTGAATATCTAAAGATATATTTAACGCTTCTTTAAAAGCACAGTGAACTTCTGTAGTTGAAGATTCAATAGTTCCATGAAGATATAAATCACAAGCGCCTTTGATAACTAACAATTCTTTTTCCATTAAATCTCTATCTTCCATTTTGTTTCCTCCTAAAATTAAAGTAAATTTAAAAATTTGTTAAATAATTCTGTATGTTTTTGCTCAAGTTCAGCTATATAAGTAGATAATACTGGATCTTGAATTTGAGCTGCTGTTTTTTTGCTACATGTTTTCATGAAATTTTCATGTCCTAGAGCGTCCTCAACATATAATAATTCTTTACTTGTCATAATATCACCTCTAAAAAGTATTTATTTCCAAAAAATATATAAATATGCAATAATAATAAAAAGTTAGAAAATTGCAGTTTTTATAAAAATTATAAATGAGGCAGAAATATAAAGTAATACAGTTATCTAGATAATACTGTGAGAATAAATATTTTTAT
>JAAWPK010000029.1 GCA_022799935.1 Clostridia bacterium
AATTATGTTAACATAATTATAGACTTATTTTTAACTTCTTCTTAAATTATTTATTAGATATGGAGGTTTTTCTATGTTTAGTGATTTAATAAATACTATCAAAAATTTTGATTTAAAAATAAAAAAGATAATGATAAATGGTTTATATTTCTCATTTATAGTATCTGTTTTAGCAACATTTATCTTAATTTACTACATATCCTTTTCTCATTCAAATTCTATTTATTACATAGGTATAGAAATTATGCATCTTAGTATTTCTTTTGCCGCATCATTTTTTATATCAGCTCTTGCAATAGATAAAATAAAAAAGGATTTAGCTTAAATATTATTGGTTGTACTTTTATCTTTATAATAAAAAATAGCACTTAAGATTTAACTAAAGTGCTATTTTTGAGTTTTTTATGTTAAGGATGATATTCTCATTATTTATACAGCAGCTACTGTTTCTTCTACTTCTGCATTTTCTCCACTGTCTTCTTCTATTACTTCTAGACTTGAAATAGATACTTCATAAGCTATTCTTTCAATTGTTGTTCCATCTTCATATTTCTTTTCATATTTTCTTGATTGAACTCTTCCTACCGCTTTAACTTGTGAACCTACTTCTAGTCTATCACAAAATCTTGCATTTCTTCCCCATGCTATTGCTGGTATGTAATCTGATTTACTATATGCTCTATTTACTGCAAGTAAAAGGTCTGCTATTTCTCTACCAAATGGTGTTTTTCTATAAATTGGTTTTTTACAGATATGTCCAATTAATACAACTTCATTTGATATCTCTAGGTTAACTTCTTCATCTTCTTGTGCTCTTTCTTCAATATCGTCTTCAAATATAATATCTTTAGCAAATACTGTTAAAATTAATTTGTTTTTTTCATTTTCATAACTATTGTAGCTTCTAAATTGTCCTTTTACTACTATTTTCTTTCCTATTTTTAATTCTTCATCATTAATTAGTCTTTCTGATATTGTTACTGGTATAATGTCAAAAGTTTCGCTTAAGCGAGGTACTTCTAAATCAAATATGTAAAAACTCTCTCCATAAATTTCATGACTAAATCTTTTTTCACTTGTAATCTTTCCCACTAATACTAAATGGTTATTATCCAAATAATTTGTGTTCAATTTCTTTTCCTCCCTATCTTTTTACGTAAGGAATGTATTCTTTCTACATTTGTTATAATTTCTTACGTATCTCTTTTTATTTACTGTCCTTGTCTATCGTTTCTTACTAATTTACATATTTATTATACTACATAATTTTGGTTTTGTCTACATAAAATGTTAATTTTCTTAGAAAAATATTTCTCTTTCTCCATAAATTAGCAAGATTGAGGCAATTCCCATCGAATTATGAGTGTTATTTATGAACTTTTTTCCTATAATTTTTACTTCTATTTCTTGTGGTTCTACTTCCTTTTTATCTATATCTATAAGCTTTCTCTGCAAACATATAATCAGCTTATCCTCTACACTCGAAGCCGTTATACTTGATTTCTGATTAAACCCAAATGTTATTACATTCAAGTTCATGTTATTTATTATTTCCAATTCCTTACTATCCATATCATAATTTATAACTAGATATTTAGTATTTTCAAATAATTCATTTAAAATGTTTTTTTTGCTTGTTATTTCTTCTAATGTCATGACAAGTATCGTTTCAAACCTAATGTTTCTTATATTGTCTATACTTTTTTCATTAATAACTATTACTGTGTGTTTTTTATTTACTGCATTTAATTTATTATCTAAAATTCTTTTCATCTGAATTTCATTTTTGCTTTCAGTAATAATTCCGATAAATGCCACCTGTGTTTCCTCCTCATACTTCTAAATTATACTCTCTATTATATCCAAATTATTCCTATGTTATTCATTTTTTTAGTATCTGCATTCCATTTTGATTTATTTCATAGTTTTCTTTGTATATTAAATCTGAAATCTTTACTATATTATATCCTTTTTTTTGAATATTTCTTATAATTGTTTCTAGACTATTTGCAGTATTTTCTGTTCCGTTATGCATTAATATTATACTTCCGATTTTTTAAATCTTTATTTATTCTGTCCCACATCTGACTTCCATCTAAACTCTGATAGTCTAATGTATCTATTGACCATTGTATTACTTTATATCCATTATCTGTTGCAGCCTTTATAACTGTATCATTATATTCTCCATAAGGACATCTATATAAATTTACTTCTTTTCCTGTTATATTCTTTACTTTCTCACTGCAATTTGTAATCTCTTTTACATTCTCTTCATAACTCAAACTATTTACATGTAAATGTTTATCTGAATGGTTTGCAATTTCATGTCCTTTTTCAGATATCTTTTTTACTTTTTCTTTATTTTTGTCTACCCAATCTCCTACCATAAAAAAAGTTACCTTTACATTACATTTGTCAAGAACATCCAATATTTTGTCTATATCATCTGCACTCCATGCACAGTTTATCGTTATTGATATTCTCTTAGAAGTAGTATCTACACTATATATAGGAACTGACGAACTTACACCTGATGCTGTTTCTATTGTTTTCAAATCTGTTTTCGTTAGAAAAAAAGATAAAACAAGTAGTAAAGTTGCTGCACTAGCGGCAATTAGATATGAGCATATTTTTTGTTTATTAAATACATAAAACATAAAAAATCCTCCTAAAACAAGTTTATTAATTGTATGCTTGTTTTAGGAAGTTTATGCTTATCTTATATCAGTAAGTAAAGGAAAAGAGAGGTTAGCAAATATAAAAAAGCCTGCCTCGCTAGTGTCTACCTCTCTTACCTGTGATTTCAATACTTTTTGCACTAAATATACTCCTTTATAGATTCTACTATATTATTTTCATATTCAATACAAAAAAGATTATTGCTCAAAAAATAATAATCTTTTTTATATTTATTTTATAATAAAAACTGCATTATTGCAACTATTATTACTCCTGGTATTCCAAGAAATCCTACTATTGCTGCTGTTAGCCAAGTTAATGTAATTCCTACTCCAAGTAAATTTAAACCAAATATTACAACTCCACCGTATTATCGCATTTATTATAAACTTTATTATTATTTTCATTGGAAGTGCTAATATTTTAAGTACTAAAAATAGTATCAATACTGCCACTAGATAAGGTAAAAATGTCATTATCTATTCTCCTCCTTTCATATGTTTTCTTGTCATTTCTAAAAGATTTAGTTTTGAAAATCCTACTATTTGCGTTTTTGATCTATCTTGTTTTAGATTCTCCTCTAATATTTTTATTATTTGTTTTTTATGTTCTTCATCTGCCATATCTATATAGTCTATTATTATTATTCCACCTATGTCTCTTAGTCTTAATTGTTTTGCAATTTCTATACTTGCTTCATTATTTACTTTAAATACTGTTTGTTCTAGATTTTTACTTCCTATATATTTTCCTGAGTTTACATCTATAGCAGTTAATGCTTCTGTTCTATCTATTGTTATAAATCCTCCACATTTAAGCCATATTTTCCTTTGAGTAGTTTTTTCTAGTTGTTCTTCTATATCATATGTAGCAAATATGTTTTGATTTTCTTTAAGTTCAATTTCTATATCATTTTCTTCTAATTTTTCAATTATTCTTTTTACTTGCTTATAATAGTTCTTATCATTTAACACTATCTTTCTTATATCACTATCTACTAAATCTATTAATAACTTTTCTATAAATGTCTGTCCCTCATACACTACAGCCGGTGCATTTATGTTTTGAATTTTTATATTTTGTTGAATATTTTCCCATTCTTTTATAGATATTTGTAAATCTTTTTCTAGTTCTTCTTTTGTTTTGTTTATTGCTGATGTTCTAACTATTACTCCAAAATTTTCAGGTAAGATTTCATCTATGACTTTTATTAGTCTTTCTTTTTCTTTTGGTTCTTCTATTTTTTGAGAAATTGTCTTTATATCTGTATCTGGCATTAAAACAAAGTATCTACTTGGAATACTTATATGTGTTGAAACTTTTGCACCTTTCATATTTGTAGCATCTCTTTTTACTTGTATTAAAAGTTTATCATCTACTTTTAATAATTTTTTTATATTTTTTTCTATATTTTCTTCTTCATGTTTTACTATATCTACTTTTGGAAGAATATCTTTTAAGTGTATAAATGTGTTTCTATCTTCTCCAATGTCTACAAATGCTGCTTGCATTCCTTGAAGTACATTTTGAACTCTTCCCAGGTATATCTTGCCTTCTAATCTTTTCTTTTTATCGTTTTCTTCATATTTTTCTAATATGTTTCCATTTTCAAGAAGTACTATCTGTGCAATATTGCCATTTTTTCTTATATATATTTCTTTCATTATCTTACCTCTTTTTCTGTTTTTATATTATATACATAATTAGAATAAAAATTAGTAAATTGCTAGAAAAATAAGCTACTGCTTTTTATGCTAATTGAATTTGTTCATTGCTATATCTATACCTGACTTAAGTATTTCATCTATAGCCTCTGCTGCATTCTCTATTGCATTATCCAAAATTTCTCTATCTCCACTATCAATTTTGTTTAACACAAAATCTTTTAACTCTATATCTACATCTGGTTTTCCGTATTCCTATTCTTATTCTATAAAAGTTTGTTGAATTTAACTCATGCACAACTGATTTCATCCCATTATGTGTTCCTGCTCCTCCTGTCTTTCTTACCTTTATTTTTCCTTGTGCTATATCTATATCATCATGTATTATGATTATTTTGCTATCATCTAATTTATAAAAATCTTTAAAATTTTTTACTGCTATTCCACTTAAATTCATATATGTTTGTGGTTTTAAAATTATTATTTTTTCATTTTCTACTATTCCTTGACCATATAATGAATTATATTTATTTCTATTTATTTCTATATTATTTTTTCTTGCAAATTCATTTACTGCATCAAATCCGAACATTGTGTCTTGTATTCCCGATATTCTCCTTCTGGATTGCCAAGTCCTGCTATTAAATACATGTTTTTCCTCCTTAAGCAATTTTGTACTTATATATTGTATATTGTTTTTATTAATTTTACAAGTAGTTTTATCTTAAATTGTTGATATTTTTAAGTTTACGGTATATAATATTAGGTGATTAAAAAAAATGAGATATAAGGAGGAAAATTTATGAAATTTGACGCTTGGGATGGCTTTCAAGCCGGAAAATGGCAAAAAGAAGTAGATGTAAGAAACTTTATTCAAACTAACTATACACCTTATGAGGGTAATTCTTCTTTTTTAGCTGGAACTACAGATAAAACAAAAAAATTATGGGATGAAGTTTTAAAATTATTTGAAGAAGAAAAGAAATCTAATGGAGGAGTTTTAGACATAGATGTTAAAACTATTTCTACTATTGCTGCTCATAAAGCTGGATATATTAATAAGGATTTAGAAGAAATTGTTGGTCTTCAAACTGACGCTCCATTAAAAAGAGCTATTATGCCTTTTGGTGGTGTAAGAATAGTTGAAAAATCTTGTGAAGCTTATGGAAGAAAAATGGATTCTGATACAGCTTCTATTTTCCATGGAGCTAGAAAGACACATAATGATGGTGTTTTTGATGCTTATACATCAGATGTAAGAGCTGCAAGAAGTTCACATCTTATAACAGGTCTTCCAGATGGTTATGGTCGTGGAAGAATTATTGGAGATTATAGAAGAATTGCACTATATGGTGTAGACGCTTTAATTGAAGAAAGAAAACATCTTTTAGATTTATTAGATACTGATGAATTTACAGAAGAAATAATTCGTGAAAGAGAAGAATTTTCAGAACAAATTAGAGCATTAGAATCTTTAAAAGCTATGGCTGCAAAATACGATTTTGATATTTCAAAACCTGCTAAAAATGCTAAAGAAGCTGTTCAATGGTTATATTTTGGATATCTTGCAGCTATTAAAGATCAAAATGGTGCTGCTATGAGTATTGGTAGAACTTCTACTTTCTTAGATATTTATTTCGAAAGAGATTTAAAAAATGGAACTTTAACAGAAGAAGAAGTTCAAGAAATTATGGATCATTTTGTTATGAAATTAAGAATGGTTAGATTTTTGAGAACTCCTGAATATAATGAACTATTTAGTGGAGACCCTGTTTGGGTAACTGAAAGTATTGGTGGTATGGGAATTGATGGTAGAACTTTAGTTACTAAGAATTCTTTCAGAGTTCTTCATACTCTTGAAAACTTAGGACCTGCTCCTGAGCCAAATCTTACTGTTCTTTGGTCTACAAGATTGCCAAGAGGATTTAAAGAATATACTTCAAATCTTTCAATAAAAACATCTTCTATTCAATATGAAAATGATGATTTAATGAGAAGATTCTGGGGAGATGATTATGGAATAGCATGTTGCGTTTCTGCTATGCGTATTGGTAAGCAAATGCAATTCTTTGGAGCTCGTGCAAACCTTGCAAAAACTCTTTTATATGCTATTAATGGTGGTAGAGATGAAAAATCTGGTAAACAAATAACACCTAAATTCTCTCCTATTACTTCTGAATATTTAGATTATAATGAAGTTATGGAAAAATTCGATAATATGATGGATTATGTTGCAAAAATATATATCAAAGCATTAAATGCAATTCATTTTATGCATGATAAATATTCTTATGAAGCAATTGAAATGGCTCTTCATGATAAAGATATTTTAAGAACTATGGCTTGTGGTATTGCTGGTCTTTCTGTTGTTGCAGATTCACTTTCAGCAATTAAATATGCAAAAGTTAAGGTTATTCGTGATGAGACAGGTCTTGCTGTGGATTATGAAATTGAAGGAGACTTCCCTAAATATGGTAATGATAATGATGATGTTGACCAAATAGCAGTTGATATTATTAAAACATTCCTTGGAAAACTTCAAAAACATCATACTTATAAACATTCTAAACACACTTTATCAGTTCTTACTATTACATCAAATGTTGTTTATGGTAAGGCAACTGGTACAACTCCAGATGGAAGAAAAGCAGGAGAACCTTTCGGTCCTGGTGCTAACCCTCTTCATGGAAGAGATACAAATGGAGCTTTGGCTGTTATGAACACTATAGCAAAACTTCCTTATGAGTTTTCAGAGGATGGTATATCTTATACATTCTCAATTACTCCTAAGGCTCTTGGTAAAGATGAAGATTCAAGAGTTAATAACTTAGTAAGTATGCTTGACCGGTTTCTTTGCTCAAGAAGGACATCATATTAATGTAAATGTTTTTGATAGAGCATTATTATTAGACGCTATGGAACATCCTGAGAATTATCCTCAACTTACTATAAGAGTTTCTGGATATGCAGTTAACTTTGTAAAATTAACTCGTGAACAACAATTAGATGTTATTAATAGAACTATTCATGAAAAAATTTAGATAAATTTTGAAAATAAATGTTTTATTACTTCGTTGAACTGCCCTTCAAAATCCTCAAAGTACAATAGTACATTTCCAGTATTTTGAAGGGCATTCGCTTAGTACGATTTGTTTCTTTTTAAAATTTAAATATAACTGTATAGAAAATTGAAATATAACTTTTAATTAACATAGAAATTATATTTCAGTTTTCTAGAAAAGGAGTATTATATGGAAGAAAATAAAAATAATATTTTAAGAGTTCACTCTTTTGAAAGTTTTGGTACAGTTGATGGTCCTGGAATTAGATATGTTATATTTCTTCAAGGTTGTCACTTAAGATGTAAATATTGCCAAAATAGAGATACATGGGATGAGCGTGCAGGTTCCCCTACTTCTATTGAAGAAATTGTAAAAACTGTATTAAAATATCAAAACTATATCAAGCCTTCTGGTGGAGGTGTCACTGTTTCTGGTGGAGAACCTTTGCTTCAAACTAAGGCTCTTATAATTTTATTTGAAGAATTGAAAAAATATAATATTCATACTGCTATAGATACTTCTGGTATGTTTAGTTTAACAGATGATGTAAAAAAACTTATTGATTTAACTGACCTTTTTTTACTTGATATCAAACACATAAATCCACCTAAGTCTAAAGAATTAGTTGGATTTTCAAATGAACTTGAACTTAGTTTTGCAAAATACTTAAGTGATATACGGAAAGCCTATTTGGATAAGACAAGTCCTAGTTCCTGATATGACAGACTCTGAAGAAGACTTAACTTTACTAAAATCTTTTATATCTTCTTTAAAGACTGTACAAAAAGTTGAAATTCTGCCTTACCATGATTTAGGTAAATTTAAATGGGAAAATTTAGGTCTTAAATATCCCCTATTCGATATTAGACCAGCAACTAGTGAAGATGTAGAAAGAGCAAAAAATATATTACGGAATATAGAAAAAGTGTGCATTGGAAGCAAAACTTCAAGTGCACGCTTTTATTATATCAATATTAAATTTTTACCTTTGCTTAAACTTTTTTCGCTCAACTATTTTTTCATTTAAAACAGTAATTTTTAATCTAGATTATCAAAATAATCGTTTAATAAATCGTTTGGAATTATATTAAAACATTTTGCAAAAGCACAAATTTCATAATCAACAATAGTTCTTCTTCCAATTTCGATATTATAAATGGATTGTTTATGGATATCTACACCATGTAACATAAGCATATTTGAAAGTTTTTGATAAGATATATTATTTAACTCACGATAATACTTAATTTTATTTCCTATTACATTTAACTCTCCATTACATTTCCTTGAATTATTCATA
The DNA here is from genome assembly GCA_022799935.1 of Clostridia bacterium. GTDB lineage: Bacteria > Bacillota > Clostridia > TANB77 > CAG-508 > JAAWPK01. The sequence continues at coordinate 8,709 of JAAWPK010000029.1, forward strand.
GCTAATACTCCTGAAAAAATTATTTATTAAAAAGATTGTATAATAATTTTTTTAATAAATATAAGCGCAGGCATTTACAACAAGAGATTTTTATGATTTAATTATTAATATTAATAAAAACTAAGGAGGAAAAGATGAAATATAATTACAATCAGAAAAGAGAACAAGCAATAACATTAATAGCTTTAATAATAACAATTATTATTTTAGTTATCTTAGCAGCAGTTTCTATTAGAACTATTGTTGGAGATAGATTGATTGATGTTGCAACTAATGGAGTTCGGAAACTATGCAAAGGAGCAAAAAAAAGAAGAAGAAACTTTTGATAATACTGTAGATTATATAAGAAAAGTAACTAATAAAAGACCATATATAGAAAAAGTAGAACTTGATGAAAAGTCAAATACTAACATAAAAATTAAAGCTCTTGCTTTTGATGATGACAAGGAAAAACTAACATATATTCTTTATATAGGTAATAATAAAGAAGATTTATCTGAAGTTTATAGACTAGAAGAAATGGAAGAACAAGAAGTAACATTAACTGTAACTGGCGATTTTAGTCAATCTAAATATTTTAAAATAGATGTAAAAGATGAATTTGTAATAGTAGAGGGAAAAATAATGCCACTTGCCAAAGTAGAAATTGGTTCTTATGTAGATTACAAACCAGCTAATGGAACTTTTAAAATGACAGATATAGAACCATCAACAGAAGAAACTTATATAAGTTTATCTGGATATGATCCAAAAACATCTGGATATTATGTACAAGAAACAGAATTTACAACAGATGCGTGGCTTCAATGGAGAATATGGGATATAAATGAAGAAAAGGACAAATTAGTGCTAATAGCAGATGGCGTAACAGAAAAGCAACTGTATCTGCAAGGAGCCCCACGGATATAATAATGCAGTAAAGCTTTTGAATGATATATGCAAAACATGCTATAGTAATGGAAAAGCAGTAGCAAGAAGCTTTAACTTTTCAGATATAGAAGAAAAAAATTTAATAGAAAAACAAACTTATACAACAACCACTACTTATTCTGAACATTATTACCCTCTAATACACAAATATGAAGAGTATTCAAATATAAATGGACTAATATCAGGAAATAATGCTTTAAGTAAAAATGTACAAAACAAGTATTATTCCAAAAGCGAGGAAGGTGCAACAAACGGCTATATGGGTCCATCCACAATATCACCAACAAATTCACATCCAACATTATCTCTCATAAATACATCTACAACTAATTATTTTATGACATTTCGTACTGAGTTCCCATATTATTGGCTAGCCTCTCGCTATATCGACTTTTATTCTAATTACTATGCAACTTTTTACATACGCTCTATGACTGGATCCACTATGGACCTTTCTAGAATGTTTGACTCTAATAAGGGATTTTCTGGTGAAAAGAGATGTCTTCGTCCAATAATTGAAATTCCTCTAAATTCAGTAGAAATAGGTAATACTGGTGTAGGACAATCAAGTGACCCGTTTAGTTTAGAAATAAAATAGCAAAATAAAAATACTATATAGAATTTAAAAATCTATATAGTATTTTTATTTATAAAGTAAGTATTATTTAAAGTTCACACAATAAATTAATATTTATTCCATTTCTAATGTGTCCATAAGTCCACATTAAATCTTATATTGTCTCTATTATAGTATTCAAAGAAATATAAACATATAGATAAATTTGATGTCATTTCTCCAGATTCACTATCTTTATAATATTTAGGTATTGTATAGAGTTTAGTTGCTCCCCAATCATATGCAGTAAATGTCTTATATCCTGGGAATAAAGCATTTGTTGCTGAATTTAATTCTTTTCCATCTAAAATATATTTTCCAATTACTCTTTGTTTTTCTTCATTTGTTAAAGTATAATCTGGACAATTATTAGTTGTATATCCTAAACTTTTATAATAATCACTGGAAATCTTACTATATCTATCAAAGTAAGCTTTTTCAGCTTCTTTATTATTTGTATCATAAATTTCATTATCCCAAGACTTATACTCTTCTGTTTCATAAAATGCATTGATTTCTTCTTCTTTTGGAATAACATAATCATCTGATAGCTGTACCATAATACATTGATATGAATTGTCATTTGCTTTTATTCCGAATAACATCTTCTCTTTGTATTAGTTCATATCCTATCTGCACTAGTTCATTTGGTATAACTATTTTGTAATCATTAATATTTAAAAGTTCTCCGCCATCTATTGTCTCTTTTTCCTTTACATTTAACTTTATTGGTGATAATGTATTGTTATTATCTACTGGTGGATCAGAAACTATTGGATTTTCAGGCTCTGAAATAGTATTGTTTCCTACTGATTCATTTATATCTACTACATTGTTTACTGTTTCATTAGCTCCTGTTACTTTATTTTCTATTATGTTATTTGATATTATATTATTGTTTATAATTGTATTGTTATTTAAAGTTATATTATTAATATTATTTGTCATATTAGTTTCATTCTTATATACAATTCTGTTGTTAGAAGCTTCCTTATTAATTATACTGCTATTAGATTTATTATTAGTTTTCATTACATGAAAACTTAAAACAAAAAATAATACTAATGCCATTATAAAAACTATAATAATAGCTACAACAATCAATTCTATTCCTTTCTCATTAGTTTTCTTTAAATTCATTTATTTTTTATTCCAATCTTCTTTATTTATTTGTCTTTCTCTAGCTATACTTAAGGCGTCTTTTGGTACATCATCAGTTATTGTAGAACCAGCTGCAATTAAAGTATTATCACCAACTGTTACTGGAGCTATAAAATTTACATTTGAGCCAACAAAAGCATTACTTCCAATTATTGTTTTACTTTTTTTAAATCCATCATAATTACAAGTGATTGTACCACAACCAATATTGGTTTCACTTCCTATCTCACAATCTCCCATATATGATAAGTGAGGTACTTTTGTTCCTTCTCCTATTATTGCCTTTTTTATTTCTACAAAACTTCCAATTTTTACATTATTCTCTATTTTACAGCCTTCTCTTATATATGCATTTGGTCCAATTTCACAGTTTTCCCCAATTACTACTCCTGATTTTATTGTAGTATTTGGATGTATTACAGTATCCATTCCTATTTGTACATCATCATATATGTAAGTATTGTTTACATCTTCTATTGTTACTCCGATTTTCCATATGCTCTTGATTTATTCTAATTCTTAATATTCTTGTTAGCATTTCTAATTGTGCTCTATCATTTACTCCAAGGATTTCTGTATTATCTTCAATAATTATTGCACCCGTTTTTAAGCCTTTATCATTCATTATTTTTATAACATCTGTTAAATAATATTCATCTTGTACATTATTTGGTGTTAGCTTTTCTAGAGCCAATATTAATTCTTCTATATCAAAGCAATATACTCCTGCATTTATTTCTGTTATAGCTTTTTCTTCTTCTGTTGCATCTTTTTCTTCAACTATAGCTTTAACATTTCCACCAATATCTCTTATTACTCTTCCATATCCTGTTGGGTTATCATATACTGCTGTTAATATTGTTGCATATTCTCTATCAATCATACTCTTTGTTATTAATTTTTTTATTGTTTCCGGTCTTATTAATGGTACATCCCCATAAAGAATTATAACTTTTCCTTTTTTACCTTTTAGATAAGGAATTGCCTGCATTGCTGTATGTCCTGTTCCAAGTAGTTCATCTTGATATGCATATTTTACACTATCACCTAGCACTTTTTGTACTTCTTCTCTTTTATGGCCTACAACTGTTAGTATATCATTTATTCCAGCTTTATATGCTGTTTCAACTACTCTTGTCACTAATTCCTTTCCATATATCTTATGTACAACTTTAGATTTATTTGTTTTCATTCTTGTGCCTTTTCCTGCCGCCATTACAACTGCTATTATATCTTCCATAGCTTTAGTCCTCCAATTCTGATAAGTTATCTCTTTTAAGTATATTATATGTATTTATGATATTTTGTTTACCTTTCATTCCATCTAGCTATTTTTATATCTTTATATATATCTAATATTTTTGAGTATTTTTGGTATTCATCCTCCCATAACATATCTGGCACTTTTTCAAAAGCATTAAATATCTTTTCTGCTTCCATCAGAAATACTATCTGCTGATTTTGTGACATTTTCTCATACCTTCTTGATACTTCATATAAACTATCTAATAGCTGGTTTGCTTGTATAAAATCATAAAAATCCTTTATTTTCATTCCTGCCATTCTTATTTGTATTATTGAAAAAACAATTAATCCTATTATTATTAAAACTAATATACATATTATCTCTAATATTTCCACTTGATTTTCTCCTATATTTTTTTGCATTTGTATTTTAGCATATTTCTACATTTTTTGCAAATTCATTAAATCTTAAATCCTTTTATATTATTTTCACATTCTTTTAAGAAATACTTATCTGTTTGTCCTGATATATAGTCTATGACCATTCTTCTTATATCAGTACTATTTTTGTATTCTTCTGTTTTAGAATTTATAAAACTAAATAAATTTTTATCACTTGAGCTCATTTTCTCATCTACTTTTACATATTTATTATTATCTAATTTTTCTAGGTAATGATAAAATAATCTTTCAAATGCTTCTTTTAAAACATTTAAATTCTTAGTTGCTTCTTTAGAATTATATATGTATTCATAATTCCATTTTTTCAATTTTATTAGAGCTTCAAATGTGTAATCTGAAAACTTTAAATATGGTTTATCTATACTATTTTCTATTACATCCATTATTAAAGTATTTACAATTTGCGCATTTGTACTTCCTAAAATTTTTATAATATCTTCTGGTATATCTTCTCTTTTTATAGAACCTACAATTATTGCATCTTCTATGTCTCTGCCTATATATGCAATAATATCGGAGAGTCTTACAACACTTGCTTCTAATGTCATTGGTACAATTTTTTTACTATATCCGTTCTTCTGTAAATACACTATTTAATTCTTTTAGAAATTCTTCTTTTGTCTTGTTTCTATTTGGCTGATATTTATTTAAAAGTATTTCTCCATTGTGAGCAAGTATCCCGATCTAGTGTCTGCAAAGTTATATTTAGTCCTTCTAAATCTTTTAATGTTCTTACACTTTGCGCATTATGATAAAAATATCCTATTTTCTCCTTTTTAGCTATATCATTTAAAAACTTTTCTCCTGAATGCCCAAAAGGAGTATGTCCTACATCATGCCCTAGTGCTATTGCTTCTATTAAATCTTCATTTAGCCTTAATGCTCTTCCTATTGTTCTTGCTTCTTTTGCAACTAATTGTACATGTAATACTCTATGTGTTATATGATCGTTTTCTATAAATGAATATACTTGTGTTTTATCTATGTATCTTGTATAACTTTGAGAATGTATTATTTTATCTATATCTCTGAAAAACATTGGTCTAATATCTGATTTTTCTTCATTTAACTTTATTCCATCTTCTGATTTACATGCATATTCTGAGAGTAATTTTTCATTTGTAAGCATTATTTCTTTTATATCTTTTATCAAATTTATCTCTCTCCTTTAGTCATCTTATGATTCTTCTTTATTTATATTTATTTCTTCTTCGATTTCATCTTTTTTCTGTTCTTCTTTATCTTTTGATGATTCTTCTAATAAATCATCTATTACTATTTGTTTATTTTCATCTACTTTATATCTTGGAAGTTCTGGTAAATCCTCTAATGTATTTAGACCAAACTTTTTTAAGAAATTTTCTGTGACTTTATATGCCATAGGTTTTCCTGGAAGGTCTAGTTTTCCGAGCTTCTTCTATTAGATTATGTTCAAGTAATCTATATAAAGAAGCATCTGAACTTACTCCTCTTATGTTTTCTATTTCTGCCCTTGTTATCTTGGGATTATATGCAATTATTGCAAGAACTTCTAAAGCTGCTTGTGACAAACTTAGTTTTACTCTTTTATCTATAATTGGATAAATATATTCATGTAAATCTTTTTTGCTTGAAAGAGTATATCCATTATTTACACAAACTATTTCTATTCCTCTTGATTCTTTGCTATATTCATTTCTCATTTCTTCAATAATTTGAGCTACTTGCTTTTTATTAATTTCTAATGCAAGCTCAAGTTCATTTATTGTTATTATTTTGCCACTTGCAAACAGTATTGCTTCAATTATTCCTTTTATTTTGTCTTTTTCCATGTTAACTCCCGCTTTTAATATCCTAGCTCTTTTAATATATTTTTAATTGTGTCTCTTTGATTATCATCTACATTTACAAATATAACTGTATTATCTATTCTTGATACTACTTTATATTTACCATTTGCAGATAAAGTATATTTTGAATTATTTTTTAAGTTTACATTTGTTTCTGCTGTACCTGATGAACTTTTTGAATTTTCAAAAATGGTTTTGTTTGTATTATAGAAAGCTGTTGCATATTCATCATCTTCTAAAATATAAAATTCTATTTGGTAAGAATAGTCTTTATCTGCAGCAATATATGCTTGTTTAAAATATCCATAACTTTGATATTGCTCGATTACATCTCCTACAATATATCCTTTTCCTTCCATCTTTTCTTTGAATGTTTCTGCTGTTATTGGTGTTTTTGTTTTACCTAATCCAACAAACATTCCAATTAATAGGGCAATTAATAAAATTCCTACTATTGCAACTACTATTATAGCTGTTTTTGATGATTTTTTCATTTGCTTTCTCTCCTTTTTTATTTTATATGATTATATTACCACATTCGCTTGTTTTATGCAATATTTATTGTTATCTACACTTCTATTTTAGTAGTATGTTTTATTTCCATTTACATTAAATAATTTGTGCTTTTCCATTGTGTACTATACTCCTCTACATTTATTTTTTATATTCTCTATAATACTATCTAATTGTTTTTCTTTATACATTCTTTCTATACTATCTATTTCCAATATATCTCCACTTGTGAAATTATAAAGATATTCAAAATCAAAATATAAGAACTCTGATATACTTTTAAACCAGTTATCAATAGAATCGCATATCTCTTGTTGTTCTTCTTCACTCATTTGACCAACAGTAATTAAATATATTTTCTTTCCTTTTAAGCTTTCACTGGCACAATAAGGATTAAATCTATCAAATACATTCTTTAAAATACCAGTTATTTGATTCATATAAATTGGAGACATTATTATAATATTATCACATTCACTAATTGCTTCATAAATTTTGTCCATATCATCTTTTAATACACATCGATTTTCTTCATTTTTTTGACAAGCATTACAGCCTATACAATATTTAATCTCTAAATCCGCTAATGAAAGAAAAATGTCATTTTCATTTCTTAATTTATTCAATAAGTTATAACTATTGTGTTTTCTATTACTTGCACTTATGTATAAATTCATATTTTTCCTCCTCAATCTACACATTCCTTTTTGTATAATAATATCCTGTACATTCATCTTTAAATCCTAATTTTCATATTTTACTTATTTATACCATAAAATTAATATTAATACAATTGTTTCCAAAAGATTCACTTTTTAAAATTACAAAAAGGCTGTTACTTTCATACATAACAACCTTTTATATTTTTCTCTTTGTTTTTGTAATGTCTTCTTATTTGCTGTTTAATTTTTATAACATGAAACAAAAAAATAATTTTTTTATTTGCTATTTCTTATAGATTGTCACAAACGAAATATCGTTTGTAACGAGTTTATGGCTCCTTTGCGTATGACATATTCGAAAACTCTAACGCAAAAAAGTTACTTGTTTCCGTTTCAAATATAGTTATAGCAATAGTTTCAAGAAATGTATCCACAGATTGGTGTTTTTTGTCTATAACTATGCTTTTAATTTAACATAAAATTTCAGGTTTGGCAATATCTTTTGAAAAATTAATTTGCTTTAAATCAATTCTAGTCTATATAATCTTTGTATTTTGTTTTCTTTATTATATGTATCAATATCAGAAATATATTTCCAGCCAAACTTTTCATATAAATTTATATGTTTTGTATATAAGTACAATTCATTAGAGTTTATATTGTTTAATGCATTTTCTTTTACACTTTCCATTAGTTTTCTACAAATTCCAGTATTTCTATATTTTTCATCTACATATACATTTGCAAGCCATGGATATATATCAGGTCTAACAAATAAGTCTTCATAAGAAAATTGATACATACCTACAATTTCATTATTTATAAATGCTCCATAAGTTTGTGGTAATCGATTTTCTTGTAAACTGTGTTTAACGAAATTTTTTATTTCTTCAAATGTATGCATTTCATCTTTTCCCCACCATTTATACATCCATTCTGTTATTTTATTAAGATTATTTTCATTTATTTCAGTTACTTTCTTTATTTCAATTTCTTCCATATAGTTCATTCCTTTACTAATCTATGATTCCATCTTCTTTCATCATCAATATACTTTTTTCGTGAGAATCTTCATCTTCTGATATATTTATAAACTTGTTATTCCATAATTCTACTTCTTCATCACATAAACTGACGCTAAATATCTTTGGTTTACCCTCAAATATGTCTTTATGTTCTTTTTCATTATAATAATATTCCCCTAAATCCATATTTCTTTCGTAAAATACCTGTACCTCACTATTCCATATTTCAAAAGTATAAAGTCTTAAATACTTTTTATTTAGAGCCTTTGCCATTTCAATTGTATAATCTAGTATTTGTTTCCATATCCTAATTTTCGATATTCTTTCTTTATTCCAAACCAACTTAACCATACCGTATCTGAATATTCTGGAATTTCATAAATTCCTGTTACTCCAATTGGTTTATCTCCCATATAAGCTATGTACCCTATATATAAATCTTTTCTTTCTCCTGTGATTTTCGATTTATATACTGAATATGCACTTGAATTAGGGAAAATCTCATATTGTAACTTTGCTGCTACTTTTATATTATCTTTGCTTATTTCTTCAAATCTTAACTTCTTTATTATTTTGCAATTTTGTTCTATTCTCTCTTTTCCTGATATTGCTTCATAAATATTTAATATTTCATCAATAATCATGTCGTCATCATCTTCGCTATTAGAGAATAAATATGGTGTATATACAACATCAAATAAAAACAAATCAAAATTTAATTTTTTAAAGCCTACTTTTTCATAGAAATTCTTTCTCTTTTCTCTTAATAAATTTTCTTCTATATCTTTGCCTAATCCAAC
>JAAWPK010000030.1 GCA_022799935.1 Clostridia bacterium
CAAAGAGGAAATACATTATCTGAAATAGCTTTTAAATATGGTACAACAGTAAATGAAATTGCAGGTTTAAACGGAATTAGAAATCCCAACTTAATTTTTGTAGGTGAAAAATTAAAAATTGATGTAACTAGAAATTTAGATGATATAACAAGTATATCATATGATATTAATCACTTAATCTATACTATTAAACATGGCAATACTTTAACATATATTGCAAATAAGTTTGGAGTATCAATAAATAGTATTGTCAAACTAAATCATATAAAAAATCCTAATTTGATTTTTGCTGGAGAAAGATTAAGGATTAATAATTAAAAGGAAGCGGATTTTACTCTGCTTCCCTATTTTTCTTTCTTCTGATTATCCAATTTTCTTTTGCTTCTATTGGCAGATGCATTTTTACAAGTTGTCCTTTTCTACCGAGGACTTATACTCTCTATTTCTTCATCTGTTTCTACATCCCATAATCTATTTATTTCAAATTCACATGGCTTTATTGTATTTGGTATAATTAATTCTAGTTTATCTCCAACAAACAATTTATTTTTTATCTCAATAATAGATTTATCTGGATCATATTCTATAATTTTTCCACCAAATTCATAATCTGTATTATACTGTTTTCCTTCAAATTCTTGGAAATCCTTATTATTTCTATCATTAAAATAAAATGTAGTTAAACTTCTAGTTTTTACTTTATCTATCTCTTTTAAATATTTTGTATAATCATAAGTATTTGGATTTTCAAAATAGTCATCTATTGCATTTCTATATGCATTTACAACACTTGCTAAATAATATTCTGTTTTTAATCTTCCCTCTATTTTTAAGCTATCTACCCCTATTTCCATTATCTCAGGAATTTCTTTTAAAAGGCATAAATCTTTTGATGAAAATATATAAGTTCCTTTTTCATCATATTCAACAGGCATAAGGTTACCTGGATTATTTTTTTCCTCTGCATACACATTATATGCCCATCTGCAACTCTGAGCACAATCACCAAGGTTAGCACTCCTTGAAGCTAAAAAATCACTTAAAAAGCATCTTCCTGAATATCCAAAGCATAGTGCTCCATGAACAAACATTTCTGTTTCAAGTCTCATTGGTGTTTTATCAACTATCTCTTTTATTTGATCTTTATTTAGTTCTCTTGCAAGTATAATTCTCTTTGCGCCATTTTTATACCAAAAATTAGCAGAATGACTACTTACAACATTTGCTTGTGTACTTATATGTATATCTACATCTGGTGCTTCTTCTTTTATTATTTCTAGCACTCCTCCATCAGAAAGGATAATTCCATCTACCATAAGTTCATTTAACATTCTAGCCTGTTTTCTAATTTCATCATAATTTTCATCTAATGCATATATGTTTATTGCAGCATATACTTTTTTTCCTATTTCATGTGCATATATTATTGTTTTTTCTAGGTCGTTATCATCTACCTCTGCTCTACTTCTAAGTGAAAGTGAAGCGGTTCCGCAGTATACTGCGTCAGCTCCGTAAAGAAATGCAATCTTTGCTTTTTCAAAAGAACCTGCTGGTGCTAATAATTCTGGTTTATTCATAAAATTCTCTCCTAAAAATTAATTTTTATATATTATATCTCATATTTAGGCAAAATTCAATGAAAATATTATCTGTATAAAAAACTTATCTAATTTCTAGTATAATGCCATTTATGGTTCCCATCGTCTTGATTATGTGAGCAATATTCATGAATATTTATATTTTTGTGTTCACAAGGTAATTTTCCCATTTTGCAGTATTTACAACTTCCGCTGCATTCCTTTTATTTTATTTAAAGCTTCATTTCTTGCATCGGTTTGACTATAGTACTTAGTAGTATAACCAGTTATTCCGTGCACTAAAATTAATATTAGGAGTTTTATGTCCAACCCAAGTAAGACACTTCATGCACTCACATCTATATGTTACAACATATGCCAGATCACATCCTTGACATAGGAATAACATTCCCTCTGCCACATCGCTACATTTGCTACATTTTAATTTAGGAATAAAGTTTTCTGCTCTGTCTGACATTGTCATTTTACTATGTTTGTTACAATATCCGAGTTCCTGAACAATTTACACATTCATTTCCACCTTCACACCAGTTTCCTTTTCCACTACAATATGTTTTTACACTAGCTGTGCTTCCTATTGTTATATTATTCTTGTCTGATACATCTACTCTATAAATATAATCTTGGTATTCTTCTAACTCATTTATTTGTATTTCTACTTGTTGTCCTGCTACTACATTTTCCTTTTTCTCTGTTTTTATTGGAGCTTGTGCTATTAACTCCTCTTCAGTTACTCCATCTGTTTTTTTCCACATTTTCAATATATATGTTAGACTATCATTTTCTTTATCTGTCGCATTTGTTGTTACCTTTATCCAATTATTTCCTGTTACTTCATCCAAATCTTTGGTCATATTTACTGTTCCTAATACTGGTGCATTGTTGGTTTCTTTTATTTCACTTTCTATCTCTGCAAATCTATCTTTTACAGCCACTTTATAATAATATGTTGTACTTTTATCTGCAACTGGTACTGTCCATGTTACTTCTATTCCTTGTTCTACTTTTTCTTTTACATCAAGTTGTTCTACTAGATTATCTTTTGATGTTCCAACAAACAGTTTATATGTTAGTGGTTCTCCATCTTCATCTCTTGCCATCGCTGTTATTTTCATTGTACTTTCTGTTCTATCTGAATATTTTATCACTTCTATATATGGTTTTTTATTTGTTGCTACATCTATGTAATCTACAACATTTTCAAATGTTTCTTCTTCTTTTTTTTGTTCTTGAGCATAATTTCCGTACTCCATCTGCTGCGACTTCTATTAGTCTATCTCCTACTATTGCTCTTATTGATACTGAAGCTAGTATGACTAATATTATTATGGTTATAATAAGTACTATTAATGTTATTCCTCTTTCTTTTTGATTCATATCTTAAGTTTCCTCCTAATATTAATTTCCTTCGTTTACAATTATTTAATTGTATCTATTTTATATAATACAACATTTTTGTTGTAGTGTCAATACAATTAATGAATTGTATTATAAAATTTTCTAAAGGAGTGAATTTTATGAGGAAAACCAGATTAAAGGATTTAAGAGAAGATAAAGAATTGCTGCAAAAAGATATTGCTGAAATGCTAAATATGAAACAACAACAATATTCCAGATATGAAACAGATGAAAATGAAATAACAGTTACTTTATTAAAAAAATTAGCTAATTTTTATGGAACAAGTACAGACTATATCCTACGACTTACAAATGAAAAAAAGCCATATCCTAAAACTTAAGTTAAATTTATTTTAAGTGTAATAAATATCACTTTACTTTTTACTTAATATTTGATATTATTTTAAATATATGAATATAATAATTATGATACTAATTTAAGAGGTATTTTATGGAAGAAATAAAAAATAAACCCTTATCTAATTTTCAAAAAATGGTAATTTATTTTGTAATTTATGCTTTTTGTGGTTGGATTGGAGAAGAAATATTTTGTCTTATATCTACTCATCAATTTGTAAATAGAGGTTTTCTCTTTGGACCCATTTGTCCTATATATGGTTATGGAGCACTTATTTTAATACTATGTCTCAAAGATTATAAAAAGAAACCTATTATATTATTCTTTTTAGCAGCAATAATCTTTTCAGTTTTTGAATATATAACAGATTTCTTCTTACAAGCATTATTTGCAATTCGTTGGTGGGATTACACAGGATTTTTTCTAAACTTAAATGGTAGAATAACTTTAAGTTTTAGTATTCTTTGGGGATTTGGAAGCTTGATTTTTATAAAATTCTTACACCCTCTTGCCACAAAGATTATTGGAAAAATACTAGTTAAAATTCCTACAAAACTCCAAAAGATTTTGGCAAATACACTTGTTGTAATTATAGTAATAGATACTCTTATATCTTCTATTTGCTACTTAGGAGTTTTTAATTAAAAATAGTCTTACTTATACAAAGCCCGATCACCTATTTCTAAAATTTCACTTTCAAGTCTTGGATCTTCCAAGGCTTCTTTTATGTATTCTCTTAAGCTTCTGACAGCAGTTCTTTGTTTATGCTTATTATAGTCACTCATAACATATCCTTTATATAAAACATTATCTGCAACTATAATTGTACCTACTTTAGACATCCTTATAGCCTCACTTAAGAAAAAAGGATACTTTCCGTTTAGCTGCATCTATAAATATTAAATCATAAGTATCATTAAGTGTAGGTAAAATTTCTACTGCATCCCCTTCAAAAATATTTATCTTTTCACTTAATTCCATATCTTCTACATTTTTAATTGCTGCCTTTACTCTATCTTCTTCCCTTTCAATAGTGTCTATTTTTCCATTTTCAGTTAAATATCTTGAAAAACATATTGCAGAATATCCGAACAGCAGTACCTATTTCTAAAATCTTTTCTTTTTTATCTTTTAAGAAAATACTATCTAAATATTCTAAAGTATCATCCATTATAATAGGAATATGCTCTTTTAGTGCTTTTTCCTTTATTTCATTAAATTTTATACTATCCATAAACTTTCTCCTTTTCAAAAACACACATATATTATCACAACCCTTACTTTATGTCAAACTGTTTACTTATTGTAACCTTATCTGTCTTTTTATTGCGGCGGGAAACTCGCTTGCAATTGCCACTACATTGCCTGACATCGTAAATCTCCTTAGGGAGCAAAACTGGATTCTGAGAGGCGACTACAAAGATGACAGCGAAGACTGACCTTTACCCCTACTCCCTAAAGTGGGAGGTTTATTTTTTTGTCTATTTTTTGAGTAAAAAATAATAAAACTAAATTTGAAACTGACATCGCTTGTAAGCTTTTAAGAAAATAGAAATTGTTTGTTTTAACAATGAGGAATGTTCACACTTGTTGTTAAAGAGGCTCGTTGTTAAAACTTACAATTTCTATTAGTAAAAAGCAATACCAAGATGGAAGTAAAAAATTTAATTTTATTATTTTCTTTTATATAAATTTATTATTTATTTCTATTTGCTCTTTCTCTTTCTTTAGAATCAAGTATCTTCTTTCTTAGTCTAAGATTTTGAGGAGTAACTTCAACAAGTTCATCATCTTGTATAAACTCTATCGCCTTTTCTAAAGACATTTGTATTGGTGGAACCAAACGAAGTGCATCATCAGAACCAGAAGCTCTTGTATTTGTTAAATGTTTTTCTTTACATACATTTATTGCTAGATCTTCACTTCTTGAGTTAAGACCAACTATCATACCTTCATATACCTCTGTACCAGGTCCTATAAATAGCTCTCCTTTATCTTGTGCATTAAATAGCCCATAAGTTACAGCTTTTCCTTTTTCAAATGCCACAATAGTTCCTCTTGTTCTAGCTGAAATGTCCCCTTTGAATGGTTCATAAGAATCAAATATATGATTCATTGTTCCATTTCCTTTTGTATCTGTCATAAACTCTGAACGATAACCAATCAATCCTCTAGCAGGTATCTTAAACTCTATTTTTGTATGTCCATCTTCTGCTTGTTCCATATTAACCATTTCTGCTTTTCTTTTTCCTAATTTTTCTATTACATTACCAACAAATTCATCTGGTACATTTACAACTAGTCTTTCCATTGGCTCACATTTTACACCATTAATCTCTTTTATGATAACCTTTGGACGAGAAACCAAAAGTTCAAAACCTTCTCTTCTCATAGTTTCAATTAATACAGATAAATGCAATTCTCCGGCGACCTGCAACTTCAAAAGAATCAGGTGTAGAAGTTTCTGTAACTCTTAAACTTACATTTCTTTCAAGTTCTTTAAATAATCTATCTCTTATATGTCTTGATGTTACAAATTCTCCCTCTCTTCCTGCAAAAGGTCCGTTATTTACACTAAATGTCATAGTTACTGTAGGTTCATCTATATCTACAAAATCAATTTTTTCAACATGTTCAGGATCACATATTGTCTCTCCAATATTAATATCTGCAATTCCTGAAAATTCAATAATATCTCCAGCTTTTGCCTCTTCAACTTCAACTTTATTTAATCCGACATGAGTATATAATTTTACAATTCTACCATTTGCAGTTTTTCCATCCTTCTTACATACAGTAACTGCCATTCCTGGTCTAATTACTCCTCTTTCTAATCTGCCAACAGCTATTCTTCCAACATATTCATCATAATCTATATTAGAAACTAACATTTGAGTTGGTCCATCTTCATCGCAATTTGGTGCCTCTATATTTTCTACTATTGTTTTAAATAAGCAATCCATAGTTCCATCTTTATCATTTAAATTAAGTTTTGCAATTCCAAGTTTTGCAGAAGTATAGACTACTGGAAAATCTAATTGCTCATCATTTGCATCTAGTTCTATAAATAGTTCTAAAACTTGATCAACAACTTTAGCAGGATTTGAACCTGGTCTATCAATTTTATTTATTACAACTATAGGTTTTAAATTTAATGCTAAAGACTTTTTTAAAACTTCTCTTGTCTGAGGCATTGCACCTTCAAAGGCATCAACTAGTAGTAAAACTCCATCAACTGTTTTCAAAACTCTCTCTACTTCTCCTCCGAAATCAGCATGTCCAGGAGTATCTACAATATTTATTTTTACACCTTCATACATAACAGATGTATTTTTAGAAAGAATAGTGATACCTCTTTCTTTTTCTAGATCATTTGAATCCATTACTCTTTCTTGCACTTGTTCATTTTCTCTAAAAACATGGCTTTGCTTTAAAAGTTCATCTACAATTGTTGTTTTACCATGGTCAACATGGGCGATTATTGCTATATTTCTAATATTTTGATTGTTCATATTCTTCTATCTCCTCTTAATAATATAGTTGTAAAAAGAAACAAGTAATGCGCAGTGCAATACAAAGTTTATTTTTCAACATTTTAACGACATATTATTATATCCTATATTTCTTCATTTGTCAATCTTATCATCTCATCCATTACTTTTTTACTTAAACTTTTAAGAATTTCTCTGTCACTCTTTTGGTTTTTATATTCATCAAATTCCATTGGTTTTCCTATATTTATTTTAACTTTAGAAAATGGTCTATATTTTGATTTAGACTGTATTCCAACTGGTACTATTGGCGCTCCTGACATTAAACTCATTAAAACAGCACCACTTTGTATCTTACCATTTTTAGCAATTCCGATTTCTTGTTCCCTCTGGGAATATCAAGACAATATGATTGTCCTTTAACACCTTGGTAGTATTCTTAAGTAAAGCAACATCCTGTTTGCCTCTTTTCACTGGTAAAGCATGTACTTTTACAGCAAGCCATTTTATAAAACCATTAACAAACATTTCCTCTTTAGCAAGCACATATATATCATTCCTTTTCAATGATGCAACCATAATTGGAGGATCCCAATTACTTATATGATTTGGGCATATTATATAAGGCTTATCCTTTTCTATATTTTCTTTTCCAACAATTTTTACTCTATATAAAAACACTGTTACTATTCTTAATACAAATTTTATAATGCCTCTTACCATTATTTTCTCCTTCTATTTTTTAATAAACCTTTATCTATATCATTAATCTTTAGATACATTTCTTTTTGAAACTATTATTGTTTCTATAGTTTCAACTACTTCTTCAATTGTCATATTGGTACTATCTATAAGTATTGCGTCATCCGCTTTTATAAATGGTGCAATTTCTCTTTCTGTTTCTAATCTATGTCTTTCCTTAATAGATGCTAATACTTCCTCATAACTTTCATTTATACCTTTTTGTAAATTTTGCTTATGTCTTCTCCTCGCTCTTTCTTCTACTGAACAGTCTAAGAATATTTTGACATCAGCATTTGGAAATACTACTGTCCCAATATCTCTTCCTTCCATTATTATATCTTGGCTATTTCCCATCTTTTGCTGCATTGGAGTTATTTTGTCTCTTACAATTTTTAAAGCAGCAAATTTTGCAACAATATTATCTATTTCTGGAGTTCTTATTTCTTTTGATACATCATTTTCATTTAATATTATCTTTTGCATTCCATCACTATGTTCTATCCTTATATTTATATTTTCTAGAACTTCTTTTATATCTTCTTCATCTTCATAAGAGATTCCTCTATTTAAACATTCTAAAGTAACACATCTATACATACTTCCTGTATCTATATTCACTAAATTCATTTTTCTTGCAAGTATTCTAGTTACTGTTCCTTTGCCACAACCAGCTGGTCCATCTATTGCAACAACAAATGCCATATTCTTACCTCACTATTTCTCTTCTTTTTTTGGTACTTCTATTCCTCTTGCAACTATATCAAAATGGCTTATACTCATAGTTGTAAGTTTCTCAATTTCTTTTCTACATTTTTCCTTAAAATCATTTAAGCTTTCAAAAATGTTATATCCATATACAACAATTACTTCTATGTAAAGACTTGGTCCTGCTTCATGTTTTGTAATTCTTAACTTCACAAGTTTATGTATTGCAGGAGTTTTATATGCCATATAATCAATTATTTGTCTAAAGACTTGGTCAGATATTGTAAAATTTCCGAAGATAACTAAAAGTAGGTCTTATTATAGATTTTTCTGTAACATAAGGATCTTTTCCAAATCCTTTTGATTTAAATATTTGAAGTGGATCTAATATATATCCAGAAAAATCTTTTTTTATCTCAAAAGTTGGAACTGGTATAACATGTTTTCCTTCTGTAACTCTTATTCTTCTTGCTGTTTCCATTTCTTCTTTTGTTGCTATTTCATTTATATATATTGTTTTGCAAATTTTAGGAACTCCTAAGTTCTCTGCTATTTTTTGAACCATATTATCTGATGTACCTAAAATCATAATTGAATCAGGTTTATATTTTTTTATTGCTGCAATTATCTCTTTTCGTTCTGCTTCTGTTTGAAAAAGCGCATGCTTTACAGTTTCTATTTTTGTTGGTGCCTTTTTGGCAGAAGATCCCGCTATTACTTCATTATCTTTTATAAAAAGTCCATCATCAATTATGTAGTTTACATTATTTTCTCCTGCTACATATTGAGCTCTATAGCTTTTTCCAGTGCCTGATGGTCCAACAAAAGCATAAACCTTCATATCTTTAAGAAACCACATAAGTTTCAACCTCCTGTTTATTTTTCTATTAATGTAAATGAGAAATGATATCCATTATATAATGTTTCAAATTCTCTTCTTTCTAATACATCTATATCATAAACCTTTTTTAACTCATTTTCTAAGTCTTCTTCAGAAATATTTATTACCCATATTCTTCCATTTGCTTTATTCATAATCTCATCTAAACTGTCTGTTCTAAGAAATCTTGGTCCATATGGTTCATAAGTTCCACTTGCCCCTATATTCCACCTATCATAGAAATAATTCATTTTATCTGGAAATCTCACAGTTACCGCATATCCCGATAAATCACCATTATAAATTAAAAATGAATCATTTTCCTGTAAATTAGTAGATATGTATTCTCTCATTTCAAGATTTTTAGGACTGTAATTTATTATCATAAGTGCTATTTCGTTTATAAGTGATATAAAAAATATAATTATGCAAATTCCTATTGTTATCCATTTTCTCTTTTCCTTTGCCATAAAAAATGCTAGAAAAAATGCTAAAAGTCCAGTAGTTACTAGCAAATATCTATCAAATAATATCGGAACTCTTATTTTTGATATTATATATGCAGCAATTATAACACCTAGATAAATTATAACAGCTAATATTGCAGGTTTCATGTCTTCATTTTCTTTTTTAGTTTTATATATTAAATATCCTATATATGTATAAAGAACAAGCATACAAGCAAGAGCAAGATACTTATGCATAATCTTACCTGCAAATTGAAATCCTATTATCTCAAATAATGTATTAGGAAAACTCATAGTTATCCAATATCCATTTGATGATATAGTATTAAACTGCGATAAAAATATTAATAGCCATGGAAGATATAATCCTACTTGAATTATAGCACAAACTATGAACTTTATAAATTCCATTTTCTTTTCTTTAAAATTCTTTAATAAATATATAAATACAGCGAGATTAATCAGACCTGCAGCCATTAATCCATAATAATGAATATATGCACTGGCTAAACTGAAAATTCCAAATATAACTAAATTTTTTATATTAAATCCCTCTTTATATAGCCTATATGCATATATTGCCGAAAGAGTTACAAATAGTATTGCACATGAGTACATTCTTATCTCTGTTGCATATCTTGACATTACTGGTAACATTATAACAAGAAATGAAAATAGTAATCCTGTTTTCTCTCCAAAATCCTTTCTTATATGTGTAAATCCAATTATAGATAAAATAACTATAGGAAGCACTGAGAACAATCTATAAATTAAAATATTTGAACCAAATATTAAATTTACTATTTTTAATAGAAAATAGTATAAAACTGGATGTACATCTTTTGCTCCCAATGTCCATATATCTGAAAAACTATGTGATACAAGAGCTACAGTATAACTTTCATCATACCATATATTTGTATGAAAGGCACTTAGAAGTATAAAAATAGCTCCGTAAAATAATTATTACTATATGTATTTTTTTCATATTCCCCTCCTTATGTTTAAAAAAGCATGCATTCTAAAATGCATGCTTTTTGTTTTTTTATATTACCTCATTTATTTTTATATCTCTAACATGCTCAATTTTTTCCCAGCTAGTTTCTCTTTTAAATAAACACTTAAAGTTTATTGCAAGCCAGCTTGCTAAGAATAAAGGATAGCATAAAAGTCCTTTTATCATAGGTCTTATAGGTCTTTTATCCAATTTCATTATTATAGCTCCAATAATTATTGGGAAAATGAATGTTGGGATTATATACATTAAATAATTCTCTAAAAGTTCCATTTTAGTCATTCCATCTCCCATATATATAGCAGCATTAACAACTAATAAAACTAAAGTAATTATAAACATTGGTATACTTCCAACTATATATAAAAGTCCATCAAATGTTACAAGTGTTTTATGATCTTTAACTGAATTTGCTAAATCCTTAGTATATCTTCCCATACATTGTATATGTCCAACTGTCCATCTTGATCTCTGTGACCAACTTTGTTTAAATCCTACTGGTTGTTCATCATATACAACAGCATCTGTTGCCCATCCAAGTTTTTTTCCAGCAATTATTCTCTGAAGAGAGAATTCAATATCTTCTGTTAAAGTATATGTTTGCCATCCATTTGGCTTTATAACATTAAATCTTACCATAAAACCTGTTCCATTTATTAATGGAGATAAACCTAAGTTATATCTTGCTAAATGATAGAATCTATTCATCATCCAATAGAATATTGCATATCCAGAAGATATCCAGCTATCTGTTGGATTCTTAATGTCTCTATATCCTTGAACAACATCTTCTCCTTGGCATAATTTTTTATTCATATTTTTAATAAAGTTTTCATCTACAATATTATCTGCATCAAATATACAAAAAGCATCATAATCTGCATTTTCTTCTATCTTTTGAGATAAAAACCATTGAAGAGCATGACCTTTTGTCTTTCCTTCTGTATGATTTCTAACATATACAATTGCTCCCGCACTTTCTGCTAATTCTGCAGTTTTGTCTGTACAGTTATCTGCAATAACATATATATCAAAAAGTTCTTTTGGGTAATTTTGCTTTTTTAAACTTTCTATTAAATTTTTTATAACAGATTCCTCATTATGAGCTGGAATTATTGCCATAAACTTATGCTCTTTGTTAACAAGCAAAGGTTTATCTTTTAATTTTACTAAAGAACATATACTAATTAATAATTGATATAGCCAAAATATTGTTATTATCCAAACTATCGCTTGTTGTAATATATATAAATATTCCATTTTTCTCCTCTTTTCTACTATTTTAATATTTACATAAAAAGCTTATTTCCCTAACCTTTTTTATTATACTATAAGTTTCCAAAAAAAGCAAATTTTTCTTTCTTAAACATTTCTTAAGAAAAGTTAATTAAAAATAAGATAAACTTAAAATCGCTACTATATATAAGACATCAAAAGCTCTATATGTTTTTAATTACTCTTCTATATCTTTTGCAGTAAGATTTATTCTTCCTTGATCATCTATTTCATAAACCTTAACTTTAACTATATCTCCTATTTTTAGTACATCTTCAACTTTATTTACTCTTTCTTTAGAAATTTTTGAGATATGAAGAAGACCTTCTTTTCCTCCTCCAACATCAACAAAAGCCCCAAAGTTCATTATTCTTGTAACTTTTCCTGTATATACTTTTCCAGCTTCTATTTCTCTTGTAATCTCATCTACCATATCATAAGCTTTTCTTCCGCTCTCACTATCTTCAGAATAAATAAATACATTTCCATCTTCTTGAATATCAATTTTTACTCCTGTTTCATCAATGATTTTATTTATCATTTTTCCGCCAGGTCCAATTACATCTTTTATTTTATCTACACTTATTTTCATTTTTGTTATTTTTGGAGCATATTTTGATAATTCTTCTCTAGGCTTTTCTATTTGTTTAAGCATTATATCATTTAAAATATATTCTCTTGCTTTTTTTGTTCTATTAAAAGCTTCTTCTATAATATTATATGTCAAACCATCAATTTTTATATCAACTTGTATAGCAGTTATTCCTTTATGTGTTCCACCTACTTTGAAATCCATATCTCCAAAGAAATCTTCTATTCCTTGAATATCTGTTAGCATTATATATTTAGAAGGATCATTTTCATCTGTTACAAGTCCTGTTGAAATACCTGCAACTGGTGCTTTTATTGGGACACCTGCATCCATTAAAGCAAGTGTACTTCCACATATACTTCCTTGAGATGTAGAACCATTTGAACTCAATACTTCTGATACAACTCTTATTGCATATGGAAATTCTTCTTCTGATGGAAGTACTGGAACTAAAGCTTTCTCAGCAAGTGCTCCATGTCCAATTTCTCTTCTTCCAGGTCCTCTTGAAGTTCTAGCTTCTCCAACACTATATGCAGGGAAATTATATTGATGCATATATCTTTTTCCTGTATCCTCATCTATTCCATCTAATATTTGAGCTTCTGAAAGCATACCTAAAGTTGCAATAGACATTACTTGAGTTTGTCCTCTTGTAAATATTGCACTACCATGAACTCTTGGAAGTATACCAACTTCGCAAGATAATGGTCTTATTTCATCTATTTTTCTTCCATCTGGTCTCTTGTGTTCTTCATAAATCATTTTTCTAACAGATTTTTTCTCTAGTTTATAAATGATTTCTCCAATTTCTTGTTTTCTTTCTTCTACAAATTCTTCTCCATGTTTATCTGTTAAATAAGCTGTAATATCTTCTGTAAGTTTATCTATATTAGCATCTCTTACTTCTTTATCTTCAGCTTGTACATCTTGATACATTCTTTCTTTAAATTGGTTTGAAACTTCTTCATATAAATCTTCTGAAACTGCAAAAGATTGGTATTCAAATTTTGGTTTTCCAATTTCTTTTTGAATTTCAGATATAAATTTACATATTTTTATTATTTCTTCATGTCCTTTTTTAATAGCTTCAAGCATTATATCATCTGGTATTTCATTTGCCCCAGCTTCTATCATTGTTATTTTTTCTAAAGTTCCTGCAACTGTTAAAACTAAATCTGTTTTTTCTCTTTGTTCAAGTGTTGGATTAATAACAATTTGTCCATCCACATATCCAACATTTACAGCTGCTGTTGGTCCACCAAATGGTATATCTGATATTGCAAGTGCTGCTGATGTACCTATCATTGCTGCAACTTCTGGTGAATTATCTGGCTCTACTGATAAAACTGTTGCTATTACACATACATCATTTCTAAAATCCTTTGGGAATAATGGTCTTATTGGTCTATCTATTGCTCTAGATGTAAGTATTGCTTTATCTGCTGGCTTTCCTTCTCTCTTTGTAAATCCTCCTGGTATTTTTCCTACTGAATAAAGTTTTTCCTCATAATCTACTGATAATGGAAAAAAGTCTATTCCCTCTTTTGGCTCTTTTGAAGCTGTAACATTTACCATTACAACTGTTTCTCCATATCTTACCATTACACTTCCATTTGCAAGTTCTGCTATCTTGCCATTTTCAATAACTAATCTTCTTCCTGCAAGTTCTGTTTCAAATGTTTTAAACATTTTTTCTACCTCTCTTTTTACTTAAAATTTATATAAAATAGTATAAGTTTTACCTTTGTAACTTCAATAATATATTAATCTCCAAAATAAATACATTATTCAAGCTACTTAGGATAATCTTATTTACTATTAATATACATAATTTGAGGCGTTTAATCATAAAAATCAAACGCCCCCTTATTTAATTATACTGTTTCATATAATCATTGGAGCGAAATCGATGATTTCGACAATGATTTACTTTCTTAAATTCAATTTTTCAACTATAGATTTATATCTAGCTTCGTCTTTTTTTGATAAATAGTTTAAAAGATTTCTTCTTTTTCCTACCATTTTTAAAAGTCCGCGTCTTGAATGATTATCCTTAGTATGAATTTTTAAATGTCCTGTTAATTCATTAATTCTTTCTGTTAAAAGAGCAATTTGAACTTCTGGAGAACCAGTATCATTTCCTTCTCTTTTATAAGTATTAATTAATTCTTGTTTTCTTTCCTTTGTCATAAAATTACACCTCCATTTAAATCTATTTGCCAAATTCCTAGCATAAGTGGTGCTCTAAACCTTAAGCCACGAAAAAGGTATTTATATCTAATACTTGTATATTTTACTACATTTGCCAAATAAATGCAAGTAAATTTGTTATTTTTCTCCTACTATTTCAATTTCAAGTTCAATATTCTTTCCTGTTTTTTCATAAACATTATTCTTTACAAGCTGTATTAAATCTAAAATATCTTTTGAAGTTGCATTATTTTCATTTACAATAAAACCAGCATGCTTATTTGAAACCATTGCTCCACCTATTCTAGTTCCTTTCAGTCCACATTCATCTATAAGCTTTGCAGTAACAAAATCTTCTCCTCTTTTAAATGTACTACCTGCTGATGGTTTATTATATGGTTGTTTTTCTTTTCTTGATTTTGAATATTCATTTATTTTATATTCTATGTCTTCTCTTTTTCCTTTTTTTAATTTCAATGTACTTTCTAATATTATGTAATTTTTATTTGAAAATATGCTTTTTCTATATCCAAATTCATGTTGATCTAAAGTTATTTCCTTTAAATTTCCATCATAATCCATAAATGTTGTTTTATATACTATTTCTTTCATTTCACTTCCGTAAGCACCAGCATTCATTTTTATAGCTCCACCAATTGTTCCTGGAATTCCAGAAGCGAATTCAAATCCTGAAACACCTAATTCTAAAAGTTTATGTGAAATCTCTCCATTCTTATTTCCACTTCCAACTAATACAAAAATATCCTCATTATTTTCTTCTATTTCAAATTTCTTTATATCTATTTTACAGACAATTCCTCTTATTCCTTTATCTGTAACTAATACATTGCTTCCATTTCCTAATATAAATAAACTTGAACCATTATTTTTCACAAAATCTAAAAGAAATTTCATATTTTTTATACTATTCACTTTAACAAAAACATCAGCTGTCCCACCAGTTTTAAATGAAATATGTTTAGACATATCTTCATTTAATAATACATTTTCTTTGCCTAATTTGTTAATTAATAAATCTATATTATTCATAAATGCCTCCATTATTTTGTATTTATATCACACTGCTAAATTGTAATTTATTATTCATTTTTATCTTTAAAATTTAAAACACTTGCTTCAAACCAAAACATACAAGCTATAAAACTAATTATCAACCCCAATGCACGATATAATGAATTATCCCAACTATCACGATAAATAGAATTTAATATTATATTTCCTATAAACATTAAAATTGTAATTGTACCAAATATGTAAGAAATTATACTAAATTTTTTTCTCATTTTCTCAATTTGTTTTTTCATCTCCAATAAGTTTTCTTCTGCTTTTTGATTATAAGTTTCCATTTTAATAACCTCCCCACTTAATAATTCATTTACACTAATATCAAGTTCATTACATAGTTCAAGCATTATGGAAGAATCAGGCATACCTTTTCCTGTTTCCCACTTTGATATTGCTCTATCTGTAATGTTTAGCTTTTCTGCAAGTTCTGCTTGTGTCATATTTTTCTTTTTTCTGCATTCAGCAATGAACTTTCCTACTTTTGCTTGTTCAATACCTTGCCCTCCTTTAATATTATTGTAAAATCTTTATATATAAAAGTAAACATACTAATCGTTGAGTGAGGAAAACAACGATTAGTAGAGTTATAAAAATTGTAATTTCTAGTTATATCTTTTTGAAAATTACTGTCTTTTCTTTCATTGATATTTTACCTACTTCATATCCATATTCTTTTGCTTCTTTCTTATAAGTTAAAAATGAATGGTCTATATCAAATCCTAAAATATTTTTAATTTCTTCATAAGATAATTTATAATCATCTTTATTATTTTCTTTTAAATATTTCCATAAAGGCTCATATTTACTCATTTTCAAACACCTTTCTAAATTTAGTTAATAGTTGCAATTATAAATAAATCATCAGAGTTAATTGAATATTCTGCTTTTATACCATCTGGTAATTCTCCGTTATATACAACCCAATATTGTGAATTTTGATAATTCCATACTCCAGTTTTTTCATAAGTTTTATATTTAATAGTTCTATCTTCTTGTGCCGAAAATTCATCCCTTGTATCATCTTTTACTAAATGAACTTTATTATTTCTGGCTTCATATAATACATCTATTATAAAAATATCTCCTTCTACTGTTGATTGTACCACTCTAATAAAAGCATTTTCTTTTTTATTATATTTATCCATAAATTCACTATATAAGTTATCATTATGAACCATTGCACCTATTATAAAACAATTATCTTTTTGTGCTTGTTCTTTAGAATAATTTTCTGGTAATGTTCTTAAATCTTTATATTTACTTGTAATACTATGATTATAAAAGTCGTTTATATCTACTATTCCTTCATATTCTACCCTATAACTATCTTCTAATCCAAACGTTCCTTGTCCAGGAGTGATTGGCAGATATTTGTTATTCATTAGAAATCCGACTATTTCATCATTTTCATCCTTAAATTTTATTGAATATCCTCCAAAGCTAGAACTCCACTCTATATCTACATATTCATACTGTTTTTCAGGAAAGTTCTTTTTTAAATAATTTGTTGCAGAAATTCTTGCTATCTGTTTTGGAATTATCCCACTAATCCATAATCCTAAAATAACTACTAAAATTATAATTATTGTTACTATAATTATTCTTTTTTTATTCATAACTACCTCCTCGACTACTTGTAATTTTGCAATTACTTTTGATATTTTTCTGGCATTAATTTTATATCTCGAATCATATCTCCATTAATCATTCTATTTCCATTTTTTTCTTCAACTTTTATCCAGTTATCTTCTATCATAACTATTTTACCTGTTACTCCAAAAGATTCATTAAATAAACTAATGGTACAAACTTTGTTCATAAATTCTTTTATCATTTCCTGTGGCATTTTTCTTTTCCTACCTTTCTTTTTTCTTTTAACTATTCCTAAATATAATTTATTTCTTCTTGGTATTATTATACAGCAAAAGATTATAATAACCCAAAACCAGCAATAATTTATTTTTACCACCTCCAAAACTATCTGTTGGATAACTTGTAATTTGTATGTTATCTATCTTCTATAATTTTCTCATTAAATCTTTCTAAAAATTCTTTTGAATTTTTCCAAGTTAAACTTCCATCTTCTTTTGTA
>JAAWPK010000031.1 GCA_022799935.1 Clostridia bacterium
GTGTAATCAGTAGAGGATTAAAATGAAGGCGAAAAATTAAATTGAGAAAATAGGATAGTTCTAAATTCTCATTTTAAGAAAGATAGTTGGTAAAAGTTACATATAAAATAAGTATGTAAGTTAAAACACATACTTATTTTATATGTATTTGAAAATAAAAAAAGAAGTAACTACTCTATTTAATGGTAGTTACTTCTTATATATTATACTATTCTAGCAAACAATTAAACTATCTCTTCCTGCACCAGTTCCTATAAATTTTATAGGACATTCTATTATTTCTTCAATTCTTGTTAAATATTTTTGTGCTTTTTCTGGAAGGTCTTCTCTTCTTGTAATGTTGCTTAAATCTCCGAAATTTCCTTCAAACTCTTCATATACAGCTTCACAGTTTTCTAAATATTCTGGTGTTGTAGAAAAGTCTGTTGTAACTTTTCCTTTGTGATTATATGCAACACAAAGTTTAATTTTATCAAGTTTTCCTATTGTATCTAAGTGATTTATTGCAATACCAGTAAGTCCATTTATCATTACGCAATATTTTACAGCAACTAAGTCAAGCCAACCACATCTTCTAGGTCTTTTTGTTGTTGTACCGTATTCATGTCCAAGTTCTCTTATAGTATCACCAGTTTCATTAAGTTGTTCTGTTACAAAAGGTCCTGCACCAACTTTAGAAGAATAAGCTTTTATAACTCCATAAACTTCTCCAACATCTTTTGGACTTATTCCAGAACCTGTACACATTCCACCAAGTGAAGGGTTAGAAGATGTAACAAATGGGTAAGAACCAAAGTCTATGTCAAGTAAAGTTGATTGTGCACCTTCACAAAGTAATTTTTTATTTTCTCTCATAGCATTATGTAATAATACAACAGTATCAACAACATAAGGCTTCAAGATTTCAGAATATTCTAAGTATTCTTTAATAATTTCTTCTGCGTTCATTTCAGGATATCCATAAGATTTAAATATTCTATTTTTACTTTCAACATTTGTTCTAACTAAATCAGCAAATCTAGGTCTTATAAAGTCTTGTACTCTTATACCTGAACGCTCATATTTATCACAATATGCAGGTCCAATTCCACGGCAAGTAGTACCTATTTTATTATTTCCTCTGTTTTCTTCAAGCATTTTATCCATAGCTACATGGTAAGGCATGATTATATGAGCTTTGTCACTTATACGAAGATTATCAACTGTGTAACCATGTTCCTTTAAATTGTTAATTTCCTCAATTAATACTTTAGGATCGATAACAACTCCATTACCAATTACAGCTAAAGTTCCTTTGTTAAGCACTCCAGAAGGTATAAGATGGAATGCAAATTTTTGTCCGTCTACTTCTATTGTATGCCCAGCGTTATTACCACCAGTACATCTAATAGAGATGTCAGATTTTGTAGAAAGATAATCAATAATCTTTCCTTTACCTTCATCGCCATAAAATGCGCCTAAAACAACATCGACTTTTGACATAAAAGACCTCCTTAAATTTTTTTAACCAAATATATTATCATACAAGTGTCAAAAAATGTCAATAGTAATTGCAAAAACTAAGGTTTTGTGATAAAATATTTTTGCTTAGAGAAGTAAGACTTATAGAAATAAAAATATTTATAAATAATAAAAAGAAAGGTGATATACTATGGAAAAAATATATGTCACACCACTAAGTGGTAGATATGCAAGCAAAGAGATGAATGAAATCTGGTCTGCAGATTCAAAATATAGCACATGGAGAGAATTATGGGTGGCACTTGCAGAAACAGAAAAAGAGCTTGGTATAAGTATAACTGATGAACAAATAAAAGAAATGAAAGAACATATAAATGACATAGATTATGATGTTGTTTCAAAAAGAGAAAAAGAATGTAGACATGATGTTATGGCACATGTATATGAATTTGGAACAAAATGTCCATCTGCAAAAGGAATAATACACCTTGGAGCTACATCATGCTTTGTAACAGATAATGCGGATATAATTTTAATGAGTAAAGCACTAGAAGTTGTAAAAGAAAAACTTGTATTAGTTATAAAAAATTTAAGAGAATTTGCACTTAAAAATAAAAGTATGACTTGTCTTGGATATACACATTTCCAACCAGCACAGCTTACAACAGTTGGAAAAAGAGCAACACTTTGGTTGCAAGATTTATTAGAGGATTTAGAAGAACTAGAATTTGTACAAAGTCATATGAAACTTCGTGGGTGTAAAGGAACAACAGGAACTGGGGAAAGCTTTATGAAATTATTTAAAGATGAAGAAAAAGTAAAAATGCTAGATAAAAAAGTTACAGAGAAAATGGGATATAACAAAGTATTTGCAGTATCTGGACAAACATATACAAGAAAATTAGATACAAGAGTACTTAATGTACTTTCTTCAATTGCACAGAGTAGCTCTAAGTTTGCAAATGACATGAGATTATTACAACATGAAAAGGAATTAGAAGAGCCATTTGAAAAAGGTCAAATAGGTTCATCTGCTATGGCATATAAGAGAAATCCAATGAGATCAGAAAGAATAAATTCACTTTCAAGACATGTTGTAGCACTTTCACAAGATCCTGCAATAACAGCAATGACACAATGGCTAGAAAGAACTCTAGATGACTCTGCAAACAAAAGAATTTGCGTCCCTGAGGCATTTTTAGCAATAGATGCAGTACTTATATTATATGCAAATATAACTTCTGGAATAGTCGTTTATGAGAATGTAATAAAAACAAATTTAATGAAGGAATTACCTTTTATGGGGACAGAAGAAATAATCATGAATGCAGTTTTAAAAGGTGGAGACAGACAAGAATTACACGAGAAAATAAGAGTATATTCAATGGAAGCGGCAAGAGAAGTGAAAGAATTTGGAAGACCAAATGATTTAGTAGATAGAATTGCAAATGATGAGAGTTTTGGACTTACAAAAGAAGAAATTTTGAAAGCTTTAAACCCAGACAATTTATGTGGTAGAGCTCCTCAACAAGTAGATGATTTTGTAAAAGAAGAAGTAGACCCAGTACTTAACAAATATGGTAACTTGATAAATAATATAGATGTAGAAGTAAATGTATAATATTAAAAGGAGCTATTTTTGTAGCTCCTTAAATTTTAATTATATTAAAATTTCTTTTCTGTTATTTTTTCAAATGCCTCGATATATTTATTTCTTGTTGTATTTATTACATCAGTTGGAATTGGTGTAGGGTTTTCTGCATCCCAATTATTTGCTTTTAGCCAATCGCGCATATATTGTTTGTCAAAACTTTTTTGTGATCTTCCGAATTTCATAGTCAGAAGCTGGCCAAAATCTACTAGAATCTGGTGTTAATACTTCATCTCCTAGAACTAATTCTCCGTTTTCATCTAAACCAAATTCAAATTTAGTATCAGCAATAATTATTCCTTTTGTTTTTGCATATTCTGCACATTTTTCATATATTTCAATAGTTTTTGCTTTTAATTTTTCAGCTAGATCTTTACCGATAAGCTCACAAGTTTCTTCAAAACTAATTGGCATATCATGTCCTTCAGCAGCTTTTGTTGTAGGTGTAAATATTGGCTCAGGAAGCTTTTCTGATTCTTTAAGACCTTCTGGCAACTGTATACTACATACTTTTCCATTTTCTTGATAGCTTTTCCAACCAGAACCTGTAATATAACCTCTAACAACACATTCAACAGGTATCATTTTTAATTTTTTAACAAGCATACTTCTGTCTCTAAATTCTTCCTTTTGAAATTCTTCAGGGAATTCTTCAAAGTTTGTTGTTATGATATGATTTGGTATAACATCTTTTACAAAATCAAACCAAAATTCAGATATTCTATTTAAAATTTTTCCTTTGTCTTCAACAGGAGTAGGAAGGATAACATCAAATGCAGATATTCTATCAGATACAACTAACATAAGTTTATCATTATCAACTTCATAAATTTCACGAACTTTTCCACTACTAATTTTTTTCATATATTAACCTCCATTTGAGCTAATCTAGCTCTTATAAACATTTTACTAACTAATCCTTTTTACTAATTGTTTAAGTATAAAAACATTAATAAAAATTTATTTCATTTGATCTAAATATTCTTTATATCCTATCTTTTGTAATTTTTCATTTTTTTCTAAAACAGCTGAATTCATAGAAGCTTTGAAGTCGCATATTTTTTTATATACTTCATCATCTTGAGTAGAAATAATAGTTGCAGCAAGGATACCTGCATTTTTTGCGCCATTTATTGCAACAGTTGCAACAGGTATTCCAGATGGCATTTGTACTATTGAATACAAAGAGTCAACACCATTTAAAGTTTTAGACATAATTGGAACACCAATTACTGGACAAGGAACCTGAGCTGCAAATACACCAGGTAAATGAGCTGCACCTCCAGCACCTGCTATTATAACTTTAACTTTTCTTTCTTTCAGATTTTTTGCATAATCAAAAGCAGCATCAGGGCATCTGTGAACAGAAAGTATAGTCATTTCATAAGTAATGCCCATTTCATCTAAAAATTTTGCAGCTTCTTTCATTATTGGTAAATCAGAATCACTACCCATAATGATTGAAACATCAACATTTTCTTTCATAAAAACCTCCATAAAAAAATATATATTAAATTAAAAAATATCTTAACCTTGTTTTCCACTTGCAAAAGCTTTTATAACTTCAACAAGTTGTATTTTTTCAGCAGCTTGTACCTTAGCTGCTAAATCTTCAGGTGTATCTGTTGGTAAAACTTTTACAACACTTTGCATAATAGTATCACCTCTGTCATATTCAGAATTCACATAGTGAAGAGTAACACCACTATATTCTTCTTTTGCTTCAATAACAGCACGATGCACATTCATACCATACATTCCTTTACCACCATATTTAGGTAACAAAGAAGGATGAGTATTTATAATTTTGTATTTTGAAATAAGTTTAGGACCTATTAGTTTTAAGTATCCTGCAAGAACTATTAAATTAACATTTATTTTGGATAAAACATTTGAGAGCTCTTCATCCATATTTTCACTGTCTTTTTCTTTTATAATATATGTTTGAATATTAGCTTTTTTTGCTCTTTCTAAAGCGAAAGCATTAGGATTATTCGATATAACAAGAGCAATGTTAGCAGTCAAATGACCAGCTTGTATTGAATCTATAATTGCTTGAAGTGTTGTACCATTTCCTGATGCAAATACGACTAAATTATACATAAGAACCTCCATTTCGATTTTCCAAATCAATTATAATACCAAATAGCACAAAAGTCAATTGTTTCACTGCTGTTGTTCCTTTAGTCTTAAGTAACCGAAGTTCTTGCCAGCTGTTATATGCCAAATTTAACCTAAATAATACTCTAGGTTTTGCACCAGCTCTGTTTTTATCTACAACACAAGCATAATGTCTTATATTAGGATCATCAAATTTTTCTAAATCAAAGAATGTAGTATCTACTTCATTTAGAGAATATTCATATTTATCAAGAGAATCATTATGTATTTGCTTTATTAAACATAGAGTGTCTAAAACCTCTTTTACAGTTCTGCTTGCTGATAAATCATTTACATCTAAATTTAATGGCAAAGTAGAGTTCTCTGTAAGTTGCATAGTAGAGCCAATAAATATGTTGAAGTTTTGTGCAAGGTTTGAAAGTATAGTTGCAGTTTTCTTTACCTCGTCACTATTACCAATATGTTCTGTATCGGCTTTTAAAGTATCATAAAATACATATTCAATTTGTTCTTTATAATAGTAATTCTTTATAACTTTACTCAATTCGTCGTTCGTATGGTCTGTAATATTAATGAAGTGAATTGCATTATTTAATTCTTTACTAACCCAGTCTGTAACTTCTAAAACTTCTCTAAAATCTGAAGAATATTTTTTTAGTCTTTCTATAAAATCTTCTTGATTTTCATTATCAAGCCTTATGATATATCCTTCACTATCAACTTGCACATCTTCTTTACTATTTGGTCTAAATTTCAGTTCTAAAAGTTCTCCTTCACTTATCTTTAATTTATGACCATGAATTTTCTGGATCTCGGGATTATTTATAACTGTTGTTGTTAAACAGAGCTTCATTTTTTCTTCTGACATTTCATTTGAAATTACTAAAACCTTTTGATGATGAACAAATGATACATAAGTCGCAAGATTTACTGTAAATCTACTCTTTCCAGCATTTGATGGCATTGCGAAAGATGTTGTTTCTCCTTTTCTTATACCCTTAAAAACACTTGATAAAATAGGGAAGGGTAGTTCTAGTCCGATTAGATAAATTATTGCTTCCTGATGTTAAAAAATTAGAAACATCTTCATTTAATACAGATGATTTGAATTTTGAGGTGATTTCTGCTTGAGTTATAGCACTTTCAACTTCCTCAATAGACATTTCATTATATAATTTATAGTTTATAATATCTACTATTTTATCTTGAATATTTTTTATTGGAATTCTTCTAAAGTTTTTTCTTAATATAAAGAGTTTTCTAAGTTCTACATAGATTTTTTCAAAGTCATATTTTTTCCCCTTAACTTTTCCCTTATAAACTTGTTTTAAAGGAAAGATTTCTTCTATGTTTTTTGCAAAATTGAAGTTTCTTTTTGCAAGTTCAGAGGCATAAGATTCTCCATCTGCGAAAAGTACAAGTCTATATAAATTAGAGATTGTATCATCTGCAAAAAAACAATCCTCATGTAAGAAATAATATCTACTTATAGATCTTGGATCTTCCAAAAGAAGACCTATATAAGTTTCTTCTAATTCTTCATCCATTAATTCCTTTGGAAAGGCACTTTCTTCTTCTTCAAGAAATTCTTCCTCTTCTGGTTCTTCCTTTTTAGGAAGTTTATCTGATATTTCTGAGAATTCAGGGTCTTCTGAAAGGTCATATTTTAAATTCTGAAGGTTAGCCATTGCTGCTTCAAAATCATTATTATCTAAAAGCTCTTTTATATTTCTAAGTTGAGGTCTATTGGCAGCTGTAACAGGTATTTCTTCTAATAGTTTATATAATTTTTCAATAGTTTCTGGATTCATTTTTACCATCCTTTCTTTAATAAATATATTATATAGTAAAAAAAGGCAAAAATAAAGAGAAAATTTGATGAAAATTGTAAATGAAATGTAGAAGAAAATTAAAATCAAATTACATATCTAGTAAAAATAAAGTACAATGTCATAAAAATGTAATAGATATGTAATTTGTATGTAACCTTCTTGTTGTATAATCTAAAAGACTAATACAAAAGATAAAATTCTGAAAAATGAAAATCTCGTTTTTTCAG
The DNA here is from genome assembly GCA_022799935.1 of Clostridia bacterium. Taxonomy (GTDB): domain Bacteria; phylum Bacillota; class Clostridia; order TANB77; family CAG-508; genus JAAWPK01. The sequence continues at coordinate 7,293 of JAAWPK010000031.1, forward strand.
ATTTAATCTTAGGAAGGAAGAAAAATGAGCATTAAGAAAGACTTAAAAAGAGATGGAATAGAAGTAATAAATGAAATAGATACTCTTACACAAAATACTTTATCAAAAAGAATAGCTGATACTATTTCAAAGAATTTTCCGCAACTTGGATTAAATTCCAAAGAGCTTTTTATAAACATATCTAGACTTAATATGTATTTTGCAAAATTGCCTAATGGAATTTCTGCTAAGTATTTTTACAAAAATAAATCAATTTATTTCGATTATTCTTTAGAAACGCATGAATTGACAGATGTTGCAATACATGAGTGTATACATTATTTGCAAGAAAAATGTGATAAAAATGGGGATATTCTTCGCCTAGGATTGTGTGATTATACATCAGGAGACTTACCAGGAATAGGTATAAATGAGGCAGCTGTCCAACTTATGGCTGCTAAATGTATAAATAATGGATTTGAAACAGAAAAATACTTTGGTATAGAAATACAAACTAATACTGCAACATATTATCCACTAGAGTGTGCTCTTGTAAATCAGATGGCATATGTAATAGGGGAGAATGTTCTATTTGATAGCACAATAAATGCAAATAATAGATTTAAAGAAGAATTTATTTCTTTTACTTCTGCTAAAACATATTATATTATACAAAAAAATATAGAAATGTTAATGGAAAATCAAGCACGATTAGAAGAACTTTATAGTAACTTACAAAATTATGATACAGATAGTTATGGCGTTCAAAGATGTACAAAAGAAATAGATAAGCAAAAGGGAAAAATAAGAAAGATATTTTTAAATACACAAAGATTGATACTTACAAGTTATTTTGATAATGCTATAAATCTAGCCTATTCACCAAAGCAAATAGAAAATTATAGAAATAAACTGTATTTATTTAAAAATATATTGGGACAAGTAGAAGGAGATAACTTTTATAATGACTATTATATAGATAAGATGGTAGAACTTGAAAATAGATATGAACTAAGAAAGGGAGAAATAACAGATTTAGTAATTGTTAGACACAACTTTATCTCAAAATTAGTTAGAAAAATTAAATTATTATTTGGATTTAATCCAGACTATGCAAAGATAAGGAATAAAATATAGCAAAATAAGTAGCTTTTTATAAGGCTACTTATTTTGTTATATAGAATGTATGAAAGTTACATAATTGATTTTTATGCTATTTTATGGTATAATATACTATATTAGCAGTAGCTGATAAAATTATTAATTGCAGAAAGGAAAAGACAGTCATGAGAAAAAAGTTTAACGCAGCTATTCGGGAGATAGCAGAGTGCCAGAATAAGGCATTTGCTATCATCATGGGGTGTGTGAGTGCCTATTGTTGGCAACTCTTTACCCTGTTTACCACTTGGTTCGGTATCCACACAGCACTTCCCGCAATAACATTCATTCCGGCATTTCAGACACTGGTCTTCTGTACTCCAGTATTTTCGATATTGTGGTGCTGGAAGACGGCTAGAACCATGAAGAAGAAGGGCGGATGGTTTAAACTTGCCAAAAGTGCATTCATTGTTTTCCTGTTAAGTTTCATTTTTGGAGCAACTAGCATGACAGGAAATCGTGTAAGACTGTGGTTCTGGATTTTGGTAGTGGTAATCTCGGCAGTGATGGCTGCAATCATCAGTGTGGTACTTCTCAAAAACAAGGCAACTGGACAAGTGTCCGAAGCAAGCGAAGAACACGAAGAGGCTGAGGAATCCGAAGAAGAAAGTGAGCACGAAGAGGTTCCTTTCCCTGAATCTGAGGAGGATCCTGAGGCTGAAGAAAGCTCCGATTCTGGAGAAGCTCCTGATTCTGGAGAGGATGAATCCGAAGAAAACTTCTTCGACTATTATGGAGCTTAACGGAGAAAGCGAAGACATGAAAACAAGAAGTGCCAACCCAAGCTAATGGGCTGGCACTTCTTGTGGTTTATTTAATAACTATATTATATATTTTATTTTTTACATATATTTCTTTTACAATTTGTTTTCCTTCTAAAAAGCTTCCTATTTTTTCATGAACAAGATTTTTTATAGTAATTTCATCACTATCAAGAACTATGTTTACAGTAGTTTTAAGTTTACCATTTATTTGAATTGGAAGTTCTATTTCATCATCTATTGTTTTAGATTCATCAAATGTTGGCCAAGTAGTTTCAGAAATAGTTTTTTCATTTCCAATTATGGAAAAAAGTTCTTCTGTAATATGTGGTGCCATAGGATTTAGCAATACAAGAAAAGTACTAAACTCAGCTTTATTAATCTTCTTTAATTTGTAAAATTCATTTACCATAGTCATAAATGTACTAACAGCTGTGTTAAATTTCATAGTTTCATAATCACTTGTAACTTTTTTAATAGCCTTATGCATCATTTTTTCAAATTCTTTAGAATATGTATCTCCGATCTTCTAATATTTCAGTTAGATTCCAGACTCTATCTAAGAATTTGCTACAACCACGGAGACTTTCCATAGACCAAGGAGTAGATTGATCAAATGGACCAATGAACATTTCATAAGTCCTAAAAGAATCTGCACCAAATTCATCTACTATTTCATCAGGATTAACAACATTACCCTTAGACTTAGACATTTTTTCTCCATTATTTCCCAGAATCATACCATGAGATGTCCTTTTAGCATAAGGTTCTGGAGTTGATACAATACCCAAATCATATAGGAATTTATGCCAAAATCTTGAATAAAGAAGGTGTAAGGTTGTATGTTCCATACCACCGTTATACCAATCAATTGGTTCCCAGTAATTAATTGATTCCTTTGAAGCTAAAGCATTATCATTATGTGGATCCATATAACGAAGGAAGTACCAAGAAGAGCCAGCCCATTGAGGCATTGTATCAGTTTCTCGTGTGGCTTTTCCACCACAATGAGGACATATTGTATTTATCCAGTCAGTTTGTTTTGCAAGAGGAGATTCTCCATCCTCTCCTGGTAAAAATTCTTTTACTTCTGGTAATTTTAATGGTAAATCTTTCTCATCTAATGGAACCCAACCACATTTTTCACAATATATCATAGGTATAGGTTCACCCCAATATCTTTGTCTAGAAAAAACCCAATCTCTTAATTTAAAATTAACTTTTGAAGTACCAATTTTCTTTTCTTCTAAGTATTCTATAACTTTTTTTATAGCTTCTTTAACTTCTAATCCATTTATAAAGCCAGAATTTATAAGTACACCATTATTTGTATCAATATAAGCTTCCTTGTCAATATTAGCTGTATTTTCTTTATTTGTTATAACTTGTTTGATAGGAAGGTTAAATCTTGTAGCAAATTCATAATCCCTAGTATCATGTGCAGGAACAGCCATAATTGCACCTGTTCCATATGTGATAAGAACATAATCAGAAATCCAAATAGGAATAGTTTCTCCTGTTAATGGATTTATAGCTTTTATTCCTTTTATTTCAATACCAGTTTTTTCCTTTGAAAGTTCTGTTCTTTCAAAATCGGATTTTTTAGCTGCTATTTCCTTATATTTACTAATTTCATCTAAATTTGTTATTTTATCTTTTAATTCAGAAATAATACTGTGCTCAGGAGCTACAACCATATATGTTGCACCAAAGATTGTATCAGGTCTAGTTGTATATATAAGTAGATCTTTTTCAGTTCCATCTATTTTAAATCTAACTTCAGCACCTTCACTTCTTCCAATCCAGTTTCTTTGTTGAATTTTAATCTTTTCTAGATAATCAACATTATCTAAATCATCTATTAACCTTTGGGCATACTCAGTAATTTTAAGCATCCATTGGCTTTTTTCCTTTTGAATAACTTCTCCACCACATCTTTCACAAACACCATTTACAACTTCTTCATTTGCAAGACCTACACGACAACTTGTACAGTAATTAATAGGCATTGTAGTTTTATAGGCTAAACCTTTTTTAAATAGTTGAATAAATATCCATTGAGTCCATTTATAATAATTTGGGTCAGTTGTATTAATTTCTCTGGACCAATCAAAAGAAAAACCAATAGATTTTAATTGCTCTCTAAAATGATTTATATTACTTTCAGTAACTATACTTGGATGTATATTATTTTTTATTGCATAGTTTTCTGCTGGAAGTCCAAATGCATCAAAACCAATAGGGTATAAGACATTGTATCCTTGTAATCTTTTCATTCTTGCAATTATATCTAAAGCTGTGTAGCTTCTAGGATGACCAACATGCAATCCTTGACCAGATGGATATGGAAATTCTATAAGTCCATACCATTTTTTCAAAGTGTAGTCATTTTTTGCATTAAAAGTTCCTTCTTTTTCCCATTTTGCTTGCCATTTTTTTTCTACTTCTTTAAAATTGTATGCCATAGTTTAAAATCATCTCCTAAATTAATATATTCATATATTATATAATATTTTATGTAAAAGATAAAGCAAAATATTGAAAAAAGTAAGATTTTATTATAGAATTAGAAAGGAGGAAAAAATGGAATTATTAAATGAGACTAAATTTTTGATGAAAAAATATAATATAACTGCAAATAAATCTTTAGGACAGAATTTTTTAATAGATGAAGAGGTTATACTAAATACAATAAAAAAAGCAGAAATTGCTGAAGAAGATTTAGTTATAGAAATAGGACCAGGACTTGGAACTCTTACAAATTATCTTTTAAGATATGCTGGAAAAGTTATAGCAGTAGAACTAGACAAAAGAATGATGGAAATTTTAGAAGATAGATTTAAGTTTTTTGACAATTTTGAAGTTATCAATGAAGATATATTGAAACTAGATTTAAATAAAATAATAGAAGAAAACAAAAAAGATAAAGTTAAGATTGTTGCAAATTTACCATATTATATAACAACTCCTATAATAATGAAACTATTGGAAGGAAAAGCGAATTTTGATAGTATAACTGTTATGGTACAAAAAGAAGTTGCAGATAGGCTATGTGCTAAAACAGGGACTAGAGAAGCAGGAGCTATAACTTATGCAGTAGAATACTACTCTCAGCCTGAAAAATTATTTGTTGTTCCAAATACAAGTTTTATACCAGAGCCAAATGTTGAATCAGAGGTAATAAATTTGAAAGTAAAAAAAGAGAAGAATACAAATGTTAAAAGTGAAGAAAAATTATTCAAACTAATAAAATATGCGTTTATGCAAAGAAGAAAAACATTTATTAATGCAATTCAAAATATAGAAATTTGCCAAGACAAGGAGCACATAAGAGATATTTTAAATAAACTAAATATAGACGAAAGAATAAGGGGAGAAGCACTAAACTTAGAAGATTTTATAAATATTTCGAATTTACTTTAAAATAGGATGGTGAAAAAACTTGAATAAAAGTATATGTGTATTTGATTTAGATGGAACATTAGATTTAACAGATTCAAAGCTTTCAGCAGAAATATTAAAGTTATCACAAAATGGCGTGGATTTTGTAACTGCGACAGGTAGAGTTAATAGTTATGTTATGTCAATGTGTAGGGAAAACAATATAATTCCTCCTAGATTTATTATAGGAGATAATGGAGGAACAATATTTGATACAAGAAAGAGGGAATATCTAAAGAGAACTACTCTTCCATTACACACAAGAAGATTAATATTAGAGGAATATCTAAGACAAGGCGGAAGGATGAGAGACTTAAGATATACAGATGGAGAAAATGTTTATGCAGCGAATAATGAAGATGTAAAAGATTATTATTCAAAGGAAAGTATAATAGAATATAGAAGTGATTACGATTTAAGTGATGAAATATTATCTGAAAGTGCAGATATAACTAAAATTACACTTGCTGGAAATAAAAAAACTATGAAGCATATTAAAGGATTTATAAAAGAAAATGGAATAAAATGTTGGGCAGATATTGGAAAAACTAAGTTTCCAAGAAAAGATAGACAGAATTATAGATTAGATATTATGGATGGCGAAACTTGTAAAGGAGAAGCTGTTGAATATCTGGTAGAACATGCTGATGTAGGAAATTTTACATGTATAGGTAATGGACCAAATGATTTTAGTATGTTTAAATATGCGTTAGACTCAGGAATGCCAATAATTATAGTTAGAAATTTTGAAAATGGAGAACTTTCAAAAGAAAGCGAAAAATTAATAGCAAAAGTAAGTGAATATGCAGAGATGATAGGAATGAAAGAAAAGGTATCTATTACAAGTTTTCCAATTAATGGATATGTAGGAAGAAGAGTAGAACAAAGTGAATCAAGAAAGAGAAGAGAGGGATTTGTAAGTGGACTAAGAGTTACTAATGCTCCAACTTTTGAGACAAATACAAGTAATATTCAAAAAAAGATTCCAATTAAGCAAGATAGAGGAAATAATAGATAAAAAAATTAGAAGTTTTTACTTCTAATTTTTTTTATATAAATAATTATTATTCAACTGTTACTGATTTTGCGAGATTTCTTGGTTTATCTACATCAAGTCCTTTCTCTTTAGAAACATAGTAAGCTAAAAGCTGAAGCGGTATTACTGAAAGTATAGGGGAAAGGAGATGATTTACTTTTGGTATATTTACAATATTAGGAAATACATCCTGACTTACATCTTGATTTGTTATAAGAAGTGTTTTTGCACCTCTTGTAATAACTTCCTGTAGATTACTTACTGATTTATCAACAAGTCTTCTGTCAGTTATAAATCCAACTACAGTTACATCATCTTCAATTAAGGCGATAGGACCATGCTTTAATTCTCCTGATTGATATGCTTCTGAGTGTATATATGAAATTTCTTTTAACTTTAATGAGGCTTCTAAAGATACTGCATAATCAGTACCTCTACCTATGAAGAATAAATCTTTTTCATTGTATATTATTTTTGCAAAAGCCTTAAGTAATTCTGTATTTTCTAATACGATACTTGCTTTAGAAGGCAATTCTAAAATTTCATTTTTTAAATTATTTATAAGTTCTTTCTCGTTTGAACCTAAAATTTCTGCAAAATGTAATGCAAGCAATGCAAGAACAGTTATTTGAGAGGTATAAGCTTTAGTAGAAGCAACAGCAATTTCAGGACCTGCATGAGTATATACTGTAAAATCTGCTTCTCTTGTTATAGAACTTCCTATAACATTAGATACTGCAATAGTTTTAGAACCATGTGCTTTTGCATTTTTCAAAGCGGCAATAGTATCTGCAGTTTCTCCAGATTGACTTATGAATATTATTAGAGTATTTTCATCAATCAAAGGTTCTCTATATCTAAATTCAGAAGAGATATCTACTTCAACAGGGATAGATGTTAATCTCTCAAAAATAGCTTTTGAAGCAAGACCTGCATACATAGCAGTCCCACAAGCAACTATATATATTCTAGATATTCCAGATAGATATTCTTTAGAAATGTTTATCTCACTGAAATCACATTTTTCATTTGGTCTTAATCTTGTACCAATAGTTTCTCTTATAGAAGTAGGTTGTTCATAGATTTCTTTTAACATGAAATCTTCATAACCATTTTTATCTGCAGCCTTTGCATCCCAGGTAATAAGTTCAGGAGTTTTTTCTATAATTTTAAAATTTTCATCATAAAATGTCATAGCTTTATTGGTTATTTCAACCAAATCTCCATCGTTTAATATGTATATATTATTTGTGTATTCCAAAATTGCAGGTATATCTGAAGCAATATATTTTTCATCTCCATTAATTCCTATAACTAATGGACTATCTTTTCTTGCTACGATGATTCTATCAGATTCTAAAGATGATAAAACTTCAATTGCATAACTTCCTTTTAAATCTAGTATAGCTTTTCTAACTGCATTTACAAATCTATCTTTAGAATTATTTTCTTCTTTAGAATAATAGTAATGTATTAAATTTGGTATAACTTCTGTATCTGTTTCAGACAAAAAATTATATCCAGCATTTTTTAAAAAAGTAGTTAACTCTTCATGATTTTCAATAATTCCATTATGTACAACTGCAAAAGTTTTGCTATTATCGAGATGTGGATGTGCATTTTCACGAGAAGGTTTACCATGAGTTGCCCATCTTGTATGAGCAATACCAATATTACTTTCTAAATAATTAATCTCTTTCATATTTTGTATTTCTTTTACTCTTCCTTTGTTTTTTAGAACTGAAATATTGTTATTTTCAATTGTTGCGATTCCAGCAGAGTCATATCCTCTATACTCTAATTTTAAAAGTCCATTTATCAATATTGGACTTGCTTTAGAATTTCCAATATATCCCACAATTCCACACATATAATACCTCCATTTATAAGATACTTTTAATTTTAAGTAAATTATTATATAATATTATCATAGCTTAGGAAAAGTAGCAAGTCCTTTTAAAAACTTAAGTTTTATATAATAAATTTTATAATTGTAAGCAATATTGCACCAGGAATTCCAAGAAGACTTACAAATATTATAGTAAAGAAGTTAAGTCCTATATGAAAATTAAATAAACCTCCAATAAAATTAATAAAAAGAATAATTAAAGCGCCAATTATTGAGTTAATCAGTAATTTAAGCATAACTTTTAATGGCACAATAAAAATTCTACATAATACAAATATGATACAAAGTCCTGAAATATAGGTTAAGATATTAATAAGTTCCAATTCATAATCACCTCGTCCTCATTTGTACTATCTTATGATTATGAATTTGGATTTATTCTAGAAAAGATTATATCGCTTCATTTAAATTTTTAATTTCTATTTCATCTAACATACTTACTAATAAACCAGACTTTTTTGCTTTTCTTAATAGATAATTATATTTTGATTGCGTTGCTTTTATTTGATAAAGATAATAATCAATAAGTTCTCCTTCTGCAAATTCAAAGTTTTTATTAGCATTTATTAAATCTTCTCTTGTAGATATAATACTTTTTATAAGATCTTCATTTAAAACTTTTGTTTTTTTTGTAGCAGGGGTACTTTCCTTTATATATTTTTCGTAAATCATAAAACCTCCTAATTTTTTTAGCAAAATTAATATATATTACTAAAACTTGAAAAATTTAGTAATAGTTTATGCAAAAAGTAGATTGAATATACAAAAAAGATATAAAAAAACCACCTACATATATAGGTAGTTTTGACATTTATTAATTATTTTTTATTATGAATTTTGACTTTTGTTAAATGCGCTTATATCCTTGCACATTGAAGCACAATGGATAATTATGTATATACCAATAATAATGCCATATACAGAAAAATGTAAAATATCTAAAGCCCCTAGGATAATTCCTAAAATAGGACCTGCTAATTTTTTCTTTTTAGAAAAAATATAAGATAATATTAACAATACTACAAGAATTATTCCATCTACTACAGCCATTACTATTTTAAGGTTTTCATATCCACCAGCATCTGCAAGTAAGATACCAACAACGCCTAAAATTGTTCCTAATATGCAATATATAAGTAAGTTTTTAACTTTTTTTGCATATTCTTCATCGCTTATCATAATAATATTCACCTCTCTTTTTCATTTTTACAAAGTAATTATATATAATTTGTTATAAATTTGCAATAGTGGAAAGCAAAATTTATGAAATTATAAAATTATATATGATAAATATTCAGATAATATTACATTATTTGAAAATAAAAAAGAGCTTTAGCTCTTTGGTAATATTACTTTTACCACAAAAATACCTATAAAATAATAAGGATTTGTGTAATGTCTGTTTGGTATGGACGAATGGACTCAAACATCAATGCCATTGACATTGCTTTCTAAGGATTAGTTTAGGTTTGTTAGAAAATAATTTTTGTTGTTAATTAGCTTTATATAAGGTTGATTAAAATATTTGAGGCTATAAGAAATTTTGCAATAAAAAACTACTTAGACAAACAATTATAGTAATTGTTTGTCTTTATATAAAATTTTAAAAGTGTTAGAAAAATAAGTAAAAAAGAAGTTTACAAAATACTTTTTTAGCTTATTATATTTATATACATTTTTTTATAATAATGTTATAATGAAAGTAATAACTAGTAAGTTGGCGCTGAGATTATATATGATACGAATAAGTAATTTAGGAGATATGAATGAAAAAAATATTAGTGGTAGAAGATGATGATACAATTCATAAATTTATTAAAGAACTTCTTGAAAAAGAATGTTATATTG
>JAAWPK010000032.1 GCA_022799935.1 Clostridia bacterium
GATATATCTCCACCATAACATTTTGCAAGTACATCTTTTCTCATCGCAGATATAGTTTCCCTCGCAATGATTTTTCCTCCAACTACTGCTTGAAGTGGTATTGCAAATAGTTGTCTTGGTATTGCTGTTTTTAGCTTTTCTACCATCTTCTTCCCTCTTGTATAACTACTATCTCTATGTACTATAAATGATAATGCATCTACTGGTTCTCCATTTACATGTATATCTAGTTTCACAAGTTCTGCTCTTCTATACTCTTTAAATTCATAATCAAATGAAGCATATCCCTTTGTCTTTGATTTTAATATATCAAAAAAATCATATATTATTTCATTCAAAGGTAGCTCATATATAAGAGTTACTCTATTTTCATCTAGATATTTCATATCAATATATATTCCACGCCTATTTTGACATATTTCCATTATTCCACCAACATATTCCTTTGGTGTTAATATTTCTGCCTTTACAATTGGTTCTTCTAGATATGATATCTCTTGTGGAACTGGTAAATCTGTTGGATTATATAATTCTATCATTTCTCCATTTGTTTTATATACTTTATATATAACTGATGGAGATGTAGTAATTAAACTTAAATCAAACTCTCTATCTAATCTTTCTTCTATTATTTCTAAATGCAAAAGTCCTAGAAATCCACATCTAAATCCGAATCCAAGTGCTGCTGAAGTTTCTGCCTCATATTGAAGTGAAGCATCATTTAGTTTCAATTTTTCTAATGCTACTTTTAAGTTCTCATAGTCACTTCCGGTCAACTGGATACAACCCACAATATACCATTGGATTTACCTTTTTATATCCTGGTAGCCTTTCTGTTGCTGGATTTTCTTTAAGTGTTACAGTATCTCCCACATGTATATCTGATAGATTCTTTATACTTGCTACAATATATCCGAACTTCTCCTACTTTAATTTCTTCTGCTGATATATACTCTCCAGGTTCAAAGTATCCGCACTTCAGTTACTGTAAAGGTCTTGTCTGCTGCCATAAGATATATTTCATCTCCTACCTTTACTTTTCCTTCCATAACCCTCACATGTGCTATTGCTCCTTTATAATTATCATAATATGAATCAAATATCAAAGCTTTTGTAGGTTTATTTTCTTCTCCCATTGGAGCAGGTATTTTTTCTACTATTTGTTCCAAAACTTGGTCTACATTTAGTCCAGATTTAGCAGATATACATGGTGATTCACTTGCATCTATTCCTATTATATCCTCTATTTCTTTTTTTACTTCTTCTGGTCTCGCATTTGGAAGATCTACTTTATTGATTACTGGTAATATTTCTAAATTATTATCTAATGCTAAATATACATTCGCAAGAGTTTGGGCTTCTACTCCTTGTGTAGAATCTACAACTAATATAGCCCCATCACATGCGGCTAAACTTCTAGATACTTCATAGTTAAAATCAACATGCCCTGGAGTATCTATTAGGTTTAAAATATATTCATTTCCGATCTTTTGCTCTATATTTCATTCTAACAGCTTGAGATTTTATTGTTATTCCTCTTTCTTTTTCAAGTTCCATATTATCTAATACTTGAGATTCCATCTCTCTTTTAGACAATACCCCTGTCATTTCTATTAACCTATCTGCTAAAGTTGATTTTCCATGATCTATATGTGCAATTATACTAAAGTTTCGTATATTCTTTTGCATTAGTTCCTCCATTATTTTTCTAACTATTTTAAAAATCCGTTAATAATAGCTTCTTCTGCTTCTTTCTCATTAAGACCAAGTGTCATAAGCTTAACAAGCTGTTCTCCTGCAATTTTGCCGAATTGCAGCTTCATGTATTAGATTTGCTTCAATGTCATTTGCAGTAATTTCTGGAATAGCTTTAACTTTTCCTTTATCTTTTATTATAGCATCACACTCTACATGTGCAAAACACTTTGTATTTCCATATATCTTTGATATAAATTTTTGTTCAGACTCTTCCGTTGCAACAGATCTAGATGTTACATGTGTACTTGCATTTTCTCCGATTTAAGCTCACTTCAAATTCTGTTTCTGCATATTGATTTCCATGTGTCATTATTTTTTCTGTAACTACAAAGTTTGTATCTTTTTCTAAAATACCTTTTGTAACTCTTATAGTTGAATCTACTCCTTTTATCTGTATACTTTCCATTTCTAAGTTTGCCCCTTCTTTCAAGTATACCTCTGTTACAGGATTTAGTATTCTTTTTCCTTGCCCGTTTCCTTCTCCATAATGTTTTTCTATATATTTCACTTTTGCATTTTTTTCTAGAAAAAATCTGTGTATTCCATCATGCTGAGAATCATTTTCATTATCATTATGAATTCCACATCCTGCAATAATCACTACATTTGCATTTTCTCCTATGTGAAAATCATTATACACTACATCTATAAGTCCACTTTCTGTTATTATAACTGGAATATGCACAAATTCAAATTTTGTATTTTCTTTTACATATATATCTATTCCAGATACATCTTTTTTAGTTACAATGTTTATATTCTTTGTTATTTTTCTTTCTACTCCTTGTCCATTTTTTCTAATATTATATGCACCATTTGGAGTATCTTCTATATCTGAAATTGTTCTAAGTAACTCTTTATCTATATTATCCATTTTTCTCCTTTCTGTAACCAAATAACTTAAATATAAATTAATTCTGGTCTAATTTACAACAAATACTATTATTTATTACACTTCCCATTACTTCATCTTTGCTTCCAACTTTTGCAATTTTTCCATTCTTCATAAGTACAACTGTATCCGCTATATTTAATATCCTTTCCTGATGAGATATAATGAGAGTCGCTCCTTTTATTTTTTCTCTTATATTTTCAAATACATTAATTAAGCTGTTAAAACTCCAAAGATCTATACCAGCTTCAGGTTCATCAAATATTGTAAGTTTAGATTCTCTTGCAATAACTGTTGCAATTTCAATCCTTTTTAATTCTCCTCCTGAAAGTGAATTATTAACTTCTCTATCCACATATTCTTTAGCACATAGTCCTACCATGCTCAAAATGTCACATGCTTCTTTTTTATTTATATCCTTTTGAGCTGATAATTTTATAAGGTCATATACTGTAATTCCCTTAAATTTAACAGGTTGCTGAAATGCAAATCCTATCCCAAGATTTGCTCTTTTTTCTATATTAAGTTTTGTTATATCTTTTCCATTTAGTAAAATTTCTCCAGAATCTTGTTTTTCAATACCCATTATAATTTTTACAAGTGTAGATTTTCCGAGATCCATTTGGTCCGTGTAATAGCTACAAACTTGTCTGTATCTATGTTTAAATTTATATTATCTAATATTTTCTTATTATCTCTTTCAAAACATACATTCTTTATCTCTAACATATCTTCCTCCTTTTGTATATGTTTTATAATGATATTTCATCATCCTCATCTGCCTGTGATAGTCCTATTTTTACTGTATCTGCAACTTGCTCATCTGCTATTTCCCTCCATTCAGGACTTTCCTGAACTTCTCTTCTTAAACCTTCTTGTCCGATTTCTCTATATGTTCTCGTTAAACTTTTAGCTTGGCTTTCTGTTATCTGGTTAGTATTTCTTAGCAAATCAAAAAATTCTATATCATTTAAGCTAGCCATATATTTTGCAGCAAATTCTAATGCTATTTTTTCCTGCATAATGCTAGGCTGTCCTTTATCTCCATATATTTGATTATTTAATTCTCCTTCTATATCTCTTGATATATTCTCTTCTGAATAATCACCAGTTATCCCTATTGTTTTATAATAATCAACATATCTTTTAATTCTTGAACTCTTATTTGAAAACCCTTCTATATCTTCAAACTCTTTATCTCCTAATACTATTTGTCTAGCACTCCTTTGTTCTTCACTTATACTTGTCCTAGTTGCCTCATATATCATCTCTCTAGTAAATTTATAGTCTCCATGTGTTGTTCCTAAAATATATCTTATAAATCCTTCTGCAGGAGTTCCTTCATATGCAAAATTTAGTTCTTCTGCAAGTTTTAAATCTTGCTCTGCATAATTCAATCTTTCTAAAAGATCTCCCTCTAGTATTATTTTAGAAAACTGTTTCATTAAGTTTCTAATTGCTTTTGGATAAGTATCTTGATCTTCCTTTAATACAACAAAATCAACTATTTTTCTATTATTTATATTTCTAAGTTCATGCATAAGTTTAGACATTTCTTCTGACATCCTTATTGCAGTCCTTGTACTATTTTCTATAACATCTCTTGTAAATGTTATTTGCAACTTTCTTGCTATTGATTCATAGTTTTTTGTTATATTACATTTTTCTATTTCTCTTTCACTTATTCCAAGTGCTACAAGCACTTTAATGTAATCATCATCTAGCTTACCTATAAATCCTTCTCTAAGTCCATCTAACATATCATAAGGAATATATGATATCTTATCGCACATTCTAATTAGTGCACCTTCCATTGTTGCTGGCATTATAGTTTTATCAAATCCCTTTTCTGTAAAGCATAACATAAGCTCTCTTAAGAAATCACCTTCTGTCTTTTTAGTATCTGGTACAAATTCAGTTTCTGTTTTTTCTCCATTATGCGAATTTATTCCATCAAATATTATCCAAAGGCTTTTTCTTACTCTTCCTAGTTCTTTTTCTGTAATTTCTGGATTGAAACTCTTTATTCTTTTTATTATTTCTGTATATATATCATTTCTATATATAAGTTCTCTTGGTCCTAATGCATTATGTGTATAATATCCCATTCCAAGATCTTCTTTTATGTTTGAAAACCACCATTCACCACTGTGCCCTAAGAAAGTATGCCCTATATCATGATTTCTTGCAATTATTCTTGTTACTCCTTCATTTAGTCCTATCTTTTTTGCAATTTCTACAGCTATACCTTCTACATTCTCCATATGTGTTTTTCTATTTGTTGTTTCTTGTGAAGATTTCCTTAATCCTTTTACCATCATAGTTTCTTCACATGACTTTTTATTATACGAAATTAATACTGATTCTATTTCGTTAGCATACTTTTCTAGTGCTTCAAGTATTTCATTAGAATAATTACCAATTCTTTTCTTTTGTACTTTACTTACACTTTTAACATTTTTGAAAGAACTTAAAATCTTTCTAACTTTACTTATAATCATTGTTTTCACCTCGAAAAATATATGTGTTTATTATATTATATCTATCATAATTTGTCAATTTAAATAAAGCTTATCTATTATGTCAAATTTGACTTCTTTGACATAATATGGTAAAATTATACTATCTTTATATAGGAGGAATTTTTATGCATCCTGTCACACTCGATGATAATCTCAGCATTCCTGAAACCATTGATGAGATTATCCACACCTTCGATAGTCTTGTCGACTCTGGCAACATCTGTCAGAATGTGCATACCTATTTCAGTGGTTGCTGCATTTCTGACAAGATGTTCTGGGCTCTCAGGAGCAGACTGTTGGAATTCTCGAACTCATTATTTCTCGCGAATCCCAGCAGTAAGTCTCCCCTGACCCTTATTTATGTCACGGAAGGCACCAATCCGCGCAGGATCATTCACATCATCAAAGGCGACACTCAGTATGTCTTTAAGCCGGAGACAGCTTCTGACATCTACTTGTCTCTTGCCTCTGAGGGTGAAGTAGCAGTTTAATTCCTTAGTCCTTGAAAGGACTGCGATGTACAAGGTTTGACTTTTGCTGTTTTGCTGAATTTAAACCTTGTACTTTTTTATTTTTGTTCTATGATTTTTTTCTTAGGCGACCCCCTAAAAGAATTTCATTTATTCATGAATTTAATACTTTGATAAAAAAATAAATAAGTATGTTTTATTCTAATATTATAAACATACTCATTTTATATAACATTTTTAATTAATTGTCAATCTAATTCATTCAACAAAAAACGACATTTAGTTTTACTTCTTTCCTTATTTTAGCTTTACAAGCTTTACATTATCCTTTTTTAGCTGTTTTCTAATATTTTCAAAATTATCTTTTCTATATATATAACTTTCATATAATACATTTCTATCAAAATCTTTTATATCTGTTAGTTCGCAGAAATTCTCTTCATCAAATTCTATTTCATATTTATTTATGTTTTGACCTCGAAAATTATCTAAATACAATTTAATTTCTTTATTTATATTAATAATTGTTGCATTTATGTCAATATTACATTTATTAAATTCTTCTTCACCAAAATCAAAATTTATTATTATATAAGTATTGGTTAAAGACTTACTCTTATTATTAGTTATCTGTATAGCTATTCCATACTCGTAATAAAGTTTTTCTTCTATATATGTATATTTATTTATATCATTAGTTACAATTTTTAAACCTTTTACTTTTTTTGCAATTTCAGATAACTGTTGCATTATAATTTCATCCATATTATTCATAAGAATTGCTACATTTTGCATCTCAATCCTTTTATTATGAACTTCAGATATATATTCTAAAATATCATATAATAAAAACTTAAAAAGCCATCTTCCATCTAAAATTTTAAATCCATATTCCTCTATCATCTTATTTAGTTCTATATGATTTTCTAAATTCTTACTAAGTGCTATTACTATATCTTCTCTTTTACTTATTTTATATATCTTTTTTATAATTCTTTTAGCTTTTCTCTTAGTTAAATCTTCTTTTTCATTAATATATATTGTCTTCAAAAAAATACCACCTGAATATAATTTGTTATTCATTATATTCAGGTGATTATTTATTTATTATCTTTTATATCTAATTTAATATGAACATCTCTTAATTGTTCCTCTGTTACACTTCCAGGAGAACCCATAAGTAAGTCTTGTGCTTTACTATTCATTGGGAATGCGATTACGCCTCTTATATTAATCTCATCTGTTAAAAGCATTATCATTCTATCTATACCTGGTGCAATTCCTGCATGAGGTGGAGCACCATAGTGGAACGCATTAAATAATGCTTTAAATTTTTCTTCAATTACTTCTTTTGAATATCCTGCAATATCAAATGCTTTAACCATAAGCTCTGGATCATGGTTTCTAACGGCTCCTGATGATAATTCTATTCCATTACATACTATGTCATATTGATAAGCAAGTATATCTAATGGTTCTTTATTCTCTAATGCTTCCATTCCACCCTGTGGCATAGAAAATGGATTATGACAAAATTCTATTTTTCCTTCATCTGATAATTCATACATAGGAAAATCTACTATCCAGCAAAATCTAAATATATCTTTTTCTATTAAATCCAATCTTTTTCCTAATTCTTTTCTAATTTCCCCCGCTATATTTGAGACTTCACTATCTTCATCTGCTACAAAGAATATTGCAGAATTTGGTTTCACTCCAGTCTTTTCTATCAACATTTTTTTATGCTTTTCATCAATAAATTTAGCAATAGTTCCTTGCAAAGTGCTATCTTCTAGCATTTTAACCCATGCAAGGCCTTTAGCTCCAGCCTCTGTTGTTGCAAAACTTACCATATCATCAAAGAATTTTCTTGTCTGATTTTCTATATTTTCAGTTACAATTGCTCTAACAGTTTTATTCTTAAATGCATTAAATTCCATATCTTGGAATACTTCTGTTATATCCTTAATAATTAAAGGATTTCTTAAGTCTGGTTTATCTGAACCATATTTAAGCATAGCATCTTTATATGTTATTCTTGGGAATGGATATTCAGCAACTTTTTTATCTGAAAATTCTGTAAAAGTATCATACATAACTTTTTCCATAACTTCAAATACATCTTCTTGTGTTGCAAAACTCATTTCAACATCTAATTGATAGAATTCTCCTGGTGCACGATCAGCCCTTGCATCTTCATCTCTAAAACAAGGTGCTATTTGAAAATATCTATCTATTCCAGAAACCATAAGTAATTGTTTAAATTGCTGAGGTGCTTGTGGAAGTGCATAAAATCTTCCTGGATGCACTCTACTTGGTACTAAATAATCTCTTGCTCCTTCTGGAGATGAACTTGTAAGTATTGGTGTTTGAACTTCTGTAAATCCTTTTTCTATCATTTTGCTTCTTATAAATTGTATAATCTTTGCTCTTAGTAATATATTTTGTTTTAGTTTCTCATTTCTTAAGTCTAAAAATCTGTATTGAAGTCTTAAGTCTTCTCTAACTTCTTTATCTGAATTTACTTCAAATGGTAGATCTTTTAATCTTTTTCCTAAAATTTCCACTTTATCTATTACAATTTCAACATCTCCTGTTGGCATGTTAGGATTTTTATCACTTCTCTCTCTCACTTTTCCTTCAATAGAAACTGTTGATTCATTAGGTATGTGTGATACTAGCTCTACCAATTCACTTTCTCCTGATGTTATACCTTGAGTTATCCCATATTGGTCTCTTATATCTACAAAGACCAAGCTCCCTAGGTTTCTTACTGTTTGTACCCATCCTGCAATTTTTACAGTTTTTCCTATATCTTCTTTTCTAATCTCTCCACAGTTATGTGTTCTATATTTATTCATATTTTAGCCATCCCTTCCATTTATTATAATTGTATCCAAGCATTATTTGCTTTTATATCATCTATTGCTTTTTGATGCTCTGCACTCGTTTTGGTAAAATATATATTTCCTGCATTATCTGCAACAAAATATAAGTAATCAGTTGTGTTTGGATATATAGCTGCTTCTATTGATGATTTACCTACTAAACAAATTGGTCCGAACCGGTATTTTTCCAGCCATATTTGGTCCACGAGTATTATATGGATTAAATGTATTTATTTCTGACTTATAAAGGTCTCTTGAACCAAGTTCTATTTTAAACGCATAGTATGTTGTAACATCACTACCTAAGCTCATTTTCTTTTCTAATCTATTATATAATACACTAGATATATCTTTCCTGTCTTTGTCAAATATACCTTCATTTTCAATTATAGAAGCCATTGCTAATATCTCATGCACAGAATATTTACTTTTTTGAATATCTTCCTTATACTCTTCTAATACTTTAGCCATCTTATCCAAAAGAGTTTTAAATATATCCTGTACTTTTACATCTTTATCCTCAAAGAAATAAGTATCTGGGAACAAATATCCTTCAATAGCATAATATATATTTTCATTTTTTATTTCATCTGTTAAAAACCAATAATTTTGTATTAAACTATCTATATATGCTTCATCTTCTAAAGTATTATATACATCTTCTTCTGTATTGTTAGTGTTTTTTGCAATCTCATTTGCAATATATCTAAAATTCTTTCCACTAACAAAAGTTATTTTAACCTGATTGTCTTTAAAAACTTTTCCTGTCTTTAGAGCTTCCACTATTTGTGGAACTGTCATATCTTTAGTAAGTGTATAACTCCCTGCTTGTAACGATTTTACATTATTTAATTTTACATATAATTTAAATGCTTCTTTACTTCTAATGATTCCATTTTCTTTTAGTATATTGGCTACTTTACTTGTACCAGATCCCATTGCAATTTCTATTTTAACTTCTTCTTCTGCTGTTCCTGTTCCAGATAAGCTAATATTGTACCATACTATAGTAAAAATTACTACTAAAACTATAAAAATAACAGCTCCTAATATTGTCTTTTTTAACATCCCTGACTTCTTTTCTGTATCTGCATGCTTGTTTTTTTGTCTTACTTCTTCTTTTTCTTCTTCCATAATTCCTCCATAATTTAAAATCCATTTTTACTCTTTACATACTTCCGCCAATTTCTTGCTATACTTCCACCAATTTCTTTAATTCTTGGTATTAGTTCTATTATAAATCTGTCTAAAAAGTCACTATCTACATCTGTTTTTTCTATATTCAAATAAACTGTATATTTTTCCTTTGAAAGCATTTTAGCTATAATATCTTCTATTACTTTCTTTCTTTCTGTAAAATCTCTTAAATTTTCATTTGTAAGTGTTTTTTTTGTTAGTTCTATTGAATTATTTATGTCTGGTTCTTTATCTGTAAAATGCTCATTATTCATATCTACTCTCTTCTGATTTTTTTCACTTGTATTCTTTTCTTTAATATATCCTATTTTACCTTCATAAGTAAGAACTTTTATCCAACCTTTTTTTTCAGAGTTTTCTATAAAGATTACTTCTTTATCTTGTTCTAACTTTTGTATTGTTCCTCCGAAAAATCCACCTTTTTCTTTTAATGATACCTTTTTTGTAGTTTTAACAGTTGTCAACTCTTTATATAAAGAATTTATTATTGCAGATTTTTCTGTAGTTATAACTTCAATATTGTATATTTTTGTCATTTCTGATACTGGGATATAATAAGTGGTACCATAGTCTATAACTCCTGTAGATAGCATAATCACTGCTGAATTTATCTCCATTTTATCACTTCTCGTATCTATTGCAGCAACTTTTGTTTCAGATGTTGTAATAATCTTTTTTGTATTCTCTTCAAAATACAAGTCATTGTCAAAAATATTTTTTACATCCTCCATAGACATATATAATACACCATCTTTGTCTATATATATATCTGATACTAAGCTTTCAGTTATATCTTGATTATCTATTATAATTCTTAAGTCAAATTCATCTTTATTTTTCTTTTTAAATATATTGCTAAATAGAATTAATATAATAATTACTATTACTACTAAAAGAAAAATTCTTGATAAGAATTTGTTCTTATTAACTTTTTTTCTTCTTCCCATTTTTTCCCCCATATTTATAGCTTGTACCATTACTTTATATAGTTATTTTAACCAAAGATAATTTTATAATAATTTTTGCTAAAAGTCTATAGTAATTATAAAATATATCTATATTTAAATTATATTATCTATTCCTCCAATTAAACTATATATGTTTGTATATCCTTTTTCTTCTAATATTTCATATGCCTTTTTGCTTCTTATCCCACATGTACAATAAAGAACAATTAATTCTTCTTTATTAGATAATAGTATTTCAGCTTTTTTATTTAGGTCATATAAAGGAATATTTATTGCATTACTTATTCTTCCTTCTGAAAATTCTTGTGGACTTCTAACATCTACAATAGTTATATTAGTAGTTTCTTTTATCAACTTCTTTAACTTTTCATAGCTTATCTCTTTTATACTAGCAACACTTCTAGTTTTTTTATTTTGTATTTTTTTTATAACTTTTTTTATTCTTTTATCTATATTCAAGTTATTCACTCTCCTTTTATATTACAAGATATGACATTTTTCACACATTTGTTACAATTATTTTTAACAAATGCACTCTTTGTTTCATTTTTATTACGATTTCTTTTCAAAAATATTACTCTTTATATTTTTATGTAAATTATTTTGTAACATTTTAGTTTACATTTTAGTTTTTCCACACATTTCTCAAAAATGTGGATAACTTTGTGAATAACTAATTTTTATACCTTTTTAGGTTTATATTTTCATTCTAAAAAAACAATATCAAAATTATGTAAAGCGTTTATTTTATTTTTTAAGATATTATGTGTATTGTTCTTTTGTTCGTATAAAAACAAGCAAAGGCATTGTAAATAGTTACTTTGCCTTTGCTTGACTTTTTGATATGTATTTTATTACATTATCCAATATACAATAAGAGCAACTTCTGTTATAAGAATAACAGGAAATCCCACTGTAAACCTTAATTTTTTTGTTTTATGTCTAAACATATACATCCCTGAAATAGTTCCTACTCCTCCACCTAAAAGTGTAAGTATAAGTAATGTCTTTTCTGGAATTCTCCATGAACCTCTTTCTGCTTTTTTCTTATCTATAAGCATTGCAAAAAATCCTATTATATTTATTGCAATAAAATATATTATTACATTTTTTAATGGCATTATTTCTAAAAACTTTTCTACTGACATAGATGATCCTCCTTTCTATCTAACTTAAGTTTAAAAAATAATTTAATCACATTATTTAAAACATAGAATCAAATAGACTAATCTGATTTGTTTCACTCATTCCCTCTACACAACCAAATTTTTCTAGAAGTGCAATTACAGCATCTCCTACTTTTGCTCTCTTTTTTATGTCTTGTTTTGATATAAATTCTCCGATTCTCCCTTGCTTCTTGTATTCCTTGTGCAGCTATTTGTCCCATTCCTGCAATACTATTTAGTGGTGGACGAATAGCTCCGATCTTCTATCTTAAATTTAATTGCATCTGATTTATATAAATCTATAGGAAGAAAATTAAAACCTCTTTCATACATTTCAAGTACTAATTCTAATATAGCATACATATTCTTATCTTTTGCAGTCGCATCATTTCCCATTCTCTTAATATCTGCCATTTTTTCTCTTACTTTACTCTTTCCAAATATCATAATCTCACTATCAAATTCATCTGCTCTTATAGAAAAAAATGTTGCATAATATGCAAGTGGAATGTGTACTTTAAACCAAGCAATTCTAAAAGCCATAGTAACATATGCTGTTGCATGTGCTTTGGGGAACATATACTTTATCTTTTTACACGATTCTATATACCATTCAGGCACATTATTTTCCCTCATAAGCGTTTCTTGTTCTTCATTTAATCCTTTACCTTTACGAACTGATTCCATTATTTTAAAAGAGTTCTGAGCAGGAAGTCCCATTTTTATTAAATATGTCATAATATCATCTCTTGTACATATAGCATCTGCCAAAGTTATAGTTCCTGATTTTATAAGATCCTGCGCATTATTTGTCCATACATCAGTACCATGAGAAAGCCCAGATATTCTTAAAAGTTCTTCAAATGTTTTTGGAAGTGTGTCTACAAGCATTTCTCTAACAAATCTTGTTCCAAACTCTGGAACTCCAAAAGTTCCAACCTTAGAATCTATTTGCTCTGGTCTTACTCCCAAAGCTTCAGTTGATGAGAATATTGACATTGTCTTTTTGTCATCAAGAGGTATTGTTTTGGGATCAATATCTGTTAAGTCTTGTAGCATTCTTATTACTGTTGGATCATCGTGTCCTAGCATATCAAATTTAAGCAAGTTTTTATCTATTGAGTGGTAATCAAAATGTGTTGTTATTATGTCTGAATTTGGATCATCTGCTGGGTGCTGTACTGGACAAAACTCATATATTTCATGCCCCTGTGGTACAACTATAACACCTCCCGGATGTTGTCCGAGTTGTTCTCTTTATTCCTGTACAACCTTTTGCAAGTCGTTCTATTTCTGCTGAACTTGTATGTACATTTCTTTCTTCAAAATAGTTTTTAACATAACCAAAAGCTGTTTTTTCAGCTATTGTACCAATTGTTCCTGCTTTAAATGTAGTACCTTTTCCAAGTACTACTTCTGCATACTTGTGTGCTTTTGTCTGATATTCTCCTGAAAAGTTTAAATCAATATCTGGTTCTTTATCTCCATTAAATCCAAGAAATGTTTCAAATGGTATATCTACGCCATCCTTTACAAGTTTCTCTCCACATTTTGGACAATTTTCGTCTGGAAGGTCAAATCCATTTTTTACACCATGATCAGAAAAGTCTGAATATTTACACTTTGGACATCTATAATGAGGTTTTAACGCATTAACTTCTGTTATACCTGTCATATATGCAACAAGAGATGAACCGAACTGAACCTCTTGAACCTACTAAATATCCATCTTCATTTGATTTCCAAACTAATTTTTGTGCAATTATATACATAACAGAAAAACCGATTTTTTATAATAGAATCTAGTTCTTTTTTTAGTCTTGTTCCTACTATTTCTGGAAGTGGATCTCCATATAACTCCTTTGCTTTATTCATTGCAATATCTTCTATTGTCTTTTCGCACCCTTCAATATATGGAGGGCATTTCTCTTTAGAAATCGGACTTATAGCTTCACACATGTCTGATATTAAGTTAGTATTTGTAACTACCACTTCATATGCTTTATCTCTTCCAAGATATGAAAATTCCTCAAGCATTTCTTCTGTTGTACGAAGATATAAAGGTGCTTGCATATCTGCGTCATCATACTTTTGTCCCGCCATAAGTATTCTTCTGTAAATCTCATCTTGAGGATCCAAAAAGTGAACATCACATGTTGCAACTACTGGCTTATTTAGTTTTTCTCCGAAGAGCTACTATTTTTCTATTTATATCAATTAGTCCATCTCTATCTTCTATTTTTCCTTCTCTTATCAAATATTCATTATTTCCTAAAGGCTGTATTTCTAAATAGTCATAAAATGAAGCTATTTCTTCTATTCTTTGCTCTGACATTCCTTCTAATATTGATTGATATAATTCGCCTCTGTCACATGCACTTCCAATTATTAATCCTTCACTATATTTTTTATATACACTTCTTGGTATTTTGGGCTTTTTATAATAGTAATCTAGATGTGAAAAAGATATTAGTTTATATAAATTTTTAAGTCCGAACATAGTCTTTTGTAAGAATTACTGCATGATATGTAGGTAAATGTTTTAGATTTATTTCTTCTTTATAAATATTATCTATATCATTTAATGTTTTAGCACCTTTGTCTTTTAAGTTTTTTAGCATAACCTCAAATACTTTTACTAGTGTCTTAACATCATCTAATGCTCTATGAGCTACATCTACTCTTATTCCTAAATTATCTGCAATAATTCCTAATTTGTGCTTTTTATAATCTGGAAACATCTCTCTTGCAAGCGAAAGTGTATCTATATATGTATTTTCTAATTTTCTTCCTTGTAACTCTGCAAAGTGCCTAATAAACCCAATATCAAAGTTTGCATTATGTGCAACTAAAACATCATCACCTATAAATTCTAAAAACTTTGGTAAAACTTGCTCTATTGTTTCTGCATCTCTTACCATATCATCTGTAATATGTGTTACTTTTATGACTTCATATGGTATGGGCTTCTCTGGATTTACAAAACATTCAAAAGTATCAATTATTTCACCGTTTTTTATTTTTATTGCACCAAATTCAGTAATTTTTTCTGTTCTATAAGAAAGTCCTGTTGTTTCAATATCTAATACACAATACTCTGTATCCAACTCTTGATTCTTAGAACCATATACACTTGTCTGTCCATCTGGTACAAGATATGCTTCAACTCCATATATTACTTTTATATCTTCACCATTATCTTCTACTACATGGTTCGCCTTTGGAAAAGCTTGTACTACACCATGATCGGTAACCGCAATAGATTTCATTCCCCATTTTCTAGCTCTATTTATAAGATCTCCTACATCACTTACACCATCCATTTGGCTCATTTGTGTATGCATATGTAGTTCTACTCTCTTTTGTTCTGATTTATCCATTCTTATATTTTCTACTTTTGCATCTGCTTCTATAACTATGTTTGCCATAATTGTAACTTCTTTTGAGAATGGGTCAAATTGTGCATTTCCAGAAACTGTAACTCTTGGAACCAAGTTTATTCTTTCCATTACTTTGTCTTTTGCATCTGGATCTAAAAATGCCTTACAAGTTATTGTACAAGAACCGATCATATATATTTATCATAAGTAAAAACTTTCCAGATTTTAATTCTTTTAATTCTTGTTTTATAATTTTGCCACAGATAACAACTTTTCCACTATCCATATTTACATCTTTTACTTTTATTACTTTATCTGTAATTTTAGCTTTCTTATTTCCTATTATTACTGGAGTTTCAATCTCTATTTTTTCCTCTTTTCCTTCTCCATTTTTAGTTTTTTCTTTATTAGGTGTTTTCTCTTCTATACATTCTATCTTGATTTCTGCTTCTTGTACTCTGAATTTGCTTTTTAAATAATATTCAAAAGCTAATTTTTCTCCTATTTGAATTTTGTTTGAAGATTTTAATTCTATTGATAATTTGTTTGATTTTTTAAAAATATTTACTCCAAGAATTTCACAATCTGGAATTTTTCCCTTATCTTCATAATCTTTAAATACATCTTTTACTAGTTTTGTTTCATTTGTCATTTATATTCTGCCTCCATTTTCTTTTTAGCTTTACTAGTTATTTTATATCAGGTATTTTTAAAAATCAAGATAGATTTTTGAAGAAATTTGTCAAAGCTTAGATCTATATAAAAAAATTTTTTATATAAAACTAAAAGTAGATGTCTTGTAAATAAGTGCCTTTATTTTAGCATTCATTTACAAAACATCTACTCTGCCCCCATTTTTGCAAAAAGATTTTTTGCTTTTGAAATAAAATTTAATTTTGAATTATGCAAAGCATTTAATTTGCTTGAATATAGTATCCTCCTGTCATCTCATCTATTTTGCTTTTTACTGTTCCAAGTTCTGTTACTAAAAATTTGAATTGTTGCTCTTGTCTCTGTCCAATTAAATCTAATTTTTGTTCAAAAATATATTGTTTGCCTTTTATTTGTCCTAATTCACTAGTTACAAACTCGAAATTCTTGTCAATTTGTTCGAATTGTTCATCATGATCTTTTAACTTAGTATTTATTTGTTCAAACTGTTTATCATGATCCCTTAACTTACTGTTTATTTGCTCAAACTGCTTATCATGATCTTTTAACTTACTGTTTATTTGCTTAATATCTTCCTTGGTTTCTTTTATTTCTTTCATTAGTATACTAAATTGTTCATCATGCTGATTTAGTTTATTTATTACAAGCACTTTGAATTCTTCATCACTCATACTTTTCACCTCCTATTCCTATTTTCATAGTATAGCATATCTTAACTTAAATTGCTATACTTTTTTACAAAAATATTTGTAATACAAATAAAATGGCAATCCAAAGACTACCATTTTATTTACATACTAATTACTTTCTACTATAGTTTTCCATGAAATTATATTAATGCTTTATTCCTCCATAATTATATATTATCCAAAGTATAATGCATGTTTTATTTTTATCTTCTTTTAAACTTTAGAACTTTTCATATTTCTTAGTCTAGTGATAATATCCATGGAGTACTTACAAGTCCATTTCCGACTTGTTCCTA
>JAAWPK010000033.1 GCA_022799935.1 Clostridia bacterium
TTTTGTGCGTATGCTAACAGTATTATCACAATTAGAAATAGAGATAGTTAGTGAAAGAACAAAATTTGGTTTAAATGGTGCTATTAAGTCTGGGCATTTACCCGGAATTGTACCATTAGGCTATAAAAAAGACAACAATAAGAAAACTATAATTGATGAAACTACAAAAGACATTGTAGTAAGAATATTTAATATGTATCTTGAAGGAAAAAGCTATCAACAAATAAGTAATACTTTAAACAAAGAAAAAGTATTAGCCCCAAAACATTGGAGAGACACAACCATTATGAAAATAATAGACAACAAAGTATATATGGGAGATTATGAAAAAGGAAAATCTAACAGTAAAGACACATTAGTTTATATGAATGTAGTAGAGCCAATCATTAGTCGTGCTATGTGGGAAGAAGCACAATACCAAAAAGAGAAAAATCAAAGAAGTTATACAAGAGATAGAGTTTATATATTTTTTCAAAAACTAAAATGTCCTAAATGTAATCGAATAATGAAATGTAAAGGTTCTGGAGGAACAAAAAAGAAATATATGTATTATACTTGTGAACATTGTAAAATCTATTACAGAGAAGACAAAATCGAAGAATGTTTGCAAAGATTTATTCTTGAGTTAGTAGAGTATGATATGGCAGTAAAAAAATATTTTTTACCAATACTAGCTGATAATTTTGCATTAGGAATAGCAGATATTTTTGTACCTGTCGAAGTGAATGAAGAAGAAAAAGAAATTAGGACAAGTGTTAATATAAATCAAGAACAATTAGATGATTATATTACAACTCTTAATAAAGAATTTGAAATAGAATTTTACGAATTATTTTCAAAAAGTGTAAATGAAAACAAGCAAGAAATTGAAATAAAATTGAACAAAGAAAAACAAAAATTAATTAGATTAGTTGCTGTAAAAGATAACAAAACTTTCTCAAAATCAAAGAAAGAAAATTATAAAATAGGTGCAGTAATTAGAAATCAAAAATGAAAAGTTTAGAGGAAAAATCCAAAACAAATACAATTTTTGTACTCCCATATATTTCCTAACAAGCACTGAATTTTTCCTCCCTAGTCAAAATTCGTATTTTGGGACTAAGTCCCAAGCCCTTTATAAAAATAATAGGATATATTATAAAATATTTTTCATATTTTGTAGACTATAAAAAGTATTTATGATACTATATACATATATGAATAAGAAAGGAATTGATTTTTATGACTGAAAAAGAGTTATTAGATTTAGAATTTACAAAATATATGCCAATTATTGATGAAGCTAGAAAAAAACGGTGAAAACGAGTTTGATTATAATGGTTGTAGAGTAGTATATAATAAGAATGGTATTAATATAACACAGTCCCCAAAAGGTTATAGAGGAGTTATAGAAGAAGGACCTGAAATAAACATTAGCTGGGGAGAAAATGGAGATAAGAGTATTGCTTATATGGGACATTGCCCAAAAGTTCCGTGGTGTGATGATTACACAATAATATTTGCCGAAATAAGTCAGTATAAAGACAATATAACTTATATGGGAAATGGTGTATATTCAAATGTAGATGCACTTAATTTTAAAGACAGAAAAGTATCAGGCGTTGGTAGCATAATGGAAGGAATTTCTCAGGATATTAAAGGTATGGAAAAGTATAGAGATTCTTTCAAAGATGTTACAGATTATAATAGTATAAGTCAAGAAACTATTGAAATTGTAAAGCAAAGATTTGCAGAATTGCAAGAAATGATTTCAGTATTGGGAATAGATAAAGGTACAAAACAAGCACAACTACAAAGTTTAATAGATCGTAAAGCACAGTTGTTACAAGAGTTATCAGATGTAGAAAAACAAATATCTCAAATTGATTCTCAAACTCGATAGGAGGCTAGTGTGAAAAATACCAATGAAAATAGTATATTAAAAAAACTAGACAGATTTTTAAAAATGATTTTTAACAGAAAAAAGAAGTTAGAACTACCAGATAAAACACAAAGTACAGTCAGTTCAACAAATAAATTAGAATATATAAAAATAGATACAGATGCAAAAATGAATGACTTAAAAGTATCATTAGAAAATGGATATAAAAAGATTTCAGAATTATCTAATAAAGAATTAGATGAATTGATTTTAATATATAAGCAAGATGTAAAAAAACTTGAAGATAAATTAATATATAAAAAATCACTATTATAAAGTATAGAATACAGTTGATTAGTCAAATATTTTTTTGAGACAAATGTGGGAGGAATGCTATTAAAAACAGGCGATTTTTTCGCAAATAACCTCCTAAAACGCTCCATTTTACAGCAACTTACGAACTTTGAAGGGCTTCGTAAGTTTTTTTATTTTTAGAAAAGATAAATTAAACTTAATATAAAATACTCAAAATGTTCTCTTATCAAAGAAAAGAGGGCATTTTTTATGTTTGAGTTTGAAATAGTACAAGAATTAGAGCCAAATGATGAAATACTGGAAATTATTAAAAACTATGATTATACAGTTAGAAATGGCAAAATTAAGTATTTAAAATCTACTAATTTACAATTTATTGAGCCTAGAGTTGCATTATATCTTTTCAATAGTATAAATTTTAAAATTAAAAATTGTAAAAGTCTTGGCGATAAAGAACAAATATATAGCATAATAATAGATATTATCAAAAAAGCAAATAAGAAACTCTTAATTATGTATCACTGCGAGAATACTTTTTCAAAGGTAATCACCTGCTTTAAGTTATCTGCTGGGTAAGACCTGATGATGACAAACTTTCCTTGAATTATGAAAAATATGGAATGTATGGAATTACAGTTATGACTGGTGTCGATTATTAATCCATTCCAAATAGCACTACAGCTAGCAGGTAAACACTTTATACCTGCCAGCTGTGCCGTTTATTTCAGTGATGTACTATTATTAATTAATAAAGTGCTATAAACAAACAATACATCTTGATTATTAAATTCTACATAACTTCCTAATATTTTTGGTGATATATATCTTGTATCTATTACTGTTATTTTACTATATTCTTCTATTAATAATGGTATTAAACTACTAGCATAAGAATCTCTAAATACTATTAATTCTTTATCTTCACTACTATTTAAATTTTCTATAATTAATAATGGTGTTGCTCCTGATAAATAAATATCATATTTATCTGGTGCATTTATTTTTTCAATATCATATACTTTTGAAATTATATCTTTTTCATAATTATATACTTTGCAATTTTCTATTACTGTATTTGTCAGTATTCGTATTTCATCACTCTCTGTTTTTATTGGGAACTGTCCTGCATATACCCCTTTAAATTTTACCACACTCTGTTCTTGATACTCACCTTCTACCATTACTTTCATTTTACTTGCAATTCTATCTACAACCTTCTGTAATTTTTCTTGCTTCCAATGTGAATCTGTTAAATAATAGCAAGATAAATCTAAGCAATCAAATATCTCTATATATTCCGCCCATTCTAGATTATTTCCCATCATGTTTTTTAATTTTCT
The DNA here is from genome assembly GCA_022799935.1 of Clostridia bacterium. Taxonomy (GTDB): domain Bacteria; phylum Bacillota; class Clostridia; order TANB77; family CAG-508; genus JAAWPK01. Next base: position 3,517 of record JAAWPK010000033.1, read on the forward strand.
ATAATCTAATTTTAAATTATCACTATTTACAAAATAATTTTTGTCTGGAACTATTGTATAATAAATCTTATTATTTTCAGTTAAGTATTTATTATTTATTTCATTCATTTTATTAGTCATATTTACTACTGATTTTTCATTTAACGAATATATTTGCTCAATCAAACTTTTATCAAATTCATAAATGTTGTTACAATCTTTCTTTTTTAATATGCCAACTTCTATATTTGTTTTCAAGCTTCGAAATTCTTCTCTTTTAATAAATTGATCCATTGTATATTTTTCAAATTTTTCAAAGAAACTACCATCCAATAATTTCTCAATTGAAAATTCTGGAAATTGCTGTAATCTTCTTCTTTCTGACAAAGATATTTCTATATCCTTTTTCATAAAATTTATAATTAACATTATAATAAGAACAGATAGGAAAGATATTGTAACTATTATATTCTTTATTTTATCATTCATTTAATACCTCTCCCCCTTTTAAAATCTAAAATATAAAAATGGATTATAAGAATTATCTACTAAATAAGCTGTAACTATAAAAAGTATGAATAGAATACACATAGGTTCTAAAATATTGATAATTTTACTTATTTTCTCATTTTCTTTTAATTTTATTAGCATATTTCTAATAAGTGGAGTAGCTCCTATAAATGAAGCTACTAATACTATAGTATAACTTCTTAAATAATATAATGTATATTCATTAACAAAACTTTCTCCATTTACACCAAATAGTCCTATAATATTGGTCCAAGCCTGTCTCATACTTTCTGCATTAAATATTATAAAACTTATCATTACAATAAATAATACATATATTTGTCTAAAAATACTAGGCAATTTTTCTAAATATTTTCCTAAAAATATTTTTTCTATAATCAGAATTACTCCAAATAGCAATCCCCATATTACAAAATTCCAGCTTGCTCCATGCCATATTCCAGTTAGTGTCCATACAATTAAGATATTTCTTATTTGTTTTTTTAATCCTTCTCTATTTCCTCCAAGTGGTATATATACATAGTCTTTAAACCAAGAACTTAGTGATATATGCCATCTTCTCCAAAATTCTGTAATACTTTTAGAAATATATGGATAATTGAAGTTTTCTAAAAAATTAAATCCAAATATCCTTCCTAATCCTATTGCCATATCTGAATATGCAGAAAAATCAAAATAGAGCTGTAACATATAACTAACTCCAAATATCCAATAAAATAATACACTTTTTTCATCTGTTATAATAAATTTATTACATAATTCTCCTAGCATATTTGCAATTAGTACTTTTTTAGCTAAGCCTATTGTAAATCTTCTTGCACCATATGCAAAATTTTCAAAACTATGTTTTCTATTATGCAATTCCTCTTCTATTGTTTCATACCTTACAATTGGTCCTGCAATTAACTGAGGAAATAGTGATACATAAGTTGCTAATTTTAAAAAACTTTTTTGTACTTTTACTTTACCTTTATAAACATCTATAACATAGCTTATAATTTGAAATGTATAAAATGATATCCCTATTGGTAATGCTATCCTTAATAAGGATAAATTTGCATTAAATACATTATTTATATTTGATATTATAAAATCAGTATATTTAAAAATGCATAGTAAGCCAATATGTATTGAAACAGTAATGATTACAATACTCTTTTTCTTATACTTATCAATTAATATCGCTCCTATATATGCAACTAAAATTTCAGCTAGCATCAAAACAATATATTTGGGTTCCCCATAAAAGTAAAATACAACCGAAGCAACAAGTAATATAAAGTTTTTTAATTTCTTAGGTACAATAAAGTACAAAACTAACACAATTGGTAAAAAATAATATAAAAAGCTAATACTTGTAAATAACATTCTCTCCTACTTTCTGATTAACAATAAAGCTTCCAATTTTAATGGAAGCTTTACCTAATCATCTTTATTTAAAATTAAAGTTCTGGTGGAAGTTCAATATTTTCTTCCTCTGTTTTCTCTAACTCTTTTCCAATGTCATTTTCAACATATTTTTTGAATTCTTCATAAACTGGTTTTGCCCATTCCTCACTAGACATTACTAAAAATATAACATTTTCATAATTAGTAATATATAGTTTTTCTGCTGAAACACAAATCCATCTTCTCATATCTATATTGTCAAATATCTCTTTTTTCATTTTATCTATATCTGCTTTTTCACTTACTTTAATTACTGCAAGTGAATATGCTTGTGAATTAATAAATGGTACTGATACAACTAGTTCTTCTATGTTTTCACTTGATTGTAATCCTGTAAAAGATGTAACTTGCATTGTATCATTCTTATCTATCACTGCTGTATCTAGACTTGGTAGTTCTACCTTTCCACTAGAATAAATTGTATTTAACATATTTTGAATTTCTTCAGTAGTTTGAAGTTTTAATTCTTTTTTAGGTTTCATAACAAAAAATCCTACAATGATAGCTATTATAATAGCTATTACTACAATTGCTATAATTACTGTTTTTTTCATTATTTTTCTCTCCTTTGTATTTGTTTATTTTTATTCCTATAATCTTATTTTATTATATTAATTTGTATTTGTAAATAGGTAAAGAATTAAAATATGATAAAAGTAAACACAATTACTTTACAATTAATATAAATCAAAACAAATTATTAGTTGTTTAAATTCTAAATTAAATAAAAAAGCAAGCACAACAGTCTTTTTTACCATTGTGCTCGCTTTTAAGAGAGTATATACTCTCTTTGGGTTACAGTGTCACAAACACGAACTTATCCTTCTGCTCATTTGCCAGCTTAACCAACTTTGCCAAGTCGATTTCGCTAATGCAAAAGAGCATGCAGATCCGCCGCGCCTGCTCAGGGCAATCAACATACTGGAACATACGATTCGGGCTGCCGATGGAAATCTTTCCATCTTCCTGGCATCTAATAGCCATGATACAGCCACCACATGCTTTCCCGTATTTGTTGGATTTTCCCACTGATAGCACTCCTTTCAAAAGAAATTGTATAGATTATACTATAACAAAGTAACTTCTGTCAACTTTTATTATATTTGATTCCATACCATTCCTTTATAATATTTCCAAGCAATAATTTTAGTTACGGCTTTATCTATTATGCTTTCACTTATTATTCCATCATTTACAGCTTTTTTTACTGTATCTATACTATTTATATAATCTGTCGTTATTATTAAGTCATTTCCAGCAAGTACTGCTTTTATAACAGCTTCTTTATCATCTCTTACAGCTCCCATATCCAAATCATCCGTAATGATTACGCCACTAAAACCTAATTCTCTTCTTAATAAATCTATTACTTTCTTAGAAAGTGAAGCAGGATTTTCATTATCTATATTTGTTACAATATTATGACTTATTAAAACAGATTCTGCTCCTGCTTCTATCCCTATACTAAACGGCGGTATATCATATTTCAAAATATCTTCATATTTTCTTTCGTAATTTGAACTTTCAATATGTGTATCTTTATTGTTTCCATATCCTGGGAAATGTTTTAAAGTATAAGATACTCCAGTCCCTTTGCTCACTTCAATTACAGTTTTAGCATATTTTGCAGTAATCTCAGTTTCTTCTCCTAATGTTCTTGGGTAAATATAATCTTCTTCACTTATTGATACATCTACAACTGGTGCTAAATTCAAATTTATCCCTAAGTCATATAATATACTGCTTTTTTCTATTATATCTTCTTTTATTTTTTCAAATCCTCCTAAATCATATAATTCTCTTGGTGATTTAAATCTCTCCTTTGCCAAATTTGGATTTGAGCTAACTCTTACTACTTTTCCTCCCTCTTCATCTACTGCTATAAGTAAAGGTATTTTTGAAGCTCCTTGTAATCTCTTGATCTTCGCTTGTACTTCTTCTTTACTTAAATCCTTAAAGTCTTTCTCAAAAAGAAGATATCCTCCAAATTTATAATTTTTCACAATTTCTTCTGCATTTTCTTCTGGAAGACGAACTAAAAATATCTGACCTATTTTTTCTTCTATGGTCATTTCATCTATTTTTTCATTTGCTATTTTATAATAATCTTCAAATATATCCTTTTTATTTTGCGCCCCAAAATTCTCTGTATTTTTCAAAAAACATATAGCTATAATAATTACTAAAATTGCAATAAATACACTAATTAATATATATTTATTATTCATAAATGACATTTTATCACTCCATTCTAAGTTAATTATTATATATGATATGTATTTATTTAAAAGTTATAATATCATAAAACAAAAAATCTTTCAAATTTGCATCAATTTTTACAAATTTCGAGTATACTTTTTTCCTAGTTTGTGATATACTTATAACCATGATTTTTTAAGAGGTGAAAGTAATTTTGCAAAAATATATATCAAAGAATGAATTAGATACCATTTCATTTGCTAAAGAATTTGCCAAAAATTTAGACAAAAATAGTATTATTGTTTTAAATCGGTGATTTAGGTGCTGGAAAAACAAAGTTTACTCAAGGTATTCTCGAATATTTTGGACTTGATAAAGAAATATCTAGCCCTACTTTTACTATTGTTAATGAATATCGAAATGATTCTATTTTAATATATCACTTTGATGTTTATAGATTAACTAATGAAGAAGCTTTTCTTGACATTGGTGGAGACGAGTATTTTGGAAATGGATTATGTATTATTGAATGGGGAGAAATTATAAAGAATCTACTTCCTCCTAATACTATTTTCATTAATTTTAAAAAGGACAATAGTCAAGAAAATTTAAGAATTATTACTATAAATTAAGGAGTTATCATGAAAATTTTAAGTTTAGAAACTTCTTGTGATATAGCTTCTGTATCACTTTTAGAAGATAATAATTTAATATTAGAACTAAAAGAAACTGCTATTAAAACTCACTCAGAAGCTTTAATGCCTCTTATTGATAAACTTTTAAAACAGTCAAATTTTACTTTAGACGATATAGACTTATTTGCAGTTGATAATGGCCCTCGGTTCTTTTACTGGTATAAGAATTGGACTTTCGACTATTAAAGCTTTTTGCGATGTAAAAAATAAGCCTTGTATTTCTGTTTCTTCTTTAGAAGCACTTGCTTATACAGTAGTAGAAGATGATTGTTATATTTGTTCAATGATTGATGCAAAACATTCAAATGCATATATGTCTATTTTTGAAAAACAAAATAATATTATTACAAAACACACTGATTTTATGTTTGACACTATTGACAATTTATTGTTAGTTTTAGGTAGTTTTAAAAAAAAGATATTTTTTGTTGGAAATTGTGGAATACTTTATAAAGATGTGATAAAATCATATTTGAAAATTCAGGTATCTTTTTATGAAGATCTTCTAGCAAGTTCTAAATATATTGGAATGTGTGCATTTGATAAATTTAGAAAAGGAGAAATTTCAAATTCACATACACTTTCTGCCCTTTACCTAAAGAAATCAAATGCAGAAGAAAATGTGAATTTAAGTTAATTTATGGAAGTATATGTTCAAGAAATGTGCTTAAATGATTTAAATAATATAAATCTTAATGAATTTGATGATTTTTGGACTGAAACCATCCTTAAACGGAGAACTTATGCAAAATTCATCTTTTTATATTATAGCCAAATTAAATAATGATATTATAGGTTTTGCAGGAATTAAATTTCTTTTAGATGAAGCACATATTACAAATATTGTTACAAAGAAAACAAAAAGAAATATTCGGAGTTCGGTTCAATACTTTTAGAAGCTTTAATTAAAAAAGCAATTGAAACTTCTGCTTTAATTACTTTAGAAGTAAATGAAGAAAATAAACCTGCAATTCACTTATATGAAAAATATGGCTTTCAAACTGTTGGAACTAGAAAAAGATACTATGATAATAAATTTGACGCATATATTATGACTAAGTATTTTAAATAATATAAAAAAATTAACCTTGTTGCTTCAGAAAAATCTACGATTTTTCCTATGCAATAAACAAATTGTACATATGAAAAACAATTTTTATTTGTTTTAGAAAGGAACTTATGATGCAAAAGAAACATGAATTAAATTACAGAGATTTAAAAAATTATTGTTCAACTTCAAAATTTAGTTTTGATACAACTGCTGAACTTGAATCAACAGATAAAGGTATTGGCCAAGAGCGCCGGAATTGTTGCTCTTGAATTTGGTTTAAATGTAGATGTTAATGGCTACAATCTTTATGTTGAAGGTCCTAGTGGTGTTGGTAAAACAATGTACACTAAAAACTATCTAAATAAAATTTCTAAGAAGAAAAAAATACCTTGTGATTGGTGCTACTTATATAATTTTGACAACCCTAATGAACCTATTGCCCTTTCACTCCCTGCTGGTCAAGGAATCGAATTTCAAGAAGCAATGGAAGGATTTATAAAAGATATTAGAGCAGATATTAATAAGACTTTTAATAATGAAGATTTTGAAAAGGAAAAGTCTCTAATAAGACAAGAATATGAACAAAAAAGAAGTATTCTTCTTGAAAAATTAAATAAAGAATCTATGAAACATGGTTTTGAAGTAAAAACTGCTCAAAATCGGTATTTATATGATGCCAATTTATGAAGGCAGAACTCTTGAAGAAGAAGAATTTAATAAACTAGATGATAGTATAAAACAACAATTTGAAGATAAATCTGCAATTGTTCAAGAGCAAATAATGAATACTATTTCTGAAATAAAATTAATTGAAAAACAATCTGAGAAAAAAATTCAAGAGTGGCAATCTAATATTTCTCTTTTGACTGTTAATGTGCATATAAATTATATTAAATCTAAATATAAAAGAAATAAAAAAATTTCTCAATTCTTAGATAATATAAAAAAAGATATTATGAAAAATGTACCTCTATTTTTAGAGCCACAAACAAATGCAAATACTCAAATTCAACCTCAAGTAGCACCTGCTGGACCTCATAGAGAACCTCCTAAACCTTGGCTAAACTATAGAGTTAATCTTTTTGTAGATAATAGCAAACTTGAAGGTGCTCCTGTTATAATGGATTCCAACTATACTTTCCAAAATATCTTTGGAAAACTAGAATATGAAAATTTTATGGGAAGTTTCAAGACTGATTATACCATGCTTAAATCTGGTCTTCTTCAAAAAGCTAATGGTGGATATATTATATTTCAAGCAGAAGATTTACTTGCAAACCCTCTATGCTATGAAAACTTAAAAAGAGTTCTTCGTATTAAAGAAATTAGTATAGATAATACTTTAGAACAAAGAGCTGCAATGGTTATGGTTTCTCTAAAACCAGAGCCTATTCCCTTAGATTTAAAAGTTATACTAATTGGAAATGCAAACATTTATCATACTTTATTAAATATGGATCCAGATTTTAGGAAACTATTTAAAATTAAAGTTGAATTTGCAGATGATGCACCAAGAAGTGATGAAAACATTCTAAGACTTGCAAGATTTTTTCATTCTTTTTGTGAAAAAGAAGGCCTACCTCATTTAGATAAAAATGCAGTGGCTAGAATGATAGAATATGCTTCTCGTTTAGCTAATGATAAGACTAAACTCTCTACTAAATTTAATGATTTATCTCAAGTAATTGCAGAAGCTGCAACTTGGGCTGTTCTTTCTCATTCTAAAGTTGTTACAGAAGATTTTATAAATAAGGCTATTGATGAAAAAATTCAAAGAGTCAAAAAATATGATGAAAGATATTCTGAAATGATAAAGGATAATACTCTTTTAATTAGTACATCAGGTTCAGAAGTTGGACAGATTAATGGTTTGACTGTTATGAGTATTGGAGACTATAGTTTTGGAAAACCTGCAAAAATTACTGTTAACACTTTTACTGGTAAGTCTGGAATTATAAATATAGAAAGAGAAGTTGAACTTTCTGGTTCTTCTCATTCTAAAGGTGTACTTATTCTTAGTGGATATATAGGCGAATTATTTGCTCAGGATATTCCTCTTTCTCTTTCTGCCAGTATTTGTTTTGAGCAATTATATAATGGAGTTGATGGTGACAGTGCTTCAAGTACAGAACTTTATGCATTACTTTCAAGCTTATCTGAAGTTCCAATAAATCAATCTATTGCTGTTACTGGCTCAGTAAACCAAAAAGGTGAAATACAGCCAATTGGTGGTGTCAATGAGAAGATTGAAGGATTTTACAATGTATGTAAAATGCGTGGGTTAGATGGGAGTCATGGTGCTTTAATTCCTATACAAAATGTTAAAAATTTGAATCTTTCTGATGAAGTAGTTGACTCTGTAAAAAATGGACTTTTCCATATATATGCTGTTTCAACTATTGAAGAAGGTATAGAAGTTTTAACTGGTGTTCCAGCTGGTAAAAGAGATAAAACAGGTAACTTCCCTGCTGGCTCTGTGAACTATTTAGCTTATGAAAAACTAAGAAGATATGCAAATATTAGTAAAAAAAGTTAATAAAAGTAAAAAAAAGAAATGCAACCTTTTTAGAATATTGCATTTCTTTTTTATTTTAGACTATTATTACTTCTTCTTTCAACAAGTCTTCTACTATGCTTTCTTCAGTGAGTCCATATTTTTTTTCTATTTCTGATACACTTCCATGTTTTATAAATTCATCTGGATAACCATATTTTTTAAGTTTAACACTTAAGTTTTCTTCAGTAATTATTTCCTCTAGTAAGCTTCCGAAGTCCTCCTTTTAAAATATTATCTTCAATTGTTATTGCCATTTTTGTTTTAGTAATAGATTTTATAATTCCATTTCTGTCTATAGGTTTTAGAAATCTCACATTTATTACTTCTATGCTTTTGCCTCTTTTTTCTAATATATTAGCTATTTTTACGGCTTTATCTACCATCTTTCCTATTGCTATTATACTAAAATCTGTACCATTTTTTATATATTCTATATTGTTTTCAAGTGTTTCATATATACTAAATTTTGTACTTCCTTCTCCTCCTCTTGGATATCTTACTACTACTGGCTTTTTTAAATCTATTGCATATTCTAACATGTTTTCTAATTCTTTAAAGTCTTTAGGTGCCATAATTGTAAGATTTGGTACTATTGAGAAAAATGATAAGTCAAATACTCCTTGATGTGTTTCTCCATCATTTCCAACAATTCCAGCTCTATCCACACACATTACAACTGGAAGATTTTGGATGGCTATATCATGTATTGCTTGATCATAACATCTTTGATAAAACGAAGAATATATTGGTACCACTGGTATCATTCCATTTTTAGCAAGTCCAGCAGCTAATCCGAAGTGCATGTTGTTCTGCAATCCCTACATCAAAAAATCTATTTGGAAATAATTTAGCAAATTCTGTAAGTCCTGTTCCATCCTTCATTGCTGCTGTAATAGCTATTATATTTTTATTAGTCTTTGCAAGTTCTATTAGCTTGTCTCCAAATACTTTCGAATAATCTATTTGTTTCTCTTTTTTACTTTCTCCTGTCTCTACATCAAAATTTGATGCACTATGAAATTTATCTGGATTTTCTTCCGCTGGTTTGTAACCTTTTCCTTTTTTTGTAACTACATGTATTAATATCGGACCTTCTAGCTCTTTACTCAATTTCAAAATATTTTCTACCTTTTCTATATCATGTCCATCTATTGGTCCCAAATATTTAAATCCTATATCCTCAAATAACATATTTGGTATTAATAACTGTTTTATACTATATTTTATTTTTCTTATAAACCTAATAACTCTATTGCTACCTTTTGGAAGTAATGTATTTACTACCTTTTTAACATATTTATTAGAAGCAGTATAAACTTTTCTTGTTCGTGCTCTACTTAAAAAAAGAGAAATTCCTCCTACATTTTTAGATATACTCATTTCATTATCATTTAATATTACTATAAGATTAGTCTTCATAGCTCCTGCATGATTTAAAGCTTCTAGTGCCATTCCTCCAGTAAGAGCTCCGGTCTCCAATTACTGCAATTATATTTTCTTTATCTCCTTTTATATCTCTAGCAATAGCCATCCCCAATGCTGCTGAAATAGATGTACTACTATGTCCTGTATCAAAGCTATCATATTCAGACTCACTTTGCTTCGGAAATCCAGCAATTCCCCCAAATTGTCTAAGTGTAGGTAATTTTTCTTTTCTGCCTGTTAAAATCTTATGTACATAACTTTGGTGTCCTACATCCCATACGATTTTATCTGTTGGTGTATCAAATACACTATGAAGTGCTATTGTAAGTTCTACAACTCCTAAATTTGAAGCTAAATGCCCTCCTGTTTTTGATACTGTTTCTATTATCAATTTTCTTATATCTTCTGCAAGCATTTGTTTTTCTTTTAAATTCAATTCTTTTAGGTCTTTAGTACTATTTACTTTGTCTAACATTTCTCCCATTAGTAAGCCCCCTTGAATTTACACTTTGTAAATCTTTTATTGATATATGATATCATAAAATGAAGTTACATGCAACTATAGCATTTCTATAAGGAAATTATGCAAAAAAAGTGGCCAGCCAATGCTTGCCCACTTTTATATCTAACTTTACATTTTTCTAAACACGCCTGCTACTTTTCCAAGTATTTGACACTCTGGTACTATTATAGGATCCATGGTAGAATTTTCTGGTTGTAATCTTATATGGTCTTTTTCTTTGTAAAATGTTTTTACAGTTGCCTCATCCTCTATCAAAGCTACAACAATTTCCCCATTATTTGCTGTATTTTGCTTCTTTACTAATATATAGTCTCCACTTAAGATACCAGCTTCTATCATGCTTTCTCCTCTTACAGTAAGCATAAAGCTCTCTGAGTTTCCAACAAAATCTATTGGTATTGGGAATGTATCTGTTACATTTTCTACTGCAAGTATTGGTTCTCCTGCTGTTATTTTACCAATTACAGGAACTTCTACAAGTTCTTTTGAAACATACAAATCTTTGCTTGAATCTTTCTTCTTAGTTTCCCCATTTCCACCTTTTAATAGCCTTAATGTTCTTCCTTTTTGATTTTCTTTTTTGATATATCCCTTTTGTTCTAGTTTCGCTAAGTATCCATGTACTGTAGCAGTAGATTTAAGTCCGACTGATTTTCCAATTTCTCTAACAGAAGGAGCATATCCTACTTCTGCTATTTGCTTTTCAATAAATTTTAATATAGCTTTTTCTCTCTTATTTAGCTCTACTGTACTTTTTTTTCTTCCCAAACTTATCACTCCCTTTATAATATAATAAGATAATATCATAAAAACAAATAATTGTCAAACAAATTTTTGCATTTTATAATATTTTATCATATTATTTTTTCTTGATAATACATTTATTATATGAGCAGACTAAAACTTTTTTTATTTAATACTATTATATTAACTTTTACATCTCTATTCATGAGCTGTATAAATATATTTTTTGATATATATGTAGCAAATAAGCTTGGCAGTGAAGGGGCTCGGTATATTTGAGCTTATTATGTCTATATATACTTTTGCTATAACTTTTGCGAATTCTGGTATTAGCCTTGCCGCAACTAGAATTGTTGGTGAAGAACTAGATGGAAATGGCCGGTAAAGGTATAAAAGTTGCTATGAGAAAATGTATAATTTATAGTTTGTGTTTTGGTATTTTTGCATGTATTTTCCTTATAATATTTGCACCTTATTGTTCTTCTGTGCTTTTACATGGAAAAGTAGCTAATACACCACTTTATATAATGGCTCTTAGTCTTCCTTTTTCTTCATTAATCACTTCTTTAAGTCGGATATTTTACTGGTGTAAGACGCGTATCTAAAACATCTGTTAGTAGAATCTTGACAATGTGTCTACAAGTTATTTTAACTTGTTTATTTTTGTATGTTTTCCCTTCTTCTGACTTAAACATAGTTTGTACCTATCTAGTACTTGGAATGACTATTTCTTCTATTTTTGAGTTTGTAATTACTTATATTTTTTATATAATTGATAGAAAAAAAGTCTTAACTGTATATTCTAGATTCAAAGACGATTTTCTACATAAAATTCTAAGAATTGCTTTTCCTGTTGCTGTGACTTCATATATTCGTTCTGGTCTTTCTACTTTAAAGCAAATGCTTATACCTTTCAGTTTAGAAAGATATTCTAGTTCTTGTGAAAAAGCATTATCTCAATATGGACTCATTAATCGGTATGACCATGCCTATTATTATGTTTCCATGTATTATTATAACTTCTTGTGCAAATTTACTTATTCCGGAGTTTGCAAGATATAACATAAAAAAAGATTTTACTAGAATGAATCAAGTCATTAGTTTCATTTTTAAATTTACAACATTCTTTAGTATTTGTATTATTGGAATATTTTTAACTTTTACTGAGGAAATTTGTTTCCTTATATATCATAATTTAGAAATAGTTGAATTTTTAGTAATTCTTGCACCTCTTATTATACTTATATATTTAGATAAAATTATTGACGCTATGCTAAGAGGATTAGATAAACAAGTTGGAGTTATGTTTTGCAATATTTTCGATTTATTTCTAACTATCATACTTATTTATACATTGGTTCCTGTTTATCGGAATATATGGATATTTAGCAATTATTGCTATTAGTGAAATCTTAAATTTTACAATTAGCTTGATTCAATTATATAAAGTTACAAAATTTAAGTTTGATTATATTTCTTATGTAATTGTACCTACTTTACTTGTATTTGCAACTAAGTTTCTATTTGATACTATAGATAATTATATTGAATATGATACAGGCTTTGTTATTTTTAAAATCTTAATTTTTATTGCAATTTATTTAGTACTTATTTTATCTTTTAATATTATTAAATTCTTTAAAGAAAAGAGAATAATTGTTACATAAAAAAGGGAGACTCTTCTCTCCCTTTGCTTATCTATTTCTAGCTCTTCTTTTATATTCTCTATAACTGTATATTTTTGTTGATATCATATACTTTATCCTTATATCATCTACATATTCTTCCCTTTTTTCCATTCTATTCACTTCAAATTCTATCATTACATATTCATAAATTACATTTATCATTAATACTATTAACAATATTAAAATAGTTATGATTACAATTAAATATATTAAAGTACTCCCTCTTACTACTTTCATTTCTTTCTTCCTTTTTTGTTACTTATTGGTACATATTTTTCTATATTTTAGTCATATTATAACTTTCAGTTTTATTATAGTCAAAATATAACTATTTGTCAATAGTTATATTGTAACTATAATAAAATATTTGTAGGTTAGTCAATCATATGTCACACTTTATTGAAAAATATATATTTTGAAATACCAAAAATATTGTCTGCTATTTTACTTTACATCATATATG
>JAAWPK010000034.1 GCA_022799935.1 Clostridia bacterium
GTTTTAAATTTTTATTTGCCTTTTTATAGCTAAATTCATCTATCTTGTACTTTGGCAATGTATATTTTACTATATTTTTATAAATATAATTATCATCTTTTTCATTTTCTATTTTATCTGTTTTTGACTCTATCCACGAAAAATATAACTTACCTCGTTTTAAATCGTTCTCTGAAGTTAATAATTTTTTAAATTGTCTTAATTTCTTTAGACAACTTACATATACTTTTTTCAATTATATAGTTCTCCTTTTTTTTCTTTTTCTACAATTATACCACATATTTTGATAAATTCCATATATAAATAATATTTTTTATAAAACTTCTTTCGGCTTCGTTGTCATTAGTTTATATAGTTCTGTGTTTTTTGGAAATTTATTTTCAAATGGCACTATTGAATTTCTTACTTTTATTAGTCCCGCTCCTATTCCAGAGTTTGTAATAAAATTCAATTCTGTATCTGGTATATGCAATAATTCGGCTAGTTTATCTCTATCTGATGTTGATTGATTTAACATTATTATAAGTTCACTATTAGATAGCATCAATTTTGCTTTTTTATTTTCTATTATTTCCTCTATATTTTGCGTAATTCCAGTTGCACACCCTCCGTATTTTCTTATTCTTTTCCATAGTTTACTCATAAATAATGAAGTATATTGATGTTGGAATAACAAGTATATTTCATCTATGAAAATATATGTTGTTTTTCCTGCTTTCCTATTTTTTGAAATTCTATTGATGATATTGTCTAATATAACAAGCATTCCTACTGGCATTAGTTGCTCTCCCAAATCAATTATATCATAGCAAATTAGTCTATTGTTTACTTGCACATTAGTTGGTTTTGCAAAAGTGTTCAAACTTCCCTTTGTAAATAATTCTATTGATAATGCTATATCTTTTGCTTGTCTTTCATCTTGTTTTAATAACACTTGTCTAAAATCTTCAAGTGTTGGTGCTACTCCTTGATAATTTCTATCTTTATAATCTGCATATACTTCTTTTACACACCTATCTATCAATGTTTTATGACCACTTATTTCTGTATCATTTCCCATTATTTGCTCACATAAAGATAATACAAACTCTGCCTTGTCTTTTGTTGGGTCTTTTCCCTCGCCATAGTTTTGATTTATGTCTAAAGCATTTATATGATTATTGCTATTTGCTGATATTTTAATTACCTCTCCACCTAAATTTTGAATAAGTGATTTGTATTCCGCTTCTGGATCAATAATAATTATATCTGCATCTTTATCTTTTAATGCTATTTCTGTTATTTCTTGTTTAGCAGTAAAACTTTTTCCACTACCGACTTACACCCAAAATAAAAGAGTTACCATTTAGCAACTCGTGTCTATTTATTAGTATCATATTTTTTGAAATAACATTTTTTCCATAGTAAATTCCGTGTGTATCTTGTACCTCTTGTACTTTCATTGGCATAAATACAGATAAACTCTCGGTTGTTAATGTTCTTGTTACTTCTATCTTTTTTACACCATAAGGCATTACTGTATTTAGTCCATCTAATTGTTGGTACTTTAATTCTCCTAACTGACATAGATGTTTTCCTGCTATGCTCTTTAATGTTTCTGTGTCATTGTCAAGTTCTTCTTTTGTATCTGCAGTATGCACAATAGTTATTGTTGCTAGAAACATTTTCTGGTCGCGTGTTACTAGGTCATCCAAAAACTCTTTGCTTTCTTCTCTTTGTTTTTGTAACTCGTATGGTATTTCTGCTGAAAAGTTATTGTTTTCATTTTGACTTTTTTGCCACCTTGCAATATTAGTTTCTACACCCATTCTTTTATTCTCTGCCATTTTTATTGCTTCTTCCATTGGAACTGGTTTCATATCTATACTTAACATCATATTTTTATTTAATTCTGTTAGTTCTGATATAATATCATCTCTAATAAAGTTTGCAAACTCTTTTATAAATAATACTCTACCATATCTATTACCCATTTTGAAATAATCTGTTTTAAATTCAAAAGTGTCTGGACAAATATAATCTTTAAAACTATGTCCTTTTTGCATTGTTGCTTTCATATCAAAACTATACAAATCTTCTTCGCCACTTCTAAAGAAATCATAAAATATTCTTAATCTTTCCTTTATATCTAATTCTGTTAGTTTTGAATCAAGTTTTGCAAACGAATTTCCTAGTTCTGTTTCTGTCCTATTAAAATAATTATTTGCATCTTCAAGGTGTTTCTTATCAATAGTAATAGTTAAAAACTTATCTTGTATAATACCTTGTGCTTCTGTTGAGTTATGCAATAACATATCATTGATTTCTTTTCTATATTTTGTTAGTTTATCATTTCCTACTGGTATTTTTACTTTATTTTCAAAGTCAATTTTATTCAATTTTCTATTGATTATTGTTATTTTGGGAAAACACGCATAATCAAGTAAATTTAATATGCTTCCATATCCTAAAAACATTCTTTCTTGTTCTTCTCGCCCTGCTACCATATAGTTTATATCTTTAAATCTAAATGTTTTTGAATATTTATTCCACCCAACTTGAAATGTTCCATCTTCGTATATTTTCTTTATTGGTATTGCTTGTTGCACACTTCTTGGTACTTTGTTGCTTTCCTTTTCTTTTTTTATTTTTAGCATTTCTAATATTTTTTGTAGTTTCACTTTTCATTTCCTCCTTTTCAATTCTCTTATACTCTGGTTTTAAAAGTTCATAATACATATTTTCTGGTTTGAATAATAATACTTTTGGCATTAAAATTTCTGATTTTATAAAGGCTATTATAAATTTTTCTGCTGTCATTCCATTGTATTTAACAAATCCTAATACAGCAAATGGAACAGCACCTAATATACATACCCACGATAGAGTTTCTAACCCCATATAGTTTCTTAACAAGAAATACAATAATACTGCTACTCCACAAGCAAGTAGAGAAAATATAAATTGCCTCATAGATAGTCCAAAAAATATTGATTCTTTATATTCTCTTATCTCTTTGTTTATTTTTATTTCCATTTGCTATCTTGCCCCCTTTATTCTTGCCATTTGTTGTTCTAATGATGCTACTTGTCTATTAAATTCATCATTTACACCTTTAAATATATCTCGCATATATTCGTGTATTTTTGTGCTACTTCTTTTATTTGTTGTAACTCTGTATGAATAATTACCAGTTGCAAAATCATAATCTACTAACCTATTATTTATAAAGCCTTGTGTTGCAAGTGGAATTTTTATTCCATATCGTTTTGCTAAATATAAAAAGCAATTTTGAGTTGTTAGTCCGTTTTCATAGTTATTGTTTTTATAATATTCTAAATCTTGTGATTCCACATTTTTGTTATATCTAATTTGTGTTTTTATCTTTTCAACATCACTTTCAAATTTGTTATTAACTTTCTCAACTTTTGCTTTCTGTTCATCTTCTATTCTTTTTTTATTTGCTTCGCTTTCTTGTCTATTTTTTTGTATTATTGTTTCTCTACATACTTTTGCTTTTTCATAAATTTCTGGATAGTATATTGAAACATACTTTAATTCACACATATTAAAATATCTACCATTTTCAACTTTCTTATAAAAAAAATCTTTTAAATTTATTTTAGATAATTTCTCCATAACATTTCTGCAATAAACTGTACTTTCAACAAGAGTTTGGTCTAAAACTGCATTTATAAAATGTTCAAATTCTATTCCTGCAATATTCATTTTCCAATATTCATTGTTTTTATCTTTTATTAGCATTTCTTGAAATCTCTCATCTCGTTCTGTCTTTAATACTGCAAATTCTTGACCTTGATAATCAACTTTTGAAACAATTTTATTTGCTTTTATTAGTTTATTATCTTCAATAATCCATACTTTCTCTATATTATCTCGTACTACCATAACTACTCCTTTCTATCTTTCTTTATCTTTCTTCTTTTCATTAGTTTCTTTAATATTATCTAATTTCTTTTTTGTTGCTTCATATTCTGCTTCTGTTAAATAACTATACAATTTCAAAAAATTGTCTTTACTTAATTCAACAAAATCCCTCATTTTCTCTTTATCATCAATAAAATCTAAATTTTTTTCATCTTTTTTTATTTTTGAATATAATACTTCTTTTGGTGCAATTTCTTCTAATTGTATCATTCCATATTTACTTTTAGAAATTTTACATATATCATCTAATTCTAAATAGCCTAATAATGCATTTAAACTTTCTAATAAAGCATCTTCATTGCTATAATATGGTCCTCCACCATCTCCACCGTGATAAATAACTTCTTGCAAAACTCTATCAAGATATTTAATTGTCTGTCTTTTATTTATACTACTGTTTTTAATTATTTTTCCTCCTATAATCCCATCATTTCTCTTACAACTCTGTCGCTCATTTTAACTGTTCCAACTAATACAAGCATATTAAACACCAATTCTCCTACATAACTCCATACTTGATTTACTGCTTGTGCATTCGTGTCAACTACTGGTGGAGAACTTGCAAATTGTGAAAAGATTATACAAGCAAGTATTATAATTGCTCCCTCTAAACATACTGCACAAAAACTTTTTATAAAACTTTTTCCTATTTGTTGACTAGGCTCTCCTGCAAATGTTGAGAGTGGTATAGGTGCTAGTGCTGTATAAAGATATATTTTGAAAAATCTACCATAGACAGAAAGTATCATTACAAATGATAAAACTGTTACTAATAGTCCTCCGTATAAGTGTAACTGCCCAAAGTGGTATGCTTTCAAAAAATCCACAACTTTCTATTGCTGTTATCATTTCTTGTGGTAAAACAGATTGTGTTGCTCCTCCTATTCCTGCTGTTGACATTATTGTTTGTACTATTCCTTGTGTTATTTTAAATACTGCTAACATTAGTTCTAATCCATAAGTTACTACAGTTTTTGTTAAGATAAATCTTATAAACAATTTCAAAACTTGCTCTGGCTTTTTTACTTCTGCAAAACTGCCGACAAGTTTTTACTATTCCAAATAAAAAGAACAGTACAAGTAATGCTAAACCTATTGCTTGTATTGCTCCATTTATATTAACAATTACATTCCATATTGTACCGACCTTTAAAAGTTTCTGGTGTTTGTGTTATTAGATTCCATATTTCACTTAATTTTCCATTCCAAGTATCCAAAGCATTTTGTAAATTTCCTACTACCCAGTTATCTGACAATTTTTCTCGCCTCCTATTCTTTGTATAGCAATATTATAGTAGTCTTTGTCTATTTCAAATCCTATATAATTTCTATTAGTTCTAATACAAGCTAGTGCTGTACTACCACTTCCTATACAATTATCTAATACTAAATCTTGTTTATCTGAATATGTCTTTATTAAATATTCTAATAGTTCTATTGGTTTTTCTGTTGGATGCCTACTGTGTGCAGGATGGCTTTTTTGAAATCTTAAAATACTAACAGGGTATTTCTCTATACAACCTTTTCTCAAATCATTTTCTACTTTAAACTCTCCATAATTATTATTAGTAATTTTCTTATTACAATAGTTTTTTCCTTTGCTATGCAGTGGTTTTCCTATTGAAAATTGGGGGTTATATTTAGGTTGATGTTTATAAAATACTGCTATTTGCTCGTGTTGTCTTAAAGGTTGTTTGTTCGCATTTAAAAAACCTGTTGTTAAGATTTTGTCCCATACCAAATCATAATGGAATAACTTTCTATTACTATTTATCAAATCTATATAAAATTTTCCTTGTGCAAATAATAAAATACACCCATTATCTTTTATAATTCTTTCATACTCTTTCCATAATTTATCTAATGGTAATTTTTCGTCTTTTTCATTATTTGTTATTCCGTATGGTAAATCTGCCACTATTAAATCAATAGAATTATCTTCAATTTCTTGCATTCCTTCAAAACAATCTTTATTGTAAATTCTATTTATTTCTAACATTCTTGCCTCCTCATAAAATAATTTAAGGACAAGTATTAAAACTTGTCCCCTTTTATCCACCTGTAATTAAATCTAATATTTCTTTTGCAAATGTTATTATTACTCCTCCGTGCTAAAGTCATAAAACCGATTTGCTCTTTGTGATGGATCGTGGCTCTTTAACGCTAAACCTATTTGCACAATTCCCCAACCTAGAAGTATCATTCCTATTGCTCTAATTATTCCAAATATAAATGTTGATAGATTATTTATAACACTTAATGGGTCATCTGCTCCAAAAACAGTTGTACTTTGTGTTACAAATAATACAATTATTGTTATTCCAATAAAACTTAATTTTTTAATATTTTTTGTTATCAATTTCTTATTGATTATTTTCTTTTTCTCTTTCATTTTCATATTCCTCCATTAAATAATAATTTTCTATATCTTCTTCTGACAAAAGTTCTGTTGTAACTTTTTCTGTCTGTTTTATCTCTTGAATATCTTTTATTTTTTCTGTATTTATTTCATCTGGTTTTAATTGTGATATGCTAACATTTGCCCTTTGTGATGTTCCGTGTTCATATACTTTTGCTTGTCCGTCTGTTGTGCCTTTTACATTTGGGTGTTTTAGAATATCATATTTTCTATCCACTACTGGCTTTTCTCCTCTAATCATTAAAATTGCTTTATCATTATCTAACATTCTAATTTCATCTTGTGTTAATAGTTCTCTACCTGCAAGTTGATAATTAGTTGAATAACTACCACTATGCCCTGTACTTTTTCCGATATGTGTTAGTATCAATTGTTTCTTTTCCGTAGTAATTCTGATATATACTTATAACTTGATTGTTCGTTTCCTCCTAAATATAAAAGCTCATCACAGTTACCAACTATTGATTCCCAACTTTTTTCAAACAAGGCTTTTAATTGTGATAGGTTTTGTATTATTATTGAAACTGATATATTCCTTGAACGCATTGTTGAAAGTATTTTTTCAAAATCATTTGGCAGGGCAACATTGGCAAACTCATCCATTACAAAATGCACAGGTATTGGCAATGCTCCTCCGTGTTCATAGTCTGCTTTATAATAAAGCACTTGAAATATTTGTGTATATAACATACTTACAAGAAAATTAAAATCCGTATTGTTGTCTGGAATAATAGCAAATAATGCCATTTTTTCCTCTCCTAGTTTATCTAATTCAAGTTCATCTGTTTTTGTTATTCCCTCTATTGTGTCAAGATTAAATTTCTCAAGTTTTGAAGCAAGTGTAACAATTATTGATTTTAATGTCTTTCCTGCTCCGACTATGATAATCTTTGTAATATTTAACTGCTATATGATTTGGATTTTTGTGTTCTAATCTTTTAAATAAAATATCAAGAGGACTTTCATAGTCCTCCTCATCTTCTTTTGGTTTTCCTGCTCTCATCATTTCCGAAGCCATTGGAAAGTTTTGCTCATCTTCTGGAGCTTCATATTTCAAATAATAAAATAATGATGATAGAAGCATAGATGCAGAAATGTCCCAGAATGGATCTTGTGCTTGACTACCTTTTGGTGTTGTACTTTTAAAAAGATTTCCTACTAATTTTTGAATATCATTATCATCTTTTATATATACAAATGGATTATAACAATGACTTTTTTCTGTATTAACCAAATCTAAAACTCTTATTTTATAGCCTTTTTCTTTTAACAAATTTCCCGTATCTCTTAAAATCTCGCCGTTTTGGGTCAAGTATTACATAAGAGCAATTACATTGCATTACATTAGGTTTAGCATAAAATCTTGTTTTTCCTGCACCACTACCACCAATTACTAAAACATTCAAATTTCTTCTGTGTTTTCTTGCATTTAAACCTAGCAGAACATT
The DNA here is from genome assembly GCA_022799935.1 of Clostridia bacterium. Lineage (GTDB taxonomy): Bacteria > Bacillota > Clostridia > TANB77 > CAG-508 > JAAWPK01. The sequence continues at coordinate 7,795 of JAAWPK010000034.1, forward strand.
TTGTGTTAGTATTTTGTTCTGGCTCTTTGGTAATTGCATATACTTTTTGTTTATTTGTTTTGCATTGCCCCATATTGCAGAGCCATATTCTTTACCTCTCCTATAATTTCTTCTACTAGACATATAAATTCCTATACCTAGTAAATATACAAATAAAAAAATAAGAACAGTTTTTAAGCTATTCTCACAAAATTCTATTTCAAATGGTGTATTCATTTTTTGAGGTAAAGTATTTATGATTTCCACTAATCCACCATTTATATTTGGTGCTATTAGTAGGGATAACCATATTACTGCAATTCCTCCTAAACAAGCTAAAACAATGTCTGCTGTTTTATCATTATCGTTCACACATTTCCCTTTCTTTTTTGAATTTAAACTTACATTTTTTCTTTGTTGGGGCTTTTATTACTTTTGTTAATATTTCAGTTATATACTCTGGATTTTGCTTTTCTTTTATCATATTATTTCTTTTTTCGTTTATAAGAGTTATAACTGTATTAAATTCGTATTGGTCTAATTCTACTACTCTTTCATTTCCCATTTTATTCTACCTTTCTTGTTCTTTATTTTTTCTTGATTTTGCTTCTTGTTCAAAATAACTGACAATTTTAGAATTTATTGTTGTAAAATTTGTTCTAATATCGTCTAATTCTACTCTTATGTCTTTTCCTTTTTCTTTGCTTGATAAGTCATTTGGTAGATTAGAAAAATCAAATTGTGAGGTTTCTAATCCATATTTTTTACATATCATATAAGAAATACAATAAGTTTTAAATTCTTTCATTTCTCCATTTTCAACCCCTTGCATTTCCATTCTTGCAATTTCTTGTATAACTGTTTTTAACAAATAGTCTGATTTTAAACCTCTACACATATATAGTTTATTTTCGTTCTCTACATACTCTGCACCTTTTTCTCCGTTTGGTAATACATCAACAACTTCCCTTTTTGCCTTACAATCTTTAAATAATGCTAACAATATATCTTTATCTGTATATTCTCTTTCTTCTGGTATAGGTGCATTAGTTTGTGATATATCGTATTCTTCTTTTGGATTATAATATACTTTTCCATTTGCCTTATTTGGCTCTAATATTGTTATTGATTTTGCATCTTGTATAAGTTCATAACCTCTATCAATCCAATCTTGTTTTTCTTTTATTTGCATAGCATTAGGCTCTGTTTCTAATATTAGCATACAATTTCCAACAGAATATTTTTCAAATCTACTTAATATATTCAAATATTGTGTAAATAAATTTCCATCTTTTGATAATTTAAAAGACATATCATCTATCTTTTTGTATGCCTCATTTCTTTTCCTATTTTGTTCTTTCCAATTATTATTTTTATTGTATGGCTTATTATAATTGTTATTTTTACTTTTGTTATTTGTTCCTAATAAATCTTCAACGATTTCATCCATTTTATTTGCTCCTCTCTCTAATTCTATTTCTTTTTCTTCTTTTCTTCCTATTGTTTTGTGTTTCTAAATGTTTAGGCTCTTTAAAGTGTTTTCCTTTGTTCCTTTCATTTTCTTGCTTTAGATGTTTTTGCTCTTGTTTTTCTTTTATTACCGTATTTCCTGTTGCAACTGTTTTTTCTTTTGCAATTTCATTTTCTTCTTTTTCTTTTAATTCATTAGTAATTTGCTCTAGTTCCTTTTTTACTGACTTTTTCCCATTATTATATAAATTATCGTTTTCTAATTTGTTCTTGGTATTTAAGGAACTCTCTAACTGATTGTTTTCTTCCGTTTTTTCATTACTGGGAGAATATTCTTGCATAACTTCTGTTTGTTCTAGTTCCTCTGGCTCTGCTAATAATTCATCAACCATTTTTTCATCTTCGCTTTTTTCTTCTATTGCTTTTGCCTTTTCTTCTTTTTCCTTTTCTATTTCGTGTTGTATTGTAGCTATATCTGTAAAATTAAATCTCTCTGCAATTCTGTCAACTTTTGAAGCATCTTCTTGTCTGACCATAATATCAACAAGTCCGTCAATTTTTTCATTCTTTTTATCTGCTAATACACAATATAGAACTCCATATTTTTTTGCTTCTTGCGAAAACTTTTTCAAATCTTCTGACCTTATTGTAAATATTTTTAGTTCTTTACCAGTTTTTAGCATATTAGTAAGTCTTGTTTTTCCTTTTGTTTGCTTATTATCTTTTGATAATGCAATAAGAAATGTTATAAGATTTTTTGACCCCTCTCCTGCAATTTTTAAAGTAAACCCTACACCATCTAAATAAATTTTTATAAGTTCTTCAGCTGAATCTGATGAGTTCATTGTTTTTCTCCTTTCCTTTTTGATTTTCTTTTTCCTTTTCTTGCATATATTCCATACTTTCCTTTATCTTTTGTTTTCTTTCTTCAATATCTTGGCAATATCCCACCTCCTTTTTTAGTGTAAAAATACTATTTGATAACTGTAGAATTTCATCACACAATTTTTGTCTTTCATCTGCATTAGTAGTTTTTTGTCTTTTTCTTCTTAAAATTGTTCTTGTGTGCATTTGGTCATTCATTTTATCAATAGTTTGTTTTTTATATAAATAAAGTTCCTCCGTAGATTTTATATTATTTCTACAAAGGAACTTAATTTCATTAGATATTGTATCCATTTTCTTGATGTCTTTTCTCATATCTTGTGATATTTTAACTTTATTTCTATTATTAGGAAATTTTTTTAACAAATAACAATAGTATAAATATAGTCTGTATAAACTCCCTCTTTCTTTATTCAAATTGTATTTATTTTTTGAATAATATCTTTTTACTTTTGATCTTGCTTCTGGAAATGGTACTCTTGGAACTTGTGAATTTAATATTCTATCTTCAATATTTGATATAGAATATTCTTCGCCAAAATTTCTTTCAATTCTTATATTTCTTTTATATGGTGGTCTGCATACACTTATTTTATTTGCTCTTATTGTAATTGTATATCCCATATCTTCTAAAATCTTTTCAAAATTTTTATAAGAATATGCTTGTGATATTGCATAATCAATATCTTCTTTTGCATTAGTATAATAATCTGACTTTTGAATATATGAAGTATAATATTTTGTATAATCTATCTTGTGCCTACCACACGGCTTTTCTTCAAGTACACTTAATCCATACTCTTTGCATAGATCGTCTGATGTTTTTCTCATTAGTGCATAATTCTCTCTTGTATTCCTATATTTTCTTCCATCAACAAATGAAACAGAATTTAATAGAAAATGATTATGCAAATGATTAGTATTAAGATGTGTTGAAACTACAATCTCATATTTATCTCCCCAAAGTTCTTCTGCAAGTTTTACTCCAATTTCGTGTGCAACTTTTGCTGTTACCTCTCCCTCTGCAAATGATTGAAATCCGTGATATGCAAGTACACCTTTTGTTTTTCCATATCTTTTTTTAGTATATATCATATCTCGTAGTGTATTATCTTCACTACAATTTATTCCAGTTACATATAATTGTTTCTCTGTTTTAAAATCTGCTTTTGTATATTCAATAGCATTGTGTAAATCTTTATACCAGTTTTTATTTTCTGTTTTCTCTGGATTAGTCGTATATTTTATAACTTTATCAAGTCTATTTTCAACTTTCCACAAACTTGTTGTTGCCACATTTACCACAACCTTTCCCTTATCAATGTTCTATACTCTTGCCATTTTTTAATTTCAGCTTGTAAAATTCTTTCATCATAAGACTTATTCCAATATGAACTTCTTTCCAATTCATTTAATACTCTTATGAAATCATTTAATGGTTTTATTATTGTATCGTAAACAGTTTTATCTGGTCTTTCTTTTATTTCACATCCTAAAGCAGATTCTCTCATAAAATCAGAAACAGTTTTACCTGTTTTATTTGCTTTTGATTTTATTTTTTCTAGCTCTGTTGGATTAACTCTTATTCGTAGCATAAAATCTCTTGTTTCTTCTTTCAATTTTCTGCTCCTTTCTTTATTCTTTTAATGGGGATTGGGGCATTGCCCCATAATTTAACAAATGTAGCCACATTTGTCTTGCTTGTTAGGACAATAAATCTTTATCTACAATAATACAATTTTCACATTTTTCACATACAATTTCATCATATTCTTTAGGTAAATCGTCTTCAATTTCTGTTTCACTTTCTTCGTCAAGTTCTTCATCATCTTCATTGCAATCTTCTATATAACTTTCAACAATATCTTCTTTTATTTGTTTGATTATTTTGCTAATTAGCTTATTCAATTCTTGCTCATTTTTTATAGAAATCTGCTCTGTTTTTTCTTCATTTTCTTTGCTAAAATCATTTGAAATTTCATCTAGTTTTATTTCATAAACTTGATTATTTTTGTCTAAATTTTTGAATAAATATTCTTCATTTGTACTTAATAATTCAATAGCATTTTCCAATGCTTCTTGTTTATTTTTAGCCTTTATTTCTATTTCCTTTTCTGCTACTTTTTTTATTATAAACTTAAAATTTTTCATAACTTTATCTATTCCTTTCTGTTTCTTTTTTTTTATTATTTTCTTGTTGTTTTAGTCCTAAAACTCTGCATAAATATTCATTATAATCTTTACCGAATTTTAGGAGTTTTATCTATAATTTCATACTTGTCTGAAAGAATAGTTTGTAATGCTTTTGTTGCATTTCTTCCTGCTTCATCATTGTCTAAACATAGTACAATCTTTTTAATTTCTGGGTGTTTATCTAAATATTTTTTTATTGCAATTGGTACTTTACTTTCTTCAATTACTTTTGCAGGTTGATAAACTCCTGCAAGAGAAATCATTGTTTTATCTTCCCAATTTTGTCCATATAATTTAAAAAAGGAAGCAAAAGATAATAAATCTATTGCTCCCTCAAATATATAAATTGTATCTGTTTTTATATTAGATTCTAACCTAAAAGAATAATTTTTGCTACTGCCTGTTGCATCATTTTTAAACTTACTATTGTTTGTTGCTCTACACCCTGCATACTTTGCATTTCCAAACTCATCATAACCGACAAATACAACATTATGATAGTTTTTTTCTTCATAAATCAAATGTTTTTCAATACATTTTTGTAATATTTCTTGGTCAATTCCTCTTGATTTTAGATATTGTTTTGCTCTGTTTTCGTTGTTATTTCTCTCTGGTAAAATCAAGTGTCTTTCTATTGCTTTTTCTTGTGTTTGTATAATAATTGGTGTTTTCATATTCATTCTGTCTGCAACAATTTTTGCTGATAAAGGGTATGGTATATTTTGCACTTTTTCCATATAATCTACTGCATTTTTTCCTCCTATACCTACAGAACACCAATTCCAATATCCATTAGAAATCTTTAAACTATCGTGTGTTTTAGTACACCATTGTGTTCTTGTTTCTCTTACAAGTTCTTGTGGCTCACAAGTTGCTAAATATGTTAATAAATCAACTTGTTTTGCTTTTGCAATTATATCTGGATGCACCCATATTCCCTTTTTTGACATAGGCTATCATCTACTTTCTTGCTTTTTTTGTTTATTTTCTTTTTCATACTCTGAAGTAATTACATCTATTGTATCAACTATTGTAGGATATATTGTTTCTCCTAATCTTCCGTCTGCATTTCGCCAATCTTCATAACATTCTGAAAGTAAACCATCTTGTTTAAGCATTGCCTTTATTTCTGTTTCATCTAAATTCATTTCTTTTATTTGTCCTATAATTTCATCTTTTACAGTTAATTCATAAGCACGATCTATAATTTTTTCTGGTGTGCATTTTTTTAATTCTTCAATCAATTCTTTATATTCTGAGTCTAATTTTTCTTCAAGTTCTTGCTTTAAATCTTCAATTTTTTCATCTATTTTTTGTTTATATTTTTCATCTTGTCTGGCTTCAATTCGTGCATCAATTTGCTCTCTTAAAGTTTCATTTTCTATTTCTTTTAACATTGTTTCTTGCACTTTTTCTGCATTATTTCCAAAGAAATATTTGTCCTTATAACTTGAAAAATATACTTTATAATCAAAGTTTTTCATCATTTGGTATAGTTCCATTTCTATTCCACTTGCCCACCATAAATCGTCTGTATTTTCAATTTTACTATAAGTCATACTTGGAATTTCATACTTTTTTATAAATATTTCGCCATTATTTTTTAACATTTCATCTTTTAAATCTTTATAAATTTGCTTAAAAATATCCTCTGTTTTCATACTATTTTTCACTCCTTTTACTAATTACCTTTCTTTGTCTTTTGTTTTATTTTTTTGCAGTTTTTCTTTATCAAATAAGTCTGGATTTTTCGTCATTTTTTCAAGTCTATACAGGTTATTGTCATTATTAAAATATACTGTATCTTTAATTGTTCCATATTTTTGATGCTTTAAAATTTGGTTATAAGTTAGAGTATCTTGTGTTCCTATAAAAACCCTTGTAGAGCCACTATTTCTTGCTAAATTCTTAAAAAATCCATTCAAATTTTCTATATTTTGATTAAACATTCTATTCGGAATATCTAATACCATTCTAATATTACACTTACAATCTGTTAAAATTGCAACGGAATATTCCTTTTCGTTTTGTATTTGTTTTATTAAAGCAACTAATTCCTCTCTATTAGAAATTTTTATATTATATAAAGAATTATCACTTAATTTTTCTTTAACACTTTTTATAGTATTGTTACTTAAAACTTTTTCTTTTGGCATTAAAATTAATCCCTTTGAATTTTCTTCAATAATTGAATATTTGTCTTTATTCCCCAATATAATATGACCCAAAAAACCATCAACATTTGCAACAAAATTGCGTGTTGTTTCCATATCATTTTGAGATGGTTTAGCAGAATCAGATGTGTGATTATGAGCTAAATAATATCCATCTGCTTTCAATCTATTCATTCTATTTTTCATTGTTTCATAAGTCCTAATAGGATTAAATTCAGAATATTTGTCTTTTGAAAAAAGCATTACCGCATCTGGTATTTTGCTAGTAATTGCTTCTTGACCTACTATCATATTATCTTTCATATAAAATATTCTAAATGTTTCATAACGCGAATCTCTAAATATATTACAAGTTTCAATTAAATCTTCTTTTCCTTGTATTTTTACTTTACTTAAATCTATATAACCTTTTTTGCCTACTTCTACATTTTCTAATTTGTTATAAATAATTTTTGCATTTCTGTCCAATATCTTTCTCCTTTCCAATAAAAAAAAAGCCTATAATTCTGGCTCATCTCTATCATAGTCTTTGTCCTTTTTTTCTTCCTGTTCTTCTTGTTCCTCATCATCTAGTATTTCCTTATCTTTTTCGTCTAAATTAAGAGAAATGTTGATTTCATCTAGTTCTTTCGTCAACTGTTTTAGTTCCTCCTCTTTATTAAATGGGGCTTTTACTTCTTCTTTTGCATTATTAAATTGTCTTTCTGTTTCTTGCAATTTTTCTCTTGCACTATCTAACTCTTTTACAATTCCATCAATAGCATTTTCAATTCTTGTAATATTTCCTCTTGCATCATCTCCTAAATCAATTGTATAGGTTTCTTTACCTTGCAAATGAAGAATAAATTTTTTGCTCCATCCATCTATTCCTAACAACATTTTAAGTCCTCTATGTTCTCCTATTAGTTCTAGTGTTGGGTTTTCTTTTTTCTTACAAATCTCTAATATTTCTTTACCTGCACTTTCTTTTGTATTATATGTTTTGTCATTCATAATCATAGTAGAAAATTTTTCTTCATTATCTATATGAGTATTTTCTTCTACAAGTTTTATATCACTTTCTATATTTGCAATTTTATCTTGTAACCTTTTTATTTCTACTGGATAATGCTTTACTATCATATCTTCAAGTGTATAAATTTGATTCAAGTGATTTTGCTTTAATAATTTTAATTTTGCAACTTTATTGTCTAACTCTGTTTTTCTAATTATTAACGGATTTCCTGCAGCTAAAGCTTTTATTTCTGCATACGAAAGTGCCTTATCGTCTATATCATCTGCAGAACGAACTATTGCTTTTGATGTCATTATTTGACTAATAAATTCTTGTTTTCTCTGTAACATCTGGTACATATAAGCATCAAATGTTTCCTCTGTTACATAGTTAAATATATCTATTTCGTCATTTTCATTTCCTTGTCTTACTCCTCTACCATCTTGTTGTTGTAAGTCAGATGGTCTATATGGTACATCTAAATGGTGTATTGCTTTTATTTTGTTTTGCACATTTGTACCTGCACCCATTTTTGCAGTTGACCCCATTAAAACTCTTATTTCTCCTGTTCTTACTTTTGCAAATAATTCTTTCTTTTTTGTTTCTGTATCTGCAGTATGAATAAAAACTATTTCATTTTCTGGTATTCCTTTTGCTATCAGTTTTCTTTTTAAATCTGTATAAACATCTGTGAATTGCCATTCTTTTAGTTTCCACACTCCATTTACATTTTCCATTTCAAAAGGATTTTCTTCACTACCTAATGGCTTTGGAGTAGATAAATCACAAAACACTAATTGAGTTGATTTCTTATCTTTGGTCTTTTCCCATATTTCATATACATTATTAGCACAAGCATTTACTTTGCTTCCCTCAAAATCTGGTAACATAGGATTAAGCATTCTTTGGTCAAGTGCTAATTTTCGACCTTCATTTGTAATCTTAAGCATATTATCTTCTTTAGGATTGACTTGCTTTTTTCTTATTCTTTCTGCTCTTTCTCCTAAACCTTTTACCATTGCTTTTTGTATATCACTTGGTTTTACAACTATTGTTTTACGATTTGCCTTTGGAACTGGCAATTTCAATGTTTCAGCAGTTTGTATATCTGCAATTTCCTTAAACATTGCCATTAATTCTGGTAGATTATAAAATTTTGCAAACCTTGTTTTGCTCCTATATCCGACTTCCGTGCGACATCAAGTTCTATTGCTGTAATAAAAATGCCTTTCCTAAAGTACGATTTCAAGTTTTAAAAAAATAAGTGTTTTATGCACTTTTTCTTTGTTTTTCATCTTCT
>JAAWPK010000035.1 GCA_022799935.1 Clostridia bacterium
GTGTAATCAGTAGAGGATTAAAATGAAGGCGAAAAATTAAATTGAGAAAATAGGATAGTTCTAAATTCTCATTTTAAGAAAGATAGTTGGTAAAAGTTAAATATAAAATAAGTATGTAAGTTAAAATGCATACTTATTTTTTTATATAAATGAAATTGAAGTCAAAGTGTTAAATTAATTTAAGTATCAAAAAAATATATGGTATGGCATGTGAAAGTGAGAAAAAGAGAATAAATATGCCTCATATAGCAAGAGGATATTCAAGAAGGAATTATTATATAATGGTACAAGGAATAAATAAGGAATCTATAATTGAAAAAAACAAATATATAGAAAAGCATAAAAAGAATATTAGCAATAAATTAAAAGATACTGATATAAGAATAATTAGGTAGTATATAGATAAGGCATAATTCATTTTGTAACTATATATAATATCTTTAAAATAAGGAGAAAGGGCGTCCTAAGTTGGACGCCCTTTCTCACTATTCTTTTGGTTTCATTTCTGCCATTATTTTGCCAGGTATCATAGGCCATGTTACCAACACTGTTCCATGGAAAGGACCATAATGCTTTATCCCATAGCACATAATACATAATATTATGAGCCAGAGAGAAAAGACAAATAATTTGAAGTAGGAATTGCTGAGTTCTGAATCCCGAAAAGCGTAGGCAGTGGCAGCGGCGACAATGGCGTAGATAATCCAAAATAACATACAAATTCTCCTTCTTAAATAATAGTTGATAGGAACTATATAAAATACTACTTGAGTATGAATTGTATAATAATAGTATACCACAGTTAACATAAGATGTAAATATATAAAATTTTAACTAAATTTTTATATATTTTCAAAAAAATTTCAAAAAACACTTGCATTTTCTAAAGACTTATATTAAAATCTAATTAAAGTGGAGAGAAGTGGTAGAAAGTGTCACAAAGATGAACGGAGGTGGTTCATAAGTGTTTATAGGTGAATATGAACATTCTGTAGATGCAAAAGGCAGAGTAATAATGCCAGCAAAACTTAGAGAAGACATAGGAGAGAAGTTCATCTTAACAAAAGGATTAGATGGATGTTTATTTGCTTATTCACAAAAAGAATGGACCAATTTCGAAGAAAAACTAAAAACACTTCCACTTACAAACAAAAATGCAAGAGACTTTGTAAGATTTTTCTTATCTGGAGCTATTGAATGTGAAATAGACAAACAAGGAAGATTTTTAATTCCTGGAAATTTAAGGAGCTATTCAAAATTAGAAAAAGAAATAGTTATCCTTGGAGTAGGAACAAGAATAGAAATTTGGGATAAGGAAACATGGAACAAAAGTGAAGAAAACATTTCTGCTGATGAAATTGCAGAAAATATGGACAAACTATTAGGTATATAACTTGCAAAAGTTTATATAAATCAAACAAAAGATGAAAGAATACAAAAGAAAATAGCAATAAACAAAAGAAAAAAGTACAAATACTACATAATTTGAACAAAAGACAAAGATGTAGTAAACAAATGATGGCATTTACAAAAGATAAAAATTAAAGTTTACAAAAGATAAATAAAGTAAGTCTATAAAAGAGTATTTTAAACAAAAGACAAAAATCTACAAAAGAAAATTTTGAATATAAACTAAAGAAAGACGAATTCTAAAGAAAAGTAAATGGAAAAACAAAAGTAATAATAGTTATAAAAACAAAAGATATTTTAGAGTAGATTTAATTTACAGTTGGTATTATTTTTTTACCAACTGTAATGCTTTATTATTCAAGGAGAATAGCAAAAGTGGAATTTAAACATAAGCCAGTATTGCTAAAAGAGACTATTCAAGGATTAGAAATCAAAGAAAATGGAATATATGTTGATGGAACCTTAGGAGGAGCAGGTCACAGCTTTGAAATAGCAAAAACATTAAATAATACAGGTTTACTAATAGGAATTGATAGAGATGAAGAAGCAATACAAGCTGCCAAAGAAAAGTTAAAAGACTATAATAATATTAAATATGTACATGGAAACCATGATGAAATGGAAAATATATTATCTGAAATGAAAATAGAAAAAGTTGATGGAATACTATTAGATTTAGGAGTTTCATCATATCAGCTAGATAGTAGGAATCGTGGTTTTAGTTACATGTCTCCTGAAAGTATACTTGATATGAGAATGGATAAGACTGCAAGTTTAACTGCAAGAGATATAATAAACACATATCCAGAAGAAAAATTATATAAAATTATAGATGAATATGGAGAAGAAAAATTTTCCAAAAAGATTGCAAAGAATATTTGTGAAGCAAGAAAAATAAAAGAAATAGTTACAACAGGAGAGCTTACAGAAATTATAAAGAAATCAATACCCGCAAAATTTTCTAAAGATGGACATCCAGCAAAAAGAACTTTTCAGGCAATAAGAATAGAAGTTAATAATGAAATTGAACCATTATATCAAACAATAATAACAGCAATAAATCTTCTAAAAACAAATGGTAGATTGAGTGTTATTACATTTCATTCATTAGAAGATAGAGCTGTAAAAAAGGCATTTACAGATGCAGTTCGGTAAATGCACTTGTCCAAAGGAATTACCATATTGTGTTTGTGGAGCAGTAAGTTTAGGAAAAATTATAAATAAAAAACCAATAATAGCAAGTAATGAAGAACAAATAGAAAATTCAAGATCAAAAAGTGCTAAGCTTAGGATTTTTGAAAGAGTGTAACAAAAGAAATTAAAATTAACAAAGGAGGTGAAACCCATGGCATATAATAGATATCAGTATGAAACAAGTCCAAGGAAATTAAAACCAGAGTATGAAACTATAAAAAAGACATATCCTAAAAAAAGTACTGCTAGAAAAACAAATAAAAAAGTTAATGTAAAAAATAGCAGAGCAAATCAAACAAAAATATTATTATATGTAGCATTGGGGTTCTCAGCTTTATTTGTTATTAGTTACAGATATTCAGTAATAGATAAAAATTATTCAGACCTGACAAAATTAAAAACAGAATTAGGTATTATAGAAAAGGAAACAGCACAATTAGAAGCTAATATTGAAAGCAGTTTAAATCTAAATAGGATAGAACAAGAAGCAACAGAATTATTAGGAATGAAGAAATTGAGTCCTGAGCAAAAAGTATATGTTACTTTACCAAAGAAAGATTATGTAGAAACTAGTTCAGAAGAAATAAAAAGTATAAATTCAAATTCTAATTGGTTTATGCAAATTATTGATAAAATAATAAATACTTTGAAATAATAAAATTATATATTGACATTAAAAAGATTTTAATATATATTAATAAGAAAAGTGTGCTTTATCAAAAATAAAACTTTCAAGGCACATATATATAAGATTGCTTAGCAATCGGCATGGACTAAGGTAATCAAACCTTATTTAAATAGTAAAAAATTTGCATAAGGAGGAATAAAATGAAAGCTGACCAGAAAAAGCGCCTTATAGTAATGGGAGGAATAGCAATCATTGCTATTATAATCATTGCAATATGTGTAATGGGTGGTAAGGAAAAAAATACGCCAAACAGCAATGTGAAGACTGGAGAAGGGAATACTTTAGAAATGACAACAGAAGACAAAAAATATGCAGGACTAGAATTTACTGATTTAAATCTTGTAAATAAAGAAGGAACTACTACAGTAACAGCAACTGTTAAAAATAATAATCCAACTGAAAGTAAATCTCAATATGTTAAAATAAATGTATTAGATCAAAATAAAAATGTAATTACTAATATTACAGGAATAGTAGCAGCAATACCTGCAGGTGGAACAACAACACTAAATGCAATAATTACAGAAAACTGTGACAATGCAAGAGACTTAGAAATTACAGCAATAAATAAATAATAAAAATTACTATGTGTTTTACTAAATGCACATAGTAATTTTTTACCTAAAAACATTGACTTTGGAGAGAAAAAATGGTAAAATATATAGCGTTGATTCCTTAGAGAATTAATAAGTTTATAAAAAAGAGAGGTGAAATTTAAGTGCCAACAATTAATCAATTAGTAAGAAAAGGAAGACAAACTTCAAAAGCAAAATCTACAGCTCCTGCATTACAACATGGATTTAACTCTAAAAAGAATAGAACTACAGACAATAGAGCACCACAAAAAAGAGGTGTTTGTACAGTAGTTAAAACTGTTACTCCAAAGAAGCCAAACTCAGCTTTAAGAAAAGTTGCCAGAGTTAGACTTTCAAATGGATATGAAGTTACATCTTATATCCCAGGTATAGGACATAACTTACAAGAGCACAGTGTTGTATTAATAAGAGGTGGTAGAGTAAAAGATTTACCAGGTGTTAGATATCATATTATAAGGGGAACACTTGATACAGCTGGAGTTAAAGACAGAATGCAAGCTCGTTCTAAGTACGGAGCTAAGCGTCCTAAAAAATAGGAGTAAAATTTAGTGCTTATAACTACTAAGATTTAAGGTACTTAAATTAGAATAGATTATATGCACTTACTGGGTGAAAATCCAGAGTAACTTTGATGTTTTATATGAACATCTAAATTCTAAATTTAAAAGAAGGAGTGAAGAACAGTGCCAAGAAAAGGATTTATAGCAAAAAGAGATGTTTTACCAGATCCAATATATAATAGCAAAGTTGTTACAAAATTAATTAACAATATAATGCTTGATGGTAAAAAATCAGTAGCTCAAAAAATAGTTTATGATGCATTTGACATTATAAAAGAAAAAGAGCAAAAAGATCCTCTAGAAGTTTTTGAAACAGCATTAGATAATATTATGCCAGTTCTTGAAGTTAAAGCAAGAAGAGTTGGTGGTGCAACATATCAAGTACCACTAGAAATTAGACCAGAAAGAAGACAAACTTTAGGTTTAAGATGGTTAGTTAGCTATTCAAGAAAAAGACATGAAAAAACTATGGCTGAGAAATTAGCAGGAGAAATAATGGATGCAGTATCTGGAAATGGTGGAGCATTCAAAAAGAAAGAAGATACACACAGAATGGCAGACGCTAATAAAGCTTTTGCTCATTACAAGTGGTAAAATTTGAACAATAACCAACATTTTGAGGCATTAATTCAAATATAAAAACGCTTAAAGTACTAATGTATATTTACTTTTTTGATTTGAATTGCCTTTTAATATAATAATTATTGTTCAAATTAGAATAAATAATTAAACAAACAAGAAAAAAATAATAATAAGGAGGAAAAAACAGTGTCAGATAGACAATATCCACTAGAAAGAACAAGAAATATAGGAATAATGGCACATATAGATGCAGGTAAAACTACAACTACTGAGAGAATACTTTTCTACACAGGAAAGACTCATAAGATAGGAGAAGTTCATGAAGGTGCAGCAACTATGGACTGGATGGTTCAAGAGCAAGAAAGAGGAATAACAATAACATCTGCTGCTACTACTTGTTTCTGGTTAAATCACAGAATAAACATAATTGATACTCCAGGGCATGTTGACTTTACAGTAGAAGTTGAAAGATCTCTAAGAGTTCTTGATGGTTCTGTATTAGTACTTGCAGCTAAAGGAGGAGTTCAACCACAGTCAGAGACAGTTTGGAGACAAGCAGAAAAATATCATGTACCAACAATATCTTATGTAAATAAAATGGATACTACTGGTGCAGATTTCTATTCTTGTGTAGAACAAATTAACTCTAGACTAGGTGCAAATCCTATTCCAATTCAAATACCAGTTGGATCTGAGGAAAATTTCCAAGGAATCGTTGATTTAATAAAGATGAAAGCATTCATTCATAAAGACGATTTAGGAAAAGAAATAGAAGTTACAGATGTTCCAGCAGATTTAAAAGATAAAGCTGAAGAATATAGAGCTAAAATGATAGAAGCTGTTGCAGAACAAGATGATGAATTAATGATGAAATATTTAGAAGGAGAAGAATTGACAGAAGAAGAAATAAAAAAAGGTCTTCGTCTTGGAACACTTGCTTGTAAAATGGTTCCAGTTTGCTGTGGTTCTTCATATAAAAATAAAGGTGTTCAAGAGCTTCTAAATGCAGTAGTTGCATATATGCCATCACCATTAGACATACCTGCTATTAAAGGTGTAACTCTTGATGGTGAAGAAACAGAAAGAAAAGCTTCTGATGAAGAGCCTTTTTCTGCACTTGCTTTCAAAATAGCAACAGATCCATTTGTTGGAAAACTTTGCTTTATGAGAGTATATTCAGGAACATTAAATTCAGGTTCAACAGTATTAAACTCAAACAAAGATAAAAAAGAGAGAATAGGAAGACTTCTTTTGATGCATTCTAATCATAGAGAAGATATAGAGAAGATATATGCAGGAGATATTGTTGCTGCAGTTGGACTAAAAGAAGTAACAACAGGAGATACATTATGTGACATGGCACACCCAGTTATCTTAGAGTCTATGGAATTCCCAGAGCCAGTTATCGATATAGCTATAGAGCCAAAAGATAAAGTAGCTCAAGAAAAAATGGGTATCGCACTTGCAAAACTTGCAGAAGAAGATCCTACATTTAAAACTCATACAGATCATGAAACAGGTCAAACAATCATTGCTGGTATGGGTGAATTACACTTAGATATTATTGTAGACAGATTAAAGAGAGAATTTAAAGTTGAATGTAATGTTGGTAAACCACAAGTTGCATATAAAGAAACAATTAGAGAAGCAGTAAGAGTTGAAGGAAAATTCATTCGTCAATCTGGTGGTCGTGGACAATATGGTCATGTATGGTTAGAAATGGAACCATTAGAGCCAGGAACAGGTATACAATTTGAGAGCAAAATCGTTGGAGGTGTAGTTCCAAAAGAATATATCAAACCAGTTGAAGAAGGAATTAGAGAAGCTGCTGAATCAGGAGTTCTAGCTGGATATCCAGTTATAGACTTTAAAGCAACTTTAGTTGATGGTTCTTACCATGATGTAGACTCTTCAGAAATGGCATTTAAGATTGCTGGATCTATGGCTTTCAAAGAAGGAGCTAGAAAAGGTAAATCAGTAATACTTGAACCAATAATGAGAGTAGAAATAACAGTTCCAGAAGAATACATGGGAGATGTTATTGGAGATGTAAATTCAAGAAGAGGAAGAATGGAAGGAATGGAAGCAAGAAATGGTAGCCAAATAATAAGAGGATTTATTCCACTTTCAGAAATGTTTGGTTATGCAACAGACCTTCGTTCAAAAACACAAGGAAGAGGAACATATGCAATGGAACCAAGTCACTATGAAGAAGTTCCAAAGTCAATCTTAGATAACATAGTTGCAGCTAGAGCTAAAAAAGAAGAATAATAGAAAAGAAACAAGTAGTGTTGGATAAAATCTAGTAAAAAACTGGAAGCATACTAGTCTATGTTGAAGATTTTCTATCTAGATTTTAACCACACAATACGAAGTTTATTTTTCAAATTAATTAAAAAGACTTGCAAAATAAACAAAAATAGTATAAAATACTATTACTTTCAATAAGTTATTAAATTTTAAAATAATAAAAAGTTGATTTTAAATTGACTTAATTTAAAGGAGGATTTTAAAAATGGCAAAAGCTAAATTTGAAAGAACAAAACCACATGTTAACATTGGTACAATCGGCCATGTTGACCACGGAAAAACAACAACAACAGCTGCTATAACAAAAGTACTTGGATTACAAGGAAAAGCACAATATACAGCTTATGATCAAATCGATGGAGCACCAGAGGAAAAAGCAAGAGGAATCACAATTAATACAGCACATGTTGAATATGAAACAGAACCAAGACATTATGCACATGTTGACTGTCCTGGTCACGCAGACTATGTAAAAAACATGATTACAGGTGCTGCACAAATGGATGGAGCAATATTAGTTGTTTCAGCTGCTGATGGACCTATGCCTCAAACAAGAGAGCATATCTTACTTGCTAGACAAGTTGGTGTTAAATATATAGTTGTATATTTAAATAAATGTGATCAAGTTGATGATCCAGAATTATTAGAGTTAGTTGAAATGGAAGTTAGAGACTTACTTTCAAGCTATGAATTCCCTGGAGATGAGATTCCAATAATAAAAGGATCTTCTCTAAAAGTATTAGAGTCAACAGCTACAGATCCAAGTGCACCAGAATATGCATGTATTAAAGAATTAATGGATGCTGTTGATAGTTATATACCAACACCAGAAAGACCAACAGACCAACCATTCTTAATGCCAGTTGAAGATGTATTTACTATCACAGGTAGAGGAACAGTTGCAACAGGTAGAGTAGAAAGAGGAATTGTAAAAGTTGGAGACGAAGTTGAAATGGTAGGACTTTCTAGTGAAAGCAAAAAGACAGTTGTTACAGGTGTAGAAATGTTTAGAAAATTACTAGACCAAGCTGAAGCTGGAGACAATATCGGTGTTCTTCTAAGAGGAATTCAAAGAGATGAAATCGAAAGAGGTCAAGTTTTAGCTGTACCTGGATCAATACATCCACATACAAAATTCAAATCAGAAGTTTACATCCTTACAAAAGAAGAAGGTGGAAGACATACACCATTCTTCAATGGATATAGACCACAATTCTACTTCAGAACAACAGATGTTACAGGTGTTATCGATTTACCAGCAGGAACAGAAATGGTTATGCCAGGAGATAATATCACAATGACAATCGAATTAATCACACCTATAGCTATTGAAAAAGGACTAAGATTCGCTATTCGTGAGGGTGGTAGAACAGTTGGTTCTGGAATCGTTTCAGAAGTTATAGAATAATATAAAAAATATTAGATAAAAGAAGCCTTGAAAAAGGCTTCTTTTGCTGTACATTTATAAATTGAAAGGTTTAAACTTTCTGATTCATAATTTTTTATGTAAAGCTTGAAAAACAAGGAAAAAGATGATATAATTACGAAGTTATTACTCCACAAGTCGTGGAGAAAAATTTGGAGGTTTTGGAAGTATGAACAAAGACCGGATGAAAGTAACTAACCCAAATCCAGCAAGAACTCTGTTCATTGTCACTTGTGTGATATCAAGCATTATACTTATTGTATGCGCTGTAATTCGTATGTATCACAGTGAATACAATAAGTATCTGAACTCCTTTAGGCTTGGAGAGGCTTATGGCAGGGCTCAAACACTCGTTGACGCAGCATTGTGGCTCGAAAAAATAACACCAGAGGAATATTTAGAATATGAAGAACTAAGTCTGGAATTATTTAATCACTATTCCAAGGAAAAGGGAGATGAAGTAATAAATAGGACCAATTCTCTTGCAGGTAGTAAAATACCAACTTTAAATTTAACTGGTGTAATCGACATGCAAGCATTTCAAGATGGATTTATGATGCAGTCTGGTGAAATAAAGCTTACAATTGTACATGGATATGGTAAGATATCGGACGAAAAATATGAAGAACTAAATGAGAGAAGGGAGAAAATCTGCAATAAGCCAAAACACAGAATAGCAGAGAGATACATTCAAGAAGTTATAGAGATCAATAAAAGCTGGTTAGAGGATGGAACTGTGGGTTATGATAAGAGGGGTAGCGAGGCGCTACCCCTCTTTGAAATTGAAAAGATTGTAATTGGTAACATAATATGATATAATTAGACAGTAAAACCTTAAGTTAAGGTTTAATTTTGAAAAAGGAGGTTTCCAATAGCTTATCCAAGTAACACAAGATACACATAAATAATTATAAAAGGAGAAAACTTAAAATGGCAATGAATGTAGAAGAGAGGTATAGTAGGGACAAACGGAGAATTGCTATAACTGTAGTAGTTCTAACAGTTATAATTGCAATCGTTGGAGCTGGCATTTTCTTCACAGTGAAAACAGAAAATGAGGAAGCGAAATTTGATTCCTTTAGCTTTTTCTTGGGAAAGGTGCTAGTTGACAATTCTATGGTAGTAAGATACCTTGAACAGAACGGTGAAATCAGTGACCGAGAGCTAAGAAAATATAATTGGATGGAGGAAGAACTGTTCAATTATGACCAGGTCCCACATGAAAAGTATATTTCGTGCATAGAATATGTTGCGGAATTAAGTGGAAGCATGGAGCTTGTGAGAATAATATTAAGTAGTGTGAAAGAAGATATACCTATCAATGCACTACCACTTTCACAAGGATTCCTGATAGGCTCGAGCCAATTTATGATTGAAGGCTTGAAGGACTCAGGTCAAATATCTGATAGGGAATATGGGAAGATATTAAAAAGGTATATGGAACTGATGGATAAACCTACAGAAAGAAAGGTAGAGAAGTATATAGAAGAAGCTAATAAGCTACTTTTGAGTAATATGCTAGGAGGATGAGATAAGGGAAGCTAAGTTTGGCTAAGGGGAAGACTAATTCTGAGTCTTCCCCTTAGTCCATATAGAAGATAAAGAATAATTATAAAAAATTAATTAAAAGATATTGCTTTTTTAAAAAAATAATAATAAAATAAAAATAAATAAATATAACTATATTATAATTATATTAGTAAGGGGAAACATAAAAATATGATAATATTAGTAGACGCAATGGGAGGAGACAATGCACCAGATGCAGTAATAAAAGGTGCAACAAAGGCTGCAAAAGAAGTTAATGCAGATATAATATTAGTAGGAAATGAAGAGATAATAAATAAAAAAGTAAAAGAATTTTATGGAAAAGATAATATAACAGACATTGCTAGCAATATAAAAATACATAATGCAACAGAGACAATAGAAATGGAAGATATACCAACTGTTGCAATAAAGCATAAAAAAGATTCTTCGATGGTAGTTGGATTTAATTTGTTAAAAGAAGGAAAAGGAGATGTATTTATATCTGCTGGAAATTCGGGAGCATTACTTACACGGTGCAACTTTATTAGTTGGAAGAATAAAAGGAATAGATAGACCAGCACTTGCGCGGAATACTTCCAGCATATAAAAGTAGATTTTTATTAATAGATGCAGGATCAAATACAAATTGTAAGCCAATAAATTTAGTACAATTCGCTCAAATGTCTAGCATATATTTAAAGAACACATATAAAATAGATAGTCCAAGAATAGGATTACTTAATATAGGAACAGAAGAAACAAAAGGTAATGACTTAACAAAAGAAGCATATAGGTTGTTGAAGGAAAATTCAAATGAGCTAAATATAAACTTTGTTCGGAAATGTAGAAGGAAGAGATGCATTTTCAGGAGAAATAGATGCCATTGTTACAGATGGATTTACAGGAAATGTATTTTTAAAAGCAGTAGAAGGGCTTGGAAAGCTTGTAAAAAGATCTTTAACAGAAAGTCTAAAGAAAAATATTCTTTCTATAATAGCTTCAATTCCTTGTTTACCAGCAATAAAAAGATTTGCAAAAACTATGGATTATAAAGAATATGGTGGTGCATTATTTTTAGGGGTAAAAAAACCTGTAGTAAAAGCACATGGAAGTAGTGATGAATACCTATTTTACTTTACTATCAAGCAAGCTGAGGAGTTTGTAAAAAACAAGGCTGTAGATAAAATGATAGAAGAATTTGAAAAAATGTAAAAAAAGGCTTGACAAATTTAATAATATATAATATGTTTAGTGTGAACAAAATAATTGATAAAAATAAGGAGGGTACATAAATATGAATACAGAAGAAGTTTTTGACAAAGTAAAAGAGATAATAGTTGAACAACTTGGTGTTACAGAAAATACAGTAACTTTAGAAGCATCATTTATTGACGATTTAGGTGCAGATTCTTTAGATATAGTAGAATTAATAATGGCACTTGAAGAAGAATTTGATATGGAAATTCCAGATGCAGATGCTGAAAAAATAGTTACAGTAAATGATGTTGTAGAATATATTAAGAACAATCAATAAAAAATGGTCCTCCAAATATGGAGGCTATTTTTTTATATATTTTTATCTTGACCAAACTATAAGCTTGATATATAATTTTAGTTGAAAAATTTAAAATGTATGATTATTTTTAAAATTCATATAATAAAATAAAACAAAGGAGGATTATAAAAATGGCAAAAGAGATTAGTGAAGAAGAAGAACTAAAGATAAAAAAAGAAATTGATAACATTATTGAAAAAGCGAAAATTGCTTCTCAAAAGTATATGAAATTAGATCAAGAGACTGTAGATAATATTACTAAAAAAATGGCTATGGCAGGACTTGAAAATCATATGAAACTTGCAAAAATGGCAGTAGAAGAAACAGGTAGAGGAATATATGAAGATAAAATAACAAAGAATATGTTTGCTTCTGAATATGTATATCATAGTATAAAATATGATAAAACAGTTGGAGTTATAAATGACAATGTTGAAGAAGGGTATGAAGAAATTGCAGAACCTATTGGAATAATTGCAGGTGTTACACCAGTTACAAATCCTACTTCTACAACAATGTTTAAATCAATAATAGCGGCCAAAACAAGAAATGTAATAGTATTTGGATTCCACCCATCAGCACAAAAATGTAGTGTAGAAACAGCAAAAATATTAAGAGAAGCAGCAATAAGTGCGGGTGCACCAGAAGATTGTATTCTTTGGGTAGATGAGCCATCAGTTACTGCAACTCGTATGCTTATGAACCATCCAGATGTAAATTTAATACTTGCAACTGGTGGTACTGGAATGGTTAAATCTGCATATTCTTGTGGAAAACCAGCATTAGGTGTAGGACCTGGTAATGTACCTTGTTATATAGATAAAACAGCGAAACTTAAAACAGCTGTTACAGACTTGGTACTTTCTAAATCATTTGATAATGGAATGATATGTGCTTCTGAACAAGCAGTAATAGTAGATAAAGATATTTCAAAGGAATTTGAAAAACTAATGAAAGAAGCAGATTGCTATTTCTTAAATAAGTCAGATATAGAAAAACTAGAAAAGAGCATGTTTACAGAAGGAAAACTAAACTCAGTAATTGCAGGACAGAGCCCATATAATATAGCTAAAAATGCAGGTATAGAAATTCCAGAAACTACTAAGATATTAGTTGTTCCACAAACTGGAGTAGGGGAAGGATTTCCATTCTCAAAAGAAAAATTAAGCCCAGTTTTAGCATATTATACAGTTGCTGATTCTGAAAAAGGAATAGAACTTGCAGAAAAATTAATTGAATATGGTGGACTTGGACATTCAGCTGTTATACATTCAGAAAGTGAAGAAACAATTAGAGAATTTTCAAATAAAGTAAAGGTACGGAAGAATTATAGTAAATTCTCCATCAACGCACGGAGCAATAGGAGATATATATAACACAAATATGCCATCACTTACACTGGGCTGTGGTACATTTGGAGGAAATTCAACAACAGCAAATGTATCTTCAGTGAATCTAATAAACATAAAAAGAGTAGCAAAAAGAAGAGTAAATATGCAATGGTTTAAGATACCAGAAAAGATATATTTTGAAGCAGGAGCAATTGGTTATCTAGAGAAAATGCCAGATATAACTAGAGCATTTATAGTAACAGATGAATCAATGGTAAAACTTCGGATATATAGATAAAATATTATATCATTTAAGAAAAAGAAAAGAATATGTACATTCTGAAATATTTGCAGAAGTTGAACCAGATCCTTCTTTTGAAACAATCCAAAGGGGAATTGATTCAATGAAGAAATTTAATCCAGATGTAATAATTGCAGTTGGTGGTGGAAGCCCAATAGATGCAGCAAAAGGAATGTGGCTTTTCTATGAACATCCAGAAGCTGATGTAGAGGGACTTAAACTTAAATTTATGGATATTAGAAAAAGAACATATAAGTTCCCAAAACTTGGAGAGAAAACAAAATTAGTAGCAATACCAACAACATCTGGAACAGGTTCAGAAGTTACTTCATTTGCAGTAATTACAGATAAAAAGAAAAATATAAAATATCCACTTGCAGATTATGAATTAACACCAGATATAGCTATAATTGATCCAGATTTAGTTATGACACTTCCAAAGAAAATTACAGCAGATACAGGAATGGATGTTTTAACACATGCAATAGAAGCTTATGTATCAAATATGGCGTCAGATTATACAGATGGGTTGTCTGAAAAAGCGGTAGAAATAGTATTTAATTATTTACCAATAGCATATGAAGATGGAAATAATAGAATTGCTAGAGAAAAAATGCACAATGCAAGCTGTATAGCAGGAATGTCATTTACAAATGCTTTCCTTGGAATAAATCACTCTTTAGCACATAAACTTGGAGGAGAATTCCATATAGCACATGGTAGAGCAAATGCAATAATACTTCCTTATGTTATAAAATATAACAGTACAAAACCTACAAAATTTGTATCATTCCCTAAATATGAATATTTTATAGCAGACCAAAAATATGCAAATCTTGCAAAAAGATTAGGATTAAAATGCGGAAGTACAGAAGAAGGAATAAAATCATTAATAAAAGCAATACAAGAAATGAATAAAAAACTTGGAATACCAAGTACACTTCAAGGAGAAGGAATAAGTGAGACAGAATTTTTATCTAAATTAGATGACTTAGTAGAAAAAGCATTTGAAGACCAATGTACAACAGCAAACCCAAGACTTCCATTAGTAACAGAATTAAAACAAATATTACTAGATGCATATTATGGAAATAATATATAAGAAAAATCGTAGAGAAGCAATAAATGCTTACTCTACGATTTTTCTTTGTATTCCAATCCAGGGAAATAGGAAACTCAGTGTTTTTAGATGATTTGGATCGGCTCTCTAGAGAGTGGAATACCACACTCTTCCTTCTTTTCGCAGTGTGCACAGCGTCCATCAAATGAAGCCTCAGGAAAAGGACACTCATACACCAAAATGCTACATGTTTCAGTTGGTAATGGGATAGTGCATGCTGAACACTGGAAAAATGCTCTGACCATTTCTTCTTTGCTTAAATCATCACCACCAATAGTATCGGAGTTTAGTAGTAGCAAATAGCCACGCATAAACCGGAGATATCCACTGAGGGTGCCATCAAGCATAGATGGATCAATAAAGCAGCTAGTTGTCAGAAAGCCTTCTTTGGTTTTCAGGACATAAAAGAGCCGCTTTTTGTCATCAGGCATACCAAAGCCTCCTTCAAAAAAAGATAAATTAAGTATAACATATTTGACATAAAATGTCAAAATGCTTTAAAAATTCAATAAGTCAAGAAGAGAATAACCACATCATAATTTTAGAGGATCTTTTATTATTGAAAATTATGTAAATATGTGATAGAATATTCTTGAAATAATTAGTTCGGAGTAATTTAAAATGAAAAAAAGTTTAAGAGCAAGGTTTACAGATGAAGAGAAAAATGATTATAAAGCTATAACATTAAAAGGCTTAAAGAAGGGCCAAACTTTTACAGAAATTGCAAATCATATAGGTATTTCAAATTCAATGGTTTCTGCATATAAAAGAGATTTAGTTTCAAAAGGAGAAATAACTCAAGATGAAATAGATAGAGCTGTACGCGAAAGCGAAAATCATAAAAAAGCGAAATTAGAAATGAGAATAATACAACTTGTAAATGAAGGTAAAAAATATAGAGAAATAGAAGAAGATGTTGGTTATGGATATGGAACTATTAGACCTATTATACAAAAACTAGAGGAAGAAGGAAAGGTAAAATATAAGAAAGCAGGAAGAAATGCTGGAGGGGAATTGCAAACTGAGATAGATGACGAACTACTAGAAGAGTGTTTGAAATTTTTACTTATGGGACTTCCACCAGAGTCAATACAAAAAAACTTAAATATAGAAGTAAGAATATTTAAAGAAATTAAGAAAAAACTAATAGCAGAAAGAAAAATAACACACGATATTATAGCTGAAAAGAGAGCAGAGAAAAAGGCGAAAGATAAAGAAAGAGTATATGTGCTTCTTTTAAGAGGATATTCGCAAAGAGAAATAATCTCAGATTTAAAATATGTTTCTTTATCATATGTACAAGAGCTTATACAGAGTTTAAAAGATGAAGGAAGAATAACAGATGAAGAAATAAAGATGGCTAAATTTGAAAACAATGAAAGAGAAATAAGAGAGCAGATACTTAAAGGATTGAGAAATGGATATACTCAGCAAGAAATAGCAGATAATGATGAAACAGGATATTTGAATAGGGAAAAAGTTAAATGGTATAAAAATAAAATGGTTGCAGAGGGACTGATAACAGAGGAGGAAATAATATTTCAAATAGTACATCAAAAAGAACTCCAGAAGGATATGGAGATGACGAAAATAGATAAAAATAATCTATATTAGGAGTAAAGTGTAGCAGAAGATGTATCAAAGAATATCTATGACTTGGCAGGAAATTGTGCTGAATGGACAATGGAAGCAAACTACACTGGTCATCGTGTTCTACGCAATCCAGTTTCTGGTCGTAGCAACATCCGTCCCTTTTATGGAGGCGACGGCGACTTAAATTCTTTCAGGTTCACACTTTATATAGCGTAACCCTGAATGCTGATAGAGATAAAGTGTAATCAGTAGAGGATTAAAATG